>PEAN01000120.1 GCA_002753735.1 Magnetococcales bacterium DCbin4
TGGACAATAGGAGCCGGATGAGCGGAGACGTTCACGTCCGGTTCTGTGAGAGCGTGGGGGTGCAATTCCCCTGCGCTACTCGACTTGTCATCTGCTGCAATGGGACCGCTGGTTTTGCAATGGATGCCATGCGGTCCATGATGACGCGATTGGACTTGACGGTAAACGAAGAAAAGACCCACATATGCCGCATACCGGAAGGGACTTTTGACTTTCTGGGATACACGATAGGAAGATGCTTTCCGACCATGAAGAATGGGAAGGCCGTTTACGGTACTTGGCCGTCCCAGAAAAGCGTCCAACATGCGTTCATGGTAATCAGCGATAAAACCCATTGCCGATGGGAAAGCAGGGACGCCGGGGAGTTGGTCAAGGACTTGAATCGAATGCTTGTAGGCTGGGCCAACTATTTTTCCATGGGTCTGGTCCGCAAAGGACATCGTGCGGTTGAAGAACACACCAAAGCCCGGCTACGCCAGTGGTTATGTCGGAAACACAAGCAGAAAGGAGACGGGAAGGCACGTCACCCGGACAGGTACCTACACCAGAAGTCAGGGCTTGTTTCTCTGCAAGAATACCGACGTAATTTTCTGCGTGCGAAAGCGTGATGTCTTATCCGAGAGCCGGATACGGGGGATCCGCGCGTCCGGTTCGATGAGAGGGAACTGGAAATGCGATCATGGGAGGCGACCTTACGCCCATGGCGAAAGCCATATGGAAAACATGCTACCGTCCCCATACAGTTGGCACGCCAGTTCTCTACTCTACCGGAATTCGTCCCCGGAATTCACCCCTTGTCCCCGGAATTCACAGAATTACGAGATCAATCATACTGGGCGGTTGTTTCACCGGAATTCTTGTTCCAACGGATGGTGATTTTGGACACCGAGCAGAGGTCGATGTTGGACCATACGGCGGAGGAATTGTCGTCGTAATAGACCACCTTCAAATCCCACTCGCAGGTTGTGACGTTACGAGAAAAATGGATGGGTACCGATTCGCCATCGTCCATGGTATCCCGGCCGAGGATATCTTCTTCCCAATCGTCAGAATGGGCTGGAGAAACATAGACCTGATCAAGTGTGTATCCGGTCTTGTTAACCAGAGTGAAATCCTGGTTCGGCCCCGCAAAAAGACTGCCCGCCAGTAACTGCGAAGAGATCATGATGCTGATTGCCAAGGAACGCTTCATAGTGTGCCCCTATTGATTGTCTGCCGACATTGTTGGTAGAGACGTTAAAAATAAACGTGATGATAGACCTTTCGTAAAAAAAAATCAAAGCCAAAACGAAACCCGGACCGTGTCGTAATCCATTGTATGTAAAATCCGTGTTACTGAGCCGTTCATTATTTAGCTGACATTGAAATCCAGAGACAGTATAGACAGAAATCCAGAAATCCAGAAATCCAGGGACAGCATATCCATTTCCTTTCCAGCTTGAAAAAGTTAACATGATCCATGGCCAGATTTGCTCGTGTTATTGCTCCTGGATTGCCGCATCACATCACCCAATGCGGCAATCGGAGACGGCGGACATTTTTTGTAGAACAGGATTATCAGGTTTATCTCGATCTGATGGTTGAGGGTGCTACCGTTTTGAGGTGGAGATCTGGGCCTACTGTTTGATGACCAACCATGTGCATCTGATCGTTGTCCCGAAAGTGGCGGATGGCTTGTGTTTGCCCATCGGCGAGGCGCATCGGTGTTTTACCAGACACATCAACTTTCGTATGAAATGGCGTGGACACCTCTGGCAGGTACGGTTCGCCCCGTTCCCTCTGGAGGATGCGTACCTTGTACCCCCACTTCTCCCTTTGCTATTCCATGGGGAACGGATTTTTCAAATCCCACCCCGTCAGCACGTCAAGATGCCGCCCGTACAGGATCGCGACGATCATGTACGGGGCGAGCAAAGCCAGGGGAATTCCGCAGGGGGGCTCCGAGGACACAATGCCAGTGATACATATTGCCATAAGAGTAATTGGTCAGGCACCACCGATTTGGCTTTGACAATAAATCGTTTGAAGGTGGGTCTAAATGGGAGGAGTTCCTGAAAATCTCGGCTTCGCCAATTTGACAGTGCCCGCCGATGTTTTGAGTGGTAAAGTTGTTTTTACTGGATTCAGGGATGTTCATGGACATGGGGTGTGTATCCGGTGACACAATACCAATCAGGTGTCCCTGGATTACTGGATTACTCGGTGAATTCTTTCTGAAACCGGTCGATACCCATGCGGACCCTATGTTTCCGTAAGTATGGGTGTTTAGGTAAATATTGTTTTTCTACAATGATATATAACGTTTCCCAGTTCAAGCGATACCATATCCATTCCCGGTTGTGAGGAGGGTCAGGTATGATCAGAAGTGGAACGTTCGGTCCGAGGCTTCGGTAAGGCCGACCACAAAATGAGATATCCGAGGATTCCCGAGAGGATGGATCCAGCCAGAATGCCTAATCTGGCGCTTCCGGCATCTGGTGCTCCTGAAATCACCATTACGCCACTGTGCTCGAAAGCCAGGGAGCTGATGAATAGACACATGGTAAACCCGACGCCACAAAGGAGCGCCACACCGTAGAGTTGGCCAAAGGTGAAGCCTTCTGGAATTTTAGCGAGGCCGGTTTTGATTGCGGCCCATACAAAACCAAAGACACCGATCTGCTTGCCAAGGAACAGCCCCAGCGTAATACCCAAAGGAACTGGATCCAGAAGAACTGAAGGACCAAGTCCCTGCAAGGAGACCCCTGCATTGGCGAAAGCGAACAGGGGAAGGATCCCCAGGCTTACAACAGGGTGCAGATCATGTTCCAATTGGTGCAGGGGTGAGGGTTCGCCAGGGTCCCCTTTTAAAGGAATCACAAAGCCCAGAGCCACGCCGGCCAAGGTGGCGTGAACCCCGGACTTCAACACCGCTACCCAAAGAATCGCTCCCACCAGGATGTAGCCGGAAATCCCCTTGATGCCCAATCGATTCATTAGAATGAGCGTTCCCATGGCGATGCTGGCAATCATGAGGGAGCCTGCTGAAAGATCGTTTGTGTAGAAAATAGCGATAATGATAATGGCGGCCAGGTCATCAACGATGGCCAGAGTGAGAAGAAACAGCTTCAAAGAAGCGGGTACGCGTTGGCCCAGCAATGCCAGGATGCCCAAGGCGAAGGCGATATCAGTGGCGGTAGGAATGGCCCAACCTTCAAGCGCTGCAGCGTTTCCACGGTTCAATAGGGAATAAATGGCTGCGGGAAGAATGATGCCTCCGACAGCGCCGATGACGGGAAGGATGACGTTAGAAGGTTTTGAAAGTTCTCCCTCAAGAAATTCACGTTTCAGTTCCAATCCAACCAGAAGGAAAAAAACCGCCATCAACCCATCATTGATCCACAGGAATAAGGGTTTTGCAATCTTTAAATCACCGAACTGAATAACGACCGGAATATTCAGGAAGCCATCGTAGTGGATCCTCCAGGAGGAATTTTCAACCACCATGGCGGCAACCGCCGCCATGAAGATTAGAACGCCACTGGTTGCTGGGTTATGAAGCATTTTTTTAACTTTAGCATTCATGGCAATCGTCTTTCCCCTATGCCGAAGGGATGATCAAGTTGGCCACTCCATCCAAGCCGTGATAACCACAAAAATGTCTTCATACACTCTACCACGGAATCTGGTGACACCATAGCGATCACGGTGACAACCACCTCCTCGACCATGCGGTCTTGAAGCAAAGCGCCGTCCCACGATTGAAACAGGTTTCGGTGACGTGGGTGATCAGGTCGCAGACGCCACAGGCGGTTTGCTCCTTTGGTTCGGTTGTGGTCAATTCCGGGTCCACCAGGGCGGGACTTGCCATGGAGGCAGCCGCCTGGACGAAGGATTTGACCCTGGATTCCTCATTTGAATGCGACCTCGTATGAAAGGGATGACCCATACCGTTATTGGCCAAATGGAGAAAAACCATGAGCTGGTCGAGGAACATATCCTGGATCAAGCCAATAGGGGACTGGGGACTTGTTCTGCGCTCAATGCTTACCTGATGGCGATGTCACCAAATCCTGTTTGTGATATCTAACTGTTCAAGAAAGCTAAAGAAACAGGAGGCATTTCCATGGACGCCAAACGGTTTGCTCACATGCTCCGAGACCTGTGCGAATTGACGCAGCAACAGATTGCCTGGGTCAATCGGCATTTGGCCTCGATACAAGGCATGCCGGAATTGGCTCATCTGGTTCCGATGGTTGGATCATGCCGGAACCGGGGCCTCACCTCTGGCTCTTCTCTTCATAGCCTGTGGGAGAGGACGACACTTGACGAGGATCGTTCCCAAATCCGTACCGGCCATGGTCCTCAAATGATGGCGTGCCTGCGCAATCTCGCCATGAGCCTGCTCAGGTTGGCAGGATGCCAGGATATCGCCCCTGCCAACAGGGAACTCGCCGCCAAACCATGGCAGGCACTGCGCCTCTTGGGGGTGTGACGCATGAGCCAACCGACTTTGACGAGTCCCTGCGGTGGAATGGAGGTGATGGCGGAACGCGAAAAGTCGCTCATCATCCACAACGAGGTTCACCCAAACGAGGAGGGCGCCAAAGCGGTTTCCCGGGCAAGTCGGCCCTGCATCAAAAGACTCCTTGCCGTCCTGGTACCGGCCGATGGGTGAGGGAAAGCAGTACGATTGCATACGGAACCCGTCTCCCTCCATAAAACACTACCCGGCCATGAAGAGAATAAAACCGGATGTTTCACACAATCCGGGGGACGAATCCGGGGAGATGATACCAGGAGATGAACCCGGGGGGATGATACTGATTAAATCCATAGCCATAAAGGAAATGGGTAGGGTGTCCTCGAATCCCCCTGAATCCGGGCGCTCGGTCCACGCTGTTACGCAGAAGAGACGTTGAATTCCAGGGTGATCTTCGTCTGGTAGGAGCGGCACCCTTTGTTCCGGAATCTCCCTGCGGCGGCTCCAGGGGATGGTTGTGAACGGTGCCGAAGGAAATCAATGAAACCTTTCTACAATTTCGGAGAACGGATGACGATCATTTTCTCGATCTGCATTTCCCGGAAGGTATGAAGAATTCCGCCGACTCCCAAACCAGATTGGCGCAGCCCGGCGAAGGGCATCCAGTCTACCCGGAAGGCGGTATGGTCGTTGATCATCACCGCAGAGGCATCCAGTGTACGACTGGCTTGCATGGCGACATCCAGTTGTCGGGTGAATACAGCAGCCTGAAAGGCGAAGGGGAGACTGTTGGCGCGGGCGATGGCTTCATCCAGTTCTCCATAGGGATAGACGCACACCACCGGCCCGAAGATTTCACGAGTACTGACCTGGGCTTTTTGGGGCGGGTTAAAAAGGACGGTGGGGGCATAACAGGAGGAGGAAACAGGGGTACCGCCCGTCAAGCACATGGCTCCGCCGTTGATCGCCTCTGTCACCCACTCATGCACCCGCTGCAACTCTTTTTTTCGAATCAGTGGTCCAATTTCGGTTTCAGGTTGTGTGGGATCTCCCACCACCAGGCATCGCGCCTGTTGCGCAAGGGACTCGGACAGGGAAAACGCCATGCTTTCGTGGGCGAAGATGCGTTGTACGGAGACGCATACCTGGCCTGCATGGTAGAACCCGCCCTTGATCAGCCGTGGCAGTGTATCCTGGAGGTCGGCGTCCGGTGCGACGATCACAGGTGCAACGCCACCATGCTCCAGGGCGCAGCGGGTGCCCGGGGCCAGTTTCGCACGTAGCATCCATCCAACCGCTGCGCTGCCGATGAAGGAGAGGAACCCCAGGCGCGCATCTTCCACCAGACGTCCCGTTACCTGCTTGTCGCACAGAAAAGCCTGACACCATTCTTCCGGCAGACCCGCTTCCCGCAGCAGTGAAACAAAACGGAAGCAGGATCGCGGGGTGTCTTCCGCCGGCTTTACCAGCACCGGACAGCCGGCAGCCAAGGCAGGGGCTACTTGATGAACAATCAGGTTAAGCGGATGGTTGAAGGCGCTGATGGCCAGCACTGGCCCAATGGGTTCCCTCGTCACCAAGGCCAGTCGTTGCGCGGAGGCGGCATTCAGGTTCATGGGTGGTGGCACCGGGGTGTCGGTGCGAAGGATTTCCACGCAGGATTTCACCCCGTCGATGGCGCGTTGCACCTCGACGCGGGAGTCCATCAGGGGTTTGCCCCCCTCCCTGGCTGCAACCAGGGCCAGATCTTCCGCTTGCTGTTCCATGAGGACTGCCGTGGTGGCGAGGATTTCCATCCGTCGTGCCGGAGAAAGCCATCGGCTCCGATCACGGAACAGTGTCCGGGCCGTGTCCAATGCGCGCTCCACACTGGCCCAATCGACCATTTCCACCCTGGAGAGGAGTTGGTCGTTAAAAGGAGCGTGTACGTCGAGATGCAAGTCTCCAACAGGGGCTCCAACAATCATGTGCCGAATGGTCTCCATGGCCTGTTTTCCTTGAATTCTGAAAATCAGGGGAGATGGATGGCCCATCCCCGGTTGAGGCGCATTTGTTTTTGGCTCTTCTGGCGTTAAATAAAGTAGAAATGGTTACTGTTTTGCAATGGTTCCACAATTCAACCACATCGAACGCTAAAAGAGCCGAGATCAAAACCTCGTGGCCGTCCCTTAAGCTCCCTTTTTTTCCTTAATAATCTTCTTGGATTTGACCCATTCCTGGTGAATCAACACCTGTTGCATCAATCAGGTTGAATTTTGTCAGCCAGTTCTTTGGCGACCATGGCAAAATGATTGGAACGATTCCATGTGGTGATGACCTTGAAATTATTAAACACCAGGTGAAACCCAGGTCCATCCTTGTAAACCAAACGGATCAGGGAGGCGGGTTCTTCAGGGTTCAGATGTTGGGCCTGGAGCGGCAAGGTGACACCGCTTTGTCGCCAATCAGCCAAGCTACGCCATTGTTTGTTCCACTGTTGTTGCAATGATGCAAGATTGGGATCGGCGTCAAGGCGTAATATGTATAAACCATCGTGTTGCCAACCATTGCTGTGCAAATAATTACCGATGGAGCCCAGAACATCGGGAACGCTGTGATACAAATCGCGCCGGCCATCGCCATCAAAATCGACGGCATAACGCCGCATGGTTTCGGGAATCATCTGGCATTGGCCCATGGCACCGGCAAACGAACCTTGAATTTTATTCGGCTCCCATCCTTCCTCACGCGCCAACAACAAAAAATGGCGCAATTGGCGTTGAAAAAATTCGGCACGGCGTGGATAGCCGGTAGCCAGAGTGAACAATGACCTGAGTACGTTGAAACCGTCATGATAATCACCATAATCTGATTCCAGACCCCATAATGCCATCACAAATTTATTTGGGACCTGATAGCGCTTTTCCACCGATTGCAACAGCGTCGCATGGGTCTGGGCCCGACGACGACCGCGGTTGATGCGCTGATTGTTGATGAATATGGGACGGTAAAGATGGTACGGCTTGGCTTCCGCCTGGGAGTTCATCAGGTTGATGACGCGCTGATCAAGGGTGAGGGGTGCCAGGAGGTCGTTGAGCCAGCGACGGTCGAAAGCATCTTCCTCAATGAGGCCATTCAGCCAGGGATACCTTGTGACGATATCGGAAGCGGCATGGACAGGGGCCAGAGGGGCAACGGAGAGGACCAGCAACCACCCGAGGAAACGTCGCCGTTCCAGACATGGTGACACAATACTTTCAGTAATAACTGAATTTTTGGTAGGGGGAGCTGAGGATCGTCTCGGTTGCAATGCCATCGTGACCGCCATCAGGGGATAATGGAGACATGATCAAGTCGTCATTTGTCAGGAAAAACGCTCCACGTTCATGTCGGAGCAAATCACAATCCGTGTGCTTCATTGGCAAATGGGTGGAGTCACCGAACCGTGTTCGTCTGCGCCCATGAAAGTGATTTCTGTACTTTACCACGGTGCTCCTGTTGCAAACCATACCCATTCCATTCATTGTTCAATAATGACGACCTCCTTTTGGGCCAGGGAAGGGGGCTGCGATGGTGTGAGAAGGAAAAGATCCTCGTCAATGTGGCCGTGCCCCTTGGTGGCATGATCCGGCAAATCATGGAATGCATGATGGTCTTCAAAATTTTTTTGTCCGCGCAACGAGCTTTTGCAGGCATCGATACGGTGAGAATGATTGGGTAGGGATCCAGGGGATTATCCACGTCAGGTCTTAAGGTATGCGCTGTCAACTTTAGCCCAAGTTTAACACACACATTTTTATTTCATTTATAATCAATAGCTTATGCTATTGAATTTTTTCTAGTGGCACTACAAACCTGCAATTCT
>PEAN01000121.1 GCA_002753735.1 Magnetococcales bacterium DCbin4
CGGCCTTTTCGCAAAAACCGCGAAAAGGCCGGGACCAGGGCTACTGCCTCAAGCAAGATTCCCGCAAAAACCACGCGAAACTCTTGCTTCGGGTGAAATGGCGCGTGAAAAACAAAATCAAAGTCCTGGGGGCAATCCCTTAAGCCCCCTTTTTTCTTTCAATATTCCTATGTATATCAGTAAATTGCCAGCCATCCTCTCCAGTTAATGAATGTAATAAAGTAGAATTAGAAACAAAGTCAAAAACTAAAGCAAGGGAACCTTTTTGTTTAAATTCAAGAACAAGATCAACACCCTGGGGGCAATCCCTTGATCCCCCTTTTTTCTTTCGATAATGTTTTTCATACATGCCAGTTTCAAATGCGATTGCCCTGCTCCCTCCCTGTTCCTGACTTGCGTTTCCATGTAAAGTCGTTTTTCCACATTGGTTGAATTTCTTGACCGTCGATTAGTGTTTACCGCTCCAGGGGGCTTGCCATGTCAGACAATCATGACTCCGATCTCATTGCCGGGTTGGACTGTGGTTCCCATACGATCAAATGCGTCATTGCCAGGATATCGGAGGATCTTCAGCAACAAATGATCGTCGGTATCGGGGTGACGCCGTCCCAGGGGATCGATAACAATGGCATGATCGTAGACCTCGATCTGGTCGGCCAGGCCATTCACAAGGCGGTTTCCCTGGCGGAAAACATGGCGGGAGAAGAGGTCCGTGCGGTGCGAATCGGGTTGTCCTCAAAGGACATCGAATCTTTTTCCGCCTTGGGGATCATCCCCATCGCCGGTGGCGAGGTCATGGAGTCGGACCTGGAACAATTGATGGATTCGACCCGCCACAGCCGGCAGGTGGGCAAGCATGTCCTTCACCTTTTGCCGAAAAAATTTTTCCTCGATAAAAAAGAGGTCAAAAATCCCCTGGGATTGTCGGGTCATCGCCTCGAAGGACACTTCCACGTGGTCACCTGCCAACAATCAACCTTCAACCATGTGTTGGATGCCGTATTGCACGCCGGTTTGGATGTCGAAGATCTGCTTTCCTCTTCCGTGGGGGCCAGCATGGCGGTCTCAACGCCCGAAAGTTCCAGTCATGCGACCACCTGTTTCATCGATTTGGGTCATGCCTCCACCGGTGTCGTGCTGCGCAAGGGGAATCATTTCGTCCATTCCGCCCGATTGGCAATGGGGGGACGCTACATCACCAGCGATATCTCCCAAATCTTCGATCTGGCCCCGTCCCTCGCCGAACGGGTCAAACGATCCTTTGGCCGTCATGAGGTCGATCTTTCAGCCATCGCGGGTCTGGACAAGTCTGCCGCCAACATGCAATTGGTCAAAAAAGTCCTGGCAGATCCACGT
Source organism: Magnetococcales bacterium DCbin4 (assembly GCA_002753735.1). Classification (GTDB taxonomy): domain Bacteria; phylum Pseudomonadota; class Magnetococcia; order Magnetococcales; family UBA8363; genus UBA8363. The sequence continues at coordinate 1,357 of PEAN01000121.1, forward strand.
CTGCCCCAGGTGATCGAGGCCCGCATCGAAGAAATTCTTTTCGAGCTGAAAAAGGTGATCCATCCTTGTCTCGTGGATGGTCCTTTGGATTGCATCTATCTTACGGGTGGTGGTTCGCAACTGCACCTGATTCGAGATCATGCGCTCGATATCTTCGGAACCCCCGTCAGTCAGGGATTTTTTTCCCACGCCTCTCCCGTGGTCGATCTCGCGACCCGTCCCGACCTCGCCGCCGCCGTGGGGCTGCTTGATGCCAGGCAAAACTTCAGTGATTGGCGTTTGCGTGAGGTGGGGCAATCGGGGGGGGAACGCAAAAAAAAAGGATTTTTGCGTAAAGCTTACTTTTTCCTCAAGGAAAACGTGTAAACCGTCGAGTCTTCCAGCAGGGTCCCGGCACACTTCGAGGTGTCAGTGACCGACTTGAGTAGAAAATGCGCGATTAATCAAAGCTGAAAAAGAGATTTGCAAAGTGCGTAAGGTGGGTAAAGCCGACGGGCGGGAATGCCGATACATTGCAAGAGATGCCGGTTGAATGGTGCAAACCATTATGGACGTCGTGCTAATCAGTTCTACAATGAGAAGACAAACGACTATGACTACTTTAAAGAAAACCCGAACCTCCGTTTCCATGCTGGCCTGTGCCGCAATGATGGCCGGCGGTCTGGCGCTTCCTACGGATGCCCGTGCCGATGTCGCCACCGCGACGGTATTGGGAGGGGTTGCCCTGCTCAATACATTGTTGCATGCCTCTCAGCCTGAACCCGTAGCTGTGGCGGCACCCGCTCCAGTTCCGGCAATGGCCGCAGCACCCATGCCAATGCCTATGCCAATGATGGTCGAGCAGCCTGCGATCTATACCTCGGTGGCACCCATGGTTGCGCCGATCCAACAGATCCCCATCTATCAACCGGTCCCGGTGCCGGTGGCCCAACCCTATCCGGTCCCGGTGCCGGTGGCCCAGCCCTACGCAGTCCCGGTGCCCGTGGCTCAACCCTATGCGGTTCCGGTGCCGGTGCCGGTGGTGCAACCCGTTTCCTATCAGGTGACGACCCGGGTGATTCAGCCTGTTTCCTATCAGGTCACGACACAGATTGCACAACCGGTGATGCCAGCCTGTCTTCCGGCTGCAACGGTCGTCTGCCGGTAGATCGGTCGTTCGGGGAGGCACGCACGAAAGTTCCAGGGGTTTGATCATGGATGGCAATCAGCGAGTCGGGTTCGGGGGGGATTCTCCCCCAACCTGACGGGCCGCACGATCCGGTGGGAATGGGCTGTCATGGCTTCGGTCATGCTCGGCCACAAAGCCGTGGATGATGTTGCGCAACCAGGGTATCGAATGGTTGTCGATTGTGCGGGTGTTCTTGGGCGGGGATGGATCCCCACCATCCAATGGATGACCTTCCGTAAGGTTTGGTTGAAGCGACGTCGCGTCACCGTGATGGGCATTGCGTCTCCCTTCCTCCTGATCGACCCATGGTTGATCGGGAGGAAGGTCGTGGTTTGTGGCATGACAGGCAGGCAAATAGGGTAATGACAGGTGGCGGGTACACTCTGAATCCAACGTGCCCGCCCGGGATGGATTCAATGACAAACATACCAGTGACAGGAGGATACGGATCCCCATCAAAAACAAGGAACGATATTTAAAAGCCATCATGAGCGTTTCCTTATGTGGAGAAGACTGCGTGTAACAACGTTCCACCGCCTGTTTCCACAGCCAGATCGTCGTCTTGACAGAGGGAACGTAACGGGCTAGTTTAACACATGATACGCGCAGGATGATATCAACCCGCATGTTTGACGCCAAGAGCAATCGCGTCAAACATCATCGCAACAAAAGAAAAGGTTATGAAAACTTCAATCAAGAGACATCGAACCGTCTGGTTATCGGTCGGTGCCGCACTGTTGGCCGCGACCCTGGTCGTGCCCCAGAAGGCCCATGCCGATGCCGCGACTGCAACCGCGTTGGGAGGGGCGGCTCTTTTGGGTACCCTGCTGCATTCGTCCCATCATTATCCGGCCCATTATGGCCATCCGTTTGCCCATCCGCCGGCCTATGTCTATCCGGCACCGGTGGTCCAGGCGCCCATGGCCGTCCCTGTTTACCCTGCGGGGCCTTACTACTATTATTACCCTTATTGACGGCAACATCGTCCATAGGATGGGATTGGGAAGGGAAGCCCCTTCTCAGTCCCTTTTTCCAGTGAGGTTTGGGGTAATGTCAGAACAGAACCCGTTGCGACATGCTTTTTAATACCAATAAAGGTCAGATGACCATCGAGGAATTTTTGACTGATCCCACGGCGCCTCTGGTGATCGATGTTCGCGGCAGTCTGGATTCCGATCCCGCCATCCCGGGTTCACATAAAATATATATTCTTGATATTGAAGAACGAATTGAAGATTTTGAGCGCAAGTTCGCCCCAAAACTGTCTGGTCGCACCTTGTTGCTGTATTGCAGCAAGGGGGAGGGCAGCAGTTTTCTGTTGAAAAAGTTTTCCGGATCGTTTCGGGTCCAAAGTCTGAAGGGGGGGATGGTCTCCTACCTGACGACGGTATCACGTCTGCTGCATGAACACCCCTATCAGGATCCGACGAAACGGGGGGACAACATGGTGAAAATTTTGGCGGCATTGACCAACTGCCGGACCAGCCCGATCACATTTCGCAAAATCATCCACCGTCTTCTTCAACACTCTCCCGATCCCAAATTCAGGGCGCTGGCGCGTTGAGGGGAACGGTTGCTCAAGAAAAACAGGAAAGAAAGGGGGCTTGGGGCGTACCCTCAGACCTTTCTTTACTGGATCATCGTTTCAGCAATGGTTTGAGGAAACGTCCCGTCCAGGAATCGGGATGATTGGCGCAATCTTCCGGTGTGCCGGTCATCAGGATTTGGCCGCCGCGACTCCCCCCCTCGGGGCCAAGGTCGATGATCCAGTCGGCGGTTTTGATGACATCCAGATTGTGTTCGATGACGACGACCGTATTGCCTGTCGCAACCAATCGTTGCAAGACTTCCAACAGTTTGCGAATGTCTTCAAAGTGCAGACCGGTGGTCGGTTCATCAAGGATGTAGAGGGTCTTGCCGGTCGCCCTTTTCGACAGTTCCCGGGCAATCTTGACCCGTTGGGCCTCGCCGCCCGAAAGGGTGGTGGCCGATTGGCCCAGGCGGATGTAGGAGAGGCCCACATCCATCAGGGTGGCCAGCTTGTGGTGGATGGCGGGGATGGGTTTGAAAAAAACGACCGCCTCATCCACCGTCATGTCGAGGATGCCGTGGATTGAATGGCCTTTATAGAGAATTTCCAGGGTTTCCCGATTGTAACGGGTGGCGTTGCAAACATCACACTCGACAAAGATGTCGGGCAGGAAATGCATTTCAATCTTGACCAGCCCTTCGCCGGCACAGGCTTCGCATCGCCCCCCTTTGACGTTGAAGCTGAACCGACCCGAGGTGTAACCACGGGCGCGGGCCTCGGGGATCTGGGCAAACAGTTCGCGGATGGGGGTGAACAGGCCGATATAGGTGGCGGGGTTGGAACGGGGGGTCCGTCCGATGGGTGACTGATCGATGTGGATGACCTTGTCGAGCCATTCCAATCCTTCGATGGCCTCGAAGGTTCCTCCGGTAATCTGGGTACGGTGCAATCGTTGGAGCAGCGCCGGATAGAGGGTATCCAACACCAGACTCGATTTTCCCGACCCCGAAACCCCGGTGACACAGGTGAAAAGGGAGAGGGGGATCCGGGTGGTGATCCCTTTGAGGTTGTGCGTCGTGACCGTGTTCAATGACAGCGTGCGGTCGGGGAGAATCGGTCGGCGCCGCTCCGGCAAAGGGATGGAACAGGTTCCTGCAAGGTAACGGCCCGTGAGGGAATCGGGATTGGCGATGATTTCCGCAGGGGTTCCCGTGGCCACAATCCTGCCGCCGTGTTCCCCCGCCCCGGGGCCCATATCGACGATATGGTCGGCCAGTCGGATCGCTTCCTCATCATGTTCGACGACCACGACGGTATTGCCCAGGTCGCGCAACCGGTGCAGCGTGTTGAGGAGCCTTTGGTTGTCGCGCTGATGCAACCCGATGCTGGGTTCATCAAGAATGTATAGAACCCCGGTCAATCCCGAACCGATCTGGTTGGCCAGCCGGATCCGTTGGCTTTCGCCCCCCGACAGGGTCGCCGCTGCCCGGTCGAGCGAGAGGTAATCCAGTCCGACCGCCGTCAGGAAATGAAGGCGTTCCGTGATCTCCTTGAGGATGCGTTGGGCGATGATGGTCTCTCTGGGGGTCAGGGGGAGGGCGCCAAGGAGGTTGAGGGTATGGTCCAGGGGCATGGCGGAAAGTTCGGCAATGTTGTGTCCGCCGACCCGTACCGACAAGGCTTCAATCCGCAACCGTTTGCCGTGACAGCCCGGGCAGGGAGAGGCATTACGGTATTGTCCCAGTTCCTCGCGGATCTCATCCGATTCCGTTTCCAGATACCGCCGTTCCAGGTTGTTGATCACCCCTTCCCAGGGTTTGGTGGTGGAAAAGCTGCCTGATGCACTGCGGTAGCGAAAACGGATGCGGTCGGTGTCCGATCCCTGAAGGATGATCTCCTGGTGTTCACGGGGAAGCAGTTCCCAGGGGGTGTGAATATCGATGGCAAAATGTTTGGCGACCGCCAGCAGATTTTGCCGCGCCATGTGGGCGGTCGGTTTGGCCCATGGGGCGATGGCGCCCTGCTCGATGGACAGGTTGGGAACGGGGACGATCAGTTCGGGATCGAAAAATTCACGGGTCCCCAACCCGGTACACTGGGGACAGGCACCGAACGGGTTGTTGAAGGAAAACAGGCGGGGTTCGATTTCCGGATAGGAGATGCCGCAATCGGGACAGGCATGGTGTTCGGAAAAAATGAGTTCGGAGGGGGGATCCCCCATGATTTGTACCTGGGCAATCCCTCCGGGAATCGATTTGAGGGCCAGTGTCTGCGGCAGGGCCAGGGTGGTTTCCAGCGAATCGGCCAGTCGGCTTTCGATGCCCGGCTTGATGACGATGCGATCTACCAGGGCAGAGATGGTATGTTTGACTTTTTTGTTGAGATCCGCCGCCTCTTCCACCTCGACGGTCTGGCCATCAATGACCACGCGGGTAAAACCATGGCGCACCAGGGCGGCCAGTTCCTTTTTGAATTCACCTTTGCGGCCGGTGGCAATCGGGGCCATGATCAACAGGCGGGACTGTTCCGGGAGTGCCATGAGGGTATCGACCATCTGGCTGACCGTCTGGCTTTCGATGGGTTTGCCGCAACCATGGCAATGAGGTTTGCCGACCCGGGCGAAGAGCAATCTGAGATAATCATGGACTTCGGTCACGGTGCCCACGGTGGAACGGGGATTTTTACTGGTACTTTTTTGTTCGATGGCAATCGAAGGGGAGAGTCCTTCGATGGCGTCGCAGTCGGGTTTCCCCTGCAACGACAGAAATTGCCGGGCATAGGCGGAGAGGGAATCGACGTAACGGCGTTGCCCTTCGGCGGAGAGGGTATCGAAGGCCAGGGAGGATTTTCCCGAGCCTGAGACGCCGGTGATCACGGTCAGGGCATTTCTGGGCAGTTCCAGATCGATGTTTTTAAGGTTGTGTTCGCGGGCGCCGCGGATAATGATCTTGTCTTTGTATTTGTTCATGGCATGTTCTTTTGGACGCTGGGGAAAGACAGGATATCATGCATCATTACATGGCGGAACTGAGGTTACAGGGGCAATCGGTCCTGGTGATCGGTGGCGGAACGGTGGCAACGCGAAAAATCCGTGGATTGTTGGAAACGGGGGCGGAACTCCAGGTCCTGGCCCCCGAATGTTCCCCGGAACTGCGGCAATGGCAGCAACAGGGATTGGTCAGCATCCGGGAGGCCGTTTTCACCGAGCAGGATCTGGAGATCGATCCCCGGCCACTGCTGGTGTTTGCCGCGACCGGGTCGTCGTTGCTCAACCAGGGAATTGCTCGGATGTGCCATCATCGAAACCTGTTGTGCAACTCGGCGGATGATCCCCGAACCTCCGGATTTCTGGTCCCCGCAGTGGTGCGGCGGGGTGGTTTGACGGTGGCGGTGGGCACCCAGGGGGCATCACCGGCGTTGTCACGGTTGCTCAAGGAACGGATTGAACATTGGCTGGAACCGGGATGGCAGGGGGTGGTGGAGGTCTTCGGCATGATGCGTGCCGAAGTACTCCGCCGTCTCCCCGATTCCCATGTGCGTCAGGCATTCTGGCGCAAGATCGCCCTTTTGGCGGAACAGGAGCAATGCCATCGTCACCCCGATCCCCGGTCCTGGTTTTTAGATCGGCTCGATGCCGCTTCCAAGACCGATTCCGCCGAGGATCACCCGGCGTTGTCCAAGAGGGACTGATATCCGTTGGCATCAAGCAGGGTGAGGAGTTCCCGGGGGTTGTCGGGTTGGATGTGGATCATCCATCCTTTCCCGTACGGGTCATCGTTGACGATTTCGGGTGATTCCTGCAGGTTGGTGTTGACCCGGGTCACGGTGCCGGAAACAGGGGCGAACAGATCGGAGACCGATTTGACCGATTCCACTACGCCAAAGGGTTGCTTGGCGGTCACGCGGGTTCCCGGTGCGGGAAGTTCGACAAAGACGACATCTCCCAGTTGACTGGTGGCAAAGGCGGTGATCCCTACGACCGCGGTGGTTCCTTCCTGCCGGATCCATTCGTGGTCCGGGGTGTAGCGCAGGTCGTTCGGGAGTTCAATGTGGGTTGCAGACATGGGATCCAATTCCTTACCTGGGGGGTGTTGACATTCACTATTTAATTCAACTTTGTCACATTCATTAATCAGGGATTGTTGACACTCGAAAAATTATTGAAAGAAAAAAGGGGTCTGGGGGATTGCCCCCAG
>PEAN01000043.1 GCA_002753735.1 Magnetococcales bacterium DCbin4
AACCCCGCCCAGAGCCGGGAACGGACACCCCATCCCTTGTTGTGACAAACGTTGTGACGAATGCCGACCCCGGAGCCACACCACCGGCAAAGATTCCCGACCCGGCGCAACCCAAGCCACCGCCGGATCAAGGTATGGTCGCTCCCGGCACGGGTCGGTCCGTCACCGATGCGGGCAACCCGAAGAAATCCGCAAAATTCCAACCTGCCACCAACAAGAAAACCGCCCGCTTGGTCGTGACCATTCCCTCCAGGGAACCGTCACCCAGCGGACAGACGCAAAAAAAAACAACTGACAATACACCACGTCCTTCCCCTCCCCTTCGCCCTGGCACCCAACCTGCGTTCCCGACGGTTCAAGAGGTGACCCGTCCACCGACCCCGGACCCCGCACCGGAAGGAAAAGGGATGGGTGGTGCGCCTCCCCTGGAAGCGGTGCGTTTCATGGATGCCATGGAACGCACCGATTGCAAGCCAGGGATGTGGTATGTCCCCGTTGAAGGGTTGGGTATGGGGCTCGCCCATCTGCTGGGTGACGCTGTACAGGGGATTACCACTCTTGGGGGAAAGCGCCTGCCGAAACAACCTCCCGCCATGCCTCCTCCCGCCGCGCCCCATGTCAAACAACGACGTGAAATCGCGGCCAACACCGCCACTTCCGACCTGGAACCGGTCATCGGCAGGATGACCGGAGGGATCCGCGAACTCGTGACGGGTGCCACTCAGATCACGGGAGGGAGCATCGATATCGTGCTGGGAACCTTGGGAACCCTGGGAGGGATCATCGTTCAAACCGCCGGGAGGCTGGGCATCAAAACAGGAAGAACCAGGAGATAATCCGCCCACACTGCAAAAGGAGACGGTGTTTGGGCATGGGCAAACCGATGACAGGGGTAAAGCATGGAATCATCCGCGCAACAGGGCAGAAACCTTTTTCTGGGCATTGACCTGGGGACTTCAAGAACCACCGTGGTATCCAATCGGGGTACCCGGGAGGCGGTTCGGTCGGTCGTGGGTTATCCCAAAGACATTATCGGGGTCAAACTGCTCGACCAGACCAGCGTTGTCGGTGAGGAGGCGTTGGACCGTCGATCCTATTTGAACATCCACTTTCCGCTGGAAGACGGCGTATTGAAAGAGGCCAGCGAAAAAGATACTCAGGCGGCACGGGAATTGATTCAATACGCCATTTCCCTGGCCCATCCCCAACCGGGCGACCGGATCTGCGGCATTCTGGGTGTGCCGGCACGGGCCTCGATTTCCAACAAGAATCAACTGCTGCGTATCACCAATGAATTGATGCACTTTTCCATGGTGGTTTCCGAACCGTTCATGGTCGCCTATGGCCTCAACAAGCTGACCAACGCCATCATCATCGATATCGGTGCCGGCACCATCGACATTTGCGCCATGCGCGGCACCATTCCCAGTGCCGAAGAACAGGTGACCTTGATGAAGGCGGGTAACCATGTGGACAACTTTTTGACGAGTTTGATCTGCGAATCCTATCCCAACGTGCAGATGACGACGCTTCTGGCGCAAAAGATCAAGGATCAGTTCGGATTTGTCGGGCAACCGGAACAGGAAATCATCGTCAACCTGCGCGCCAACGGCAAGCCGCAGCCCCATGAAATCACCCGCGAAGTTCGTGTCGCCTGTGAGGCCATCGTGCCGGACATCATTGAAAACGTCCAACAACTGATCACCATCTTCGATCCCGAAAACCAGGAAGAGGTCGTGGGCAATATCATTCTGGCAGGCGGTGGTTCTCGGATGCGGGGCTTGGATCGCGCCCTGACTGAAAGTTTGCGGGATTATGGCGATGTCCGGATCCATCTGGTGGATGATCCGATCTACGCCGGTTCCCTGGGGGCATTGAAAATGGCCACCGAACTGCCGTTGGAATATTGGAATCAGGTTGGAGATGTCATCGGAGGATAGGACGTAACCATGGTCAAGAAAAATAAAGGATATTAAGTATTATCCAGAGGTGTTCTTTTTTCTGACCAAATGAGTGGAGTGCAGGTACATGGTGGTTACTGATCGAAGAGAGAATCCTTGGGATGAATCAAAAGAATATTTATTTTCCTTGATCATTTTCACGCTGGAGGTCAATTCATGAACGCCAAATCTGCAATTCAACCCACCGAAGAGAGCATCGACATTCCCGTGGAAAACATGGGAACGGGTATTTTCAACATGCTGGGCGACATGATTGGCGGATTGGTTGACCTGCACCAGGTTGCCCATGCCAAACTTCGGAAGGGTGTCGCCGTGCTTCAGGATCGATTGAAGGGAAAAGAAGCTCCTGACGACGACATGATCGAACCGCTGCCGATCGATCCCACCCTCAAATCCATGCCGCATCCTGCCCGAACCCCATCCGAAATGCCGATCGATCATCCATAACGAAACCGCATGCCCGAGCCCACCGTCACAAAAAAAGTCCTGACCGTCGGACTGATCGGCAACCCCAACTGCGGCAAAACGACCCTGTTCAACGCCTTGGCCAGGGCCAATGCCCCGGTGGGTAACTATCCCCGGGTGACCGTGGCCATTCAGGATCGTTATTTCGATTTTGCTGGACAGACCATCCGCCTGGTGGACCTCCCCGGGGTCTATGCCCTGACTTCCAAGAGTCCGGAAGAACGTTGCAGTCGGGAATTCCTGTATTCCGAGGAAGCGGACGTTCTGGTCAATGTGTTGGACGCCGGCAACCTGGAGCGTTCGTTGTTTTTGACGACGCAACTGTTGGAATTGGGACAACCCCTCGTGTTTGCCATCAACATGATGGATGAAGCCACGAACCATGGCATCTCCTTCGACCTGGACAGTATTTCCTCGATGCTCCATGGCAAGGTGGTGGGGATCGCCAGCAAGACGGGTCAAGGGATGGGGGAACTCATGCAGGCGGTCATCGAAACCAGCCGCATCCCCCACGAACGGATTCGACCCGTCTTCCTGTCCTACGATCCCCACCTGGAACATGCCATCATCAAGGTGGGCCGTCTGATCCACGATCTCCACCCCAGGGAAATGGATCAGCACCAGGTGCGGTGGCTGGCGATCAAACTCTTGGAAGGAGACGACGAGCTGCTGGCTCGTGAAGGAGAACACCATCATCTGCTGGAGATGGTGCGACGGACACGATACGACCTGGAACGGGATCATGGCGAATCCTGTGAAATGATGCTGGCCGGTGCCCGCTATGGATTCATCCATGGCATGAGTGCCGAAGCCATTCACCGCCGCCCCTACGAAGCCCGATTATGGTGGACCGACCGCCTGGATGCAATCCTCCTGCATCCAACATTGGGAATGCCCGTTTTTTTATGTTTGATGTATCTGCTGTTCGAAACCACCTTTTCGTTGGGGGATTACCCTGCGGAATGGCTCAATCAAGGGGTACGTGCGATCATCAGCACCGGTCACCACCTGTTGCCGCCGAGTCTGTTGAGTAACCTGGTACTCGAAGGAATCGTGACGGGTGCGGGTGCCGTGATCATGTTCCTTCCCTATATATTAATCCTGTTTTTCTTCATCGCCATGTCCATCGAAACCGGCTACATGGCGCGATCCTCGTTTTTGCTGGATCGAATCATGCATTTTTTTGGCTTGCATGGCAAAGCGTTCATTCCGTTGGTGATTGGATTCGGGTGCAACGTCCCCGCCATCATGGCATCGCGCACCATTGAAAACCCTCGTGACCGTCTGGTTGCCATACTGGTGGTCCCCTTCATCTCGTGCGCCCAAAGGTTACCGATTTTCATTCTTTTGATCGGCACCTTTTTCACAGCCCATGCCGGAAAGGTCATTCTGCTGCTCTACAGCATCAGTATCGGCTCAGCCATGGTGGCCGCCATCGTGTTGAGCCGGTTCGTCATCCGTTCCACCCCCGTCTCCACCGTCATGGAACTCCCCCCGCTGCGCATTCCCACCTGGCGTTCCATCGTGCTGCACATGTGGGAGAAGGCATGGGACTTCGTTCGCATGGTCGGCAGCATCATCATTCTGGGATCGGTGATCATCTGGTACCTGCAATCTTTTCCGATTCATCAGGAAACCCAGACCCGATACGACGCCCGAAAGGCCGAGATCATACGCCTGTTCCCCGAGAGCCAGGAGCGGACGACGGCGCTGCAACAACTTGAATTCGACAGCAGGCACCAACAGTTTGAACAAAGTTATCTGGGCCGGATCGGCAAAGCGATCAGCCCGGTGTTCGCCCCCCTGGGGTTTGACTGGAAAGACAGTGTCGCCATCCTGTCCGGTTTTTTTGCCAAGGAGATCATCGTTGCCAGTTATGCCTTGCTCTACGTTCCGGGTCATGATCCCGACGGCCAACCCATCACGTTGCAACAATCGATTGCCCGGGAACTGTCTCCGATGAGGGCATTTGTCTTGATGGTATTTTTCCTGCTTTACGCCCCCTGTCTTTCAACCCTGGCCAGCATCAAGAGGGAAGCTGGATGGAACTGGGCCGTTTTTTCCTTCTGTTTTCAATTTTCGATCACTTGGTTATTGTCCTATCTCCTCGTCAAAATCTCCCATATTCTTACGTGAAGGATTGGGCGTTCGCGCCTGCCCGGAGCAACCCATCCCTTCTCGGATCACCACGGAACCCAAGTTCATGGATACCATCGCCGCCTGGATCTGGAACCCAATGTTAAGCCTGATCTATATCGAAACGGGCCTGCTGTTCCTGATTGCGACCCAGGGGCTTTCCCTGCGGTTTCCCCGGAATGTTCTGAGGAAAATATGGAACGTGGAAGAAAAGGGCAACGCCAATCCCCGGCACATCTCTCATGGAAGGGCATTCAGCGCCGCCCTGGCAGCCAGTGTCGGGGTTGGCAATCTGGCCGGGGTCGGGACCGCCATTCACCTTGGCGGACCCGGGGCCATGTTCTGGCTTTGGGTTTCGGCCATCGTCGGCGGTTCCTTTCAAATGTGTTCCGCCTACCTGGCCATTCGCCACGGACCCGGAAAGACCGACTCGCCGCTGTATGCCACCCCCATGTCCTATATCGTCAAATTCACGGGCCAATCATGGCCGATGACGGCTCCCATTCTTGCGGGTCTGATCCTGTTTCACGGCATGGTCAGCGCCAACCTGATCCAGGCCAACTCGGTTTCCCGTTCCCTGGCCAATCAGATGGGAACCTCCGATTTCCTGGTGGCCGCCCTGTTGTTCGTCACCGTGGCCGCCGCCATTATCGGTGGCCTGAAATCCATCATCACCATCAGCTCTTTTCTCGCCCCGTGGTTGGTTTTGCTTTTTGTGGGCAGCGGCCTGTTGGTTCTTTTTCTCAATCCCCGGGCCACCCTTGAAGCGTTCCAGTTGATCGTCACCTCGGCCTTCCATCCCTATGCCATCGGCGGCGGGATCGCCGGTCATACCGTGATGCAGGCGATGCAGTTCGGCGTTTCCAGAGGGGTTTTTTCTCACTTTTCCGGCATGGGGACCGCCCCCTTTCTGCAAAGCTCCAATGACGACCACCCCGCCGTCAGCGCCTATCTGGCCGCCCTGGTCCCCCTGGTGGATTCGCTGATGGTATGCAGTATCACCGGTCTGGTCGTTCTCGTCACGGGCGATTGGCATCAATATACCGGGGCCTACCTGACGGCAACCGCATTTCAAACGGCCCTGGGAGATACAGGTCGCATCGTCGTTTTTATTTGCCTGGTCATCTTTGCCTATACCACCATCATCAGTTGGGCCCATTTCGCGGAACGTTGTTTCCAGTATCTGGGAGGACGCCGCGTCATCGTATTTCGCTGGCTTTTTGCCGGTGTCACCTTTTGTGGTCCATTCATGCCGGTCAACTTCATCTGGTCCCTGGCCGATTGCGTTATCGGCCTGATGCTCTTGTTCCACCTGTTGCCCATGACCTACATCGTCATCAAAACGCTTCCGGAACTGCTCAATGACCTGAAAAATAATGATTAAGAAAAAAATTGGCTCGGAAACGCCCTGTGCGGACCGATAAAAGTCGTAGCATTGACTCTATTTTAATTCTTGTTAAAGTCGCTCATGATTATTGATCGGAAAAACGGTCGCTGTTTGTTTTTGACCTTGTTGTTTCAGGTCAATATTAATGCACTTTTGATTTAGAGATGGAATGATTCAACTGTCAGTGATGGCCGGCAAAACCCCTGCTTGGAACAAAAGGTGATCAGGGTGTTGATTTTTTGCCCTTGCAGGGGGCATCATGTTCAAGAAAACCGGGGAGGCTCCTGACATGGTTTATTTGTTTGCTGTCGTGCGATTCGAACCTGAAACACAAACGGCAGGGAGTGAACTGGCGGTATGGCCAACATCATTTTCGGGCTGATTGCCCTTGCCCTTGGCATTTGGAGCCTTTCCGTCTGGTGGTGGTCGGTGGTGGAACTGCTGCGTGGGATCGTTCCATTGTTCCTGATCATGCTCGGGTTCATCGCCCTGGGGGCGGGGATCATCAGGATGAGTGACGAAGAGCGTGGGGTGGAAACGGTCGATCTTGACGAAAATTCAGGTGAGCAACCCGTTTTCAGGGACGAATCGATGGACGATACCCCCCGGTCCGCCCAATCGTGAATACACGAAGGGTTGGGGTGGATGGGTGTGGCGTGGTGAATGCAGTGGGATTGCCTGATAAGGAAGATGCCTGATGAAATCCGAGTACCGCAGCCCGAATCCCCTTTCCGAGGTCGGTTTTTTTGTTCATGCCGCTCTGTATGTGATCAAACGGGCCTATATTTCCGCCACGGAAGGGTTCAACAATTTTTTTTCGGTAAATGATGAATTGCGTGGGCGGTACTACCGACAACGTGGGGTGGAGCATACCCGCCGCGGGCGCTATGGACTTGCCGTTTCCCTGTTGGAACAGACCCTTGAAGCATTGCCGCAGGACGAGGAAACCCTGTTTCATCTCGGTTTTTGTCATCTGAAACTGGATCGGCCACTTGAGGCCATCAAGGTATTGGAGCGTGCTCTGGTTTTGGGTTACGGTGGTGTCCGGGTTCGCTCCATTCTGGGGATGGCCTTTTTGCAGACTCATGAATATGACAAGGCGGTACAGGCATTGGAACCGGCCCTGGTGGAGGATCCACATAATTTTCACCTCAACTATCGGATGGCACAGGCATTGGACCATCTGAAGGTGTACGACCGTGCGTTGGTTTGTTTCAGGAATGCTGCGGCGGTGCGTCCAGATGATCCGAAGGTTTATCGTTTCATGGGGGTGACGCTGGAACAGATGGGACGGCACGAGGAGTCAGTGGTGCAGTTCAGAAAGGCGGCGAGCCTTGAGGAAGGATTCCGGAGCGAATGAAGCAAACCGTGACTGGAAAAAGCAAACCGTGACAGGGAAGAGTTGAAGGATCGTGGCCGATCATCCCACATACCCATCATTGGAAGAATCCCGGGAAAATCATTCGGAGCGTCAGCGCCGGATGAAACGGTTGTTGCATCAGCTTTATGAGCATGAGATCGTTGCCGGTCCCCCTGGGACTTCCCGGTTCAATGCCAAGGGGTTGATCGCTTCGGTGATCATCGTCTTCATCGTCGTTTTTGGTATCACCACGCTATACAACTTCAATATATTCATTACCCTTGAGGAACGGGTCTTTGAAGCCAAGGGGCATATCGACGATACGTTGCAACGACGGTCCAACCTTTTTACCAATCTGATCAACCTGACGCTCAACCAGTCCGCCCTGGAACAGGAAGTGTTCCGACATGTCGCCGATGTCCGGGTCGACTTGATGCGGCGTGATACTTCCAGTACCACCCCTTCGGCAGATGCTTCTTCCGAGGTGGTTGCTGCCGGAGCGGAAGGGGGGGCGGACCAGGCCAGACATTTTGCGGATGCGGTGGCCGGGGTGGAGGGTTCTTCGCTGGCCAAGCTTCTGGCGGTTGTGGAGCATTATCCTGAAATCAAATCGTCAGCGACCTATCAACAGTTGATGGATCAACTGGTGGAAATTGAAGATCGCATCATCACCAAGCGGGATCTGTTTAACGATGAGGTACGGGTCTACAATACCCTGATCACCTCGTTTCCCTGGTATATCCTGGCAAGAATCACCGGTTTCAAACGACACGAATATTATTCCCTCGATCTCATGGCCAAAAGCGACCATTGGATGCAGCCCGGTTCCGCTGCCGCTCCATTCCATCGTCTGCTTCCTCTGGATTCGGATCATGGGCAAACCCGGGCAACCGGTGGCCACGCGGGGACGACGGGGGAAGCACGTCAACAATAATCCGTTAAATAAAAAAGTTGATTAAGATTGTTCATATAATAGTTTTTGCATGTTTATTGATCTGGTGAACCCAAAGGCTTTGATATCGACGTTGGGATCTTCTCCGGCCTGAACGCGCAAAACGGCGCGGATCCGAAATTCCTCCAGCATCTGGTGGTCCAGTTTTCTCCCTGTCGAACTCACTCAGGGAGGAGTCCATCACAAGCAGATTACTGATGCACAGATTTGCAGAACACGATCAAAATACCCCAACGACATTCAAGATCATGCTCTGGAAAAACGATGAAGGATGACCATCCGACTTTTTTTCTCAATCATGAAATCAATACCCCTGAACATGATACGCGATCAACCCTGATCGACGATGGACCGGGCAACACAGACCCGGTCACGGCCATGATTTTTGGCCTCGTAAAGGGCAAGGTCGGCGCGTTGTATGGCCAGATCCAAAGGTTCTTGAACCTGTCGGAACGCAATGCCGCAACTGATCGTCACCCGTTCGCCAACCATGGCCCCGGTAAAAACGAGTTGCCGCACCCGTTCCAGGATGCGTTCCGTCAACCCCACCATACCCGGTCGGTCATCCCCGATGAGAAACACAATGAACTCCTCGCCCCCCATGCGGACCGGCACATCCTCGCTACGAACATTTTCCAGTAACACCTTGGCAACCCGTTTCAGCACCACATCCCCTTCCGGATGGCCAAAGGTATCGTTGATGCGCTTGAAATGATCGATATCGAAGGCTGCCACAGCCAATCCGGACTGGTGGTTGCGGTCATGCAGATCGCAAAGACGGATAACGGCATCACGCATGTAGAACCGTGTATAAAGGCCGGTCAACTGATCACGGGTGGAAATCTGATAAAACCGCTCCCGTTCCTGATTCATGGCGTGAAAGATCAACTCTCGTTCCACCGCGACACCCAATGGAACCCCCAGCTGTTCCAGGATATGTTGCGTCTCCGCATCAGGCCCCGCCGAACTTGCAAGTCCCAGGACCGCCACAGCGTTGACCTGGTGTCGCTCTGGAGAAAAAAGTGGAATCACCAGTTCGCTCACCACCGCCGATTCCAGTTCACCCACCCTCTTCAACGTCGACAGCAACAAGATCGGTGTGAGCGATCCCCGCCAACCTTCGCCATCCAAATTCAAGAAAGCCCGGTATTCCGCCGGCGGTTGGGCCACCACCGCCCCCCGGTAATGGGTCTCCGGTCCCAGACGAACCACCTGACCACCAAGCGAACCAAAGAAGACCAGGCTTCGGACCGGCATGATCGGGGCAACCGAATCCAACAGCCCCCGAACCACCTCGGAAAAATCGCGACTCAGGACCATCCGCTCCATCGATTGGCGCAACAACTTGTTCAATTCCACCAGCCGCTGCACGTCGGTATGGGTGCGCGTCATGAGAAAGATTCCGCAATCCAACTCCTTGAGACGAGAAAAAACGAATGAAATCAGCTTCTCTCCAAGAATGCTGCCATGTTGGGGCGCAATCAGCCGCACGGGGAGCTGTTCCAGTTTCAACAATCCATGCAGGAGGATCTCCCGGCTGGGCATGTAGTGTTCATGAAAGGCGCGGATCCCTTCCAGAACGGTCGTATCCTTGGCAAAAAGCTGTGTCGTTTCGGTAAACCCACCAAACAAATCACTGGAAAAAAGGGTACCGCTGTCGGTGTCGAACGTGCAAAATGCGCCAGGGGAATGGAGATAAGGGGTAAAAACAAACCGCAGCAAACGATTCCCCACCCGCAGTTCCCAATCATTGGCTTCGATGCATAACAGGGGCAGACGCAAGGCATAGTGTTTCAGCAGGGCATTGATGCGCCAATGACTGACCACCACCGCATCTTCGCGGCACACCAGTTCATCCATCCGAGGCAGCACCCCGGTGATGTCGGGATCCTGATGCTGACAGATGAAATAACGGATATGGTTGAAAGGAATCACCTGTTCAATCTTGCGCAACACCTCCGGGAACAACAATACCGAACCCGGATCAATCAATACCGATTGATCCCCCTGTTCGATCAGGTACACATGACATTGAAACGGATCCCCCTCCATGAGGGCACCCACCCACCAAATCCTGGAGGCGATTTCGATGGGTTCAGCCAGGGAACCTGTGCCAAAGACGATTTCAGAAATCGAATCTGTTTGCGCGTCAATCATCTCATCACCGGCAGTCATGTTGTTTCATTCATCACATTTGCCTTGAGTTCCTGTACATGGCCCCTTTTTGGCAACAACCCATACTTTCTGGATTGCATCCCCAATATCAGGGAGTCAGATTAAGCCGCCGTTCGGAACATCGAGATGGACCCGATTGCCTGAAAAACGCTTCCCACATCAGTCCCCTTCATTGGAGTGATCCAAAATCCAGGCAATCGTTTGCCGCAAACCCGAGTCCAGATCAATCCGGGGACGGAAGTCCAGTTGATCGCGAATTTTTGATGCATCCAAGGCATAACGCCAATCATGACCCGGACGGTCTGAAACAAACGTGATCAATGCGTCCGATGTTCGGCCCTGTGAACGCGCAGCCCGGGGAAAACGGACGGCCAACCGTCGATCCTGATCAAAGCATTCATCCAACAAATATCCAAGTCGGCGTACCAATGCTATATTGGAAGATTCCTCCTGAGCACTGATATTATAGGTCGATCCCGCACTTCCCCGTTCCAAGATCAACGCAATCCCCTGGCAATGGTCTTCCACATACAACCAATCCCGGATATTGCTGCCATCACCATAAATTGGAACCGCCTTTGCCCGCAACATGTTTCCCAATGTCAAAGGAATCAGTTTTTCGGGGAACTGCATCGGACCGTAGTTGTTTGAACAGTAGCTGATCGTCGTCTGCAATCCGTAGGTTACATGATAGGCCCGAACCAAATGGTCCGAAGCGGCCTTACTGGCAGCGTAGGGCGAGTTGGGTCGATAAGGCGCCGATTCGTTGACCGCCGGTTCGGACGGCCCCAGAGAACCATACACCTCATCGGTGGAAACATGATGAAACCGATGCGGAACAGGGCCGCCGGATGCGGCATTCAACCATACCTCCCTGGCCGCCATGAGCAGACTATGTGTCCCACTAATGTTTGTTTCCACAAAGACTTGCGGTGTCTGAATGGATCGGTCCACATGGCTTTCGGCGGCAAAATGGACGATTTTGTCCAGTTTTTCCTGCCGCAACAGATCGATGACCAATTGGCAATCCAGGATGGAGCCATGAACAAAACGGAACCAAGGCTGGCGAATCACCGGTGCCAGATTGGCAAGATTTCCGGCATAGCGAAGGGCATCAAGCACGACAACCAAATCTTCGGGATGATGGCGGTGCCAATAGGGCACAAAGTTGGCACCAATAAATCCAGCCCCCCCTGTTACCAATAATCCGCTCATGATGCACCACAGGGAACAAGATTGGTCATGACGCCCCTTCCTCTTCCAATATTTGCATCAGGTAGCGGCCATAGGAGACCTTCAACAAATGTTGGGCAATCCGGAACAGTTGTTCCGCATTGATGTAGCCCAAACGAAAAGCAATTTCTTCCGGGCATGCGACCATCAGCCCCTGTCGCGACTGGATTGTGTGAATGAACTGGGAGGCGGAAAGAAGATTATCATAGCTGCCGGTGTCCAACCATGCGTTGCCACGGCCCAGTATTTCCACATGCAACCGTCCTTGTTGCAAATAGATATTGTTGACATCCGTGATTTCCAATTCACCCCGAGCCGATTGCCGTATTTTTTTTGCAACCTCGATCACATGGCGATCATAGAAATAAAGCCCGGTGACCGCAAAACGGGAACGGGGTCGGACAGGTTTTTCCTCGATGCTCTCCACTTTTCCGTCCTGGGTGAACGTTACAACCCCATACTCTTCGGGTCGATCCACGGGGTAGGCAAAAATGGTGGCCCCTTCGATACGGGCATGCGCCTGATCCAGAAGGGAACGAAGCGCACTACCATAGAAAATATTATCCCCGAGGATCAAAGCACAGGGATCTGAACCTATGAACGATTGTCCTAGGAGGAATGCCTGGGCAACCCCCGCTGGGGCAAGTTGTTCGCAATAGCTGAAAGAAAGACCCCAATCGGATCCATCGCCCAGGAGACGCTTGAAATTTGGCAGATCCACCGGGGTTGAAATGATCAGAATATCGCGGATACCCGCAAGCATGAGTACCGATAAAGGATAAAAAATCATCGGTTTATCATAGATTGGCAACAATTGTTTACTGATACCGCGGGTGATGGGATATAAACGGACTGCCGACCCACCGGCTAATATGATCCCTTTACGGTGACTCAAGGCGTTGACTCCAAAGTTGAAATCAGGAACGTGAATGAAAACGGCGTCTCCCAAGGTGGATCAAAAGGTATGATTCCATTTCTAAATCAAAAGTTTATTAACATTGACTTGAAAATACAAAGCCAAAAACTTGAGCATGGAAACCTTCTTGTTTAAATTCAAAAAAAAAACCAATACCCTGGGGGCAATCCCTTAAGCCCCTTTTTTTCTTTCAATAATTTGTTGAATGTCAATACGCCCGAGAAAATCTGCCACTCAAAAATGTCCTTTTGATATGGAAATGGAATTAAATCTTCATCGTAACGCAAGCAATACTGAATCATCGCGGCTCCAATTGCGCACGACATCGGCGCGGTTTTGGATGGCATGAATCAAATCGCAGATCATCTTGACATCGTGCTCTGGATCAACAAGATTGACCGGCAGACACAAAATTTTTTCACCGATGGCTTCAGTCACGGGAAGTTCATGATGCAGATGGGGATACAGACTGTTATATGGCTCCATGCGATGACAGCCCGGGTAAAAATAACGGCGACAAAAGCAGTTCTCCAACCATAGCGCAGCACATAACTGATCTCTCGACAGACCGAAAGAATCATCAACCAGACACACCGCATATTGATGTGAATGCATCTGACCCGGGGGAGCGGTCAGCATGCGGATACCGGAAATGGTGTTCAGGTGTTCGTGATACAGATGATGCACCCACTTCAATCTGACAATACGTTGTTCAAGAACGGAAAACGAGGCCAACCCCAATGCCGCTCCCGCTTCAGACATTTTGGCGTTGATTCCGATGGAACCGGTCCGATCCGTCCCATGAACACCGAAGCTGCGTAATTTCCTGAGTTCACGCGCCAAATCATTGTCATTGGTCAGGATCCCCCCCCCTTCAAAGGTGCTGAAAAATTTGGTGGCGTGGAAACTTAAAAATTCCGCCCTTCCGAAACCACCCACCGCAACACCCTCCAAGGAACTGCCAAACGCGTGCGCCGCATCGAACAGGAGTTCCAGACCATGGGTTTGACAAATTCGTTGAAGTCCCTGGACATCGCAGATGGAGCCGAATACATGCACGCCGATGATGGCAGAGGTATCGGATGTGACCTTTTTGGCGACATGATCGCAGTCCAAGGTCAACGTTTGCGGATGGATATCACAAAATACAGGTCTCAATCCGTTCCAATGGACCGCATGGGCCGTCGCAATGAACGTGAATGATGGCAAAATGACCTCACCCTTGATTCCAAGTGCGTTTAGCAACAGAATCTGCGCCATGGTACCGTTGCTCACAGCGATACACTGTTCGACCTGATGCAGAGTACGTACCCGTTCCTCAAAAGCTTGAACGCATGGACCATCGTTCGTCAAAATGGCACGATCAAACACCTCGTCCATGATCCGGTGAAAACTGGAACGTACTTCCCCTTCCAGGTAGGGTATTCCGACATGAAGCGGTTTGGAGAAGGCGGGATGGCCCGTTTCAATCGCGATTTTCATGGCGCTTCCCGGCATGACGACTGAAGTAGAACAAACCAAGTACAACGCCCACCAGGGACAATATCGAGATCCATGAACCGATTCTGACGGAGTCTGGTTGATAATGAAATTCAAGGTGGTGTGTTCCAGCCGGAAGAACTACAGCACGAAAAATGGCGTTGGCCTTGTAGATAGGTGTGGGAACACCATCCAGAAGAGCAGTCCAACCCGGGTCGAAGACATCGGAAAAGACGAGGATTCGATGATGGCCATGTCGTGTATTGATATGGACCTCTCTTGCGGCATACGATTCAATCGTCACATCGTCTCCTGGCGTCGCAGGTCCCAGGTCGGTAATGGTCGGAGTTTCCAACAGATAGACGGTATCCTGATATGAAACGTGTTCACTGTGCATCATCGCAAGCACATCTTCTTGGGAACGGAATTGTTGAAATGATCCAACGGTGAATGCCCGGGGCATCGCTTCCGGGTTCAAATGGATCCTGAGGCTGCCATCATATACAATGGGAAACCGTACTGGATCGAGTTTACTGGACTTTTCAACAATGTATTTCGTATTGACAAAATTCAGATATGAATGATTCAGTGGCGTCAGGAAGTCAAAATTGATGGCTTCACTTGGAAGAACAAAATCCATGGATCCTTGCGTCAAGTAAAGATTGAACATCAAGTTGGTGAAATCAGGCAGGATCCATGGCTGCTGTGGTTCATCAATGATCAAGGATCGTTCGATGGTCGTATTCTTTTGCAGAAACTCAATGGACGCATCGGCTTTGTAGTATGGGTGTTCTTTCAAATCGATGTAAGAAACATAAGAAAGGAAAAAACTTCCCAAATCAAGACATACCAATAAAATAACACCAGCCTTGACAACCGGTTCCGATAAAATTCCCCGACGGAGCAGGTTGATCAGGATTGCGAAACAAAACAGGAGCAACAGAGTAAAGATAAGTTTCGGATTATCAAAATTATAATATGAAATTGTATTGAATATTTTCTGCTTGTAAAAAGGAAAGAATATATAATCTTTCCCCTTAAGATCCTCAATGAAGCGGTAACCAATAGAAATCAGCAATGAACGATTCATTTCAATAAAAATGTAAACGGCAAACCATGCCAATATCACGATGGAACCTAATCTCAAAACCAACCTTTCGACGCCCAGAAGACGGATTCTGTTTTCCTGTTTCGTGAGGAGATCCAAACCAAAACCACTCAATATGGCAACACTGAAACACCAGAATACCTGGAAACGCATGTAGACGACAAGAACCAATGGAGTAAGAAATATAATTACAAGGACTGCAATTCCAATGAACCTGAACTGTCTTGATACGGTACCCGTACTCCATGATGCAGCCAGGATCGCCAGCAGCAAAGGGAACAGCCCTGCATAGCCATAAACAAAATGTACCCATTGCTCATTGACCAGTGAAACCAGACTGAAGATACTGCTATTACCAAAAAAATGAGGGAACGCAAGTGAAACAATGAATGGTATTTTCTGCAAATGCTCCGGAAACTTGAGAATCCATCCCAATAAACTGAAATCTCTTGAAACCCGAAACGGATTCGAGACCAATTCGAAAAAGGGTAGAAAACCAACTGCCGCCAATAAAACGCTCAATAAATAAACGAACGACAGATTCATAAAAATTACTGAAGGTGAATGGTCTTGGCGAAACATGATTATTTTTGACAACATCCAAATCAGCAGGAACAGTCCAATCTGAAGAATATTTTGGGCGTTACCGGCCAAATGGGCCAAAGCAAGAAATACACTGGCGACCAGAATATTTCTTGCACGCATCGTTTGCAGGCTTTTCTCGAGGAAAAGGACGACATAGGGAGTCCACAACAAAGCGCCCAATTCTCTGTAGAACGCATGCTGTGATGGAAATGCCCCATTGAGCATGAAGACGATACCACCAAGAACAGCACCTGCCGAAGATACGCCGTAAGAGCGCGCCAGGATAAATAATCCCATCCCCGCCGTCCACAGTTTCAGGGCAGTGACGATATGATCCATTTGCAATTGTGAGGAAATGAGGTACAAACTGAAAAAAACATCAAGAAAGACCGGGACTGCCATGGAAACCATCGGCATTCCCAAACCATTATATGGATTCCACAATGGCAATTCAAAACGGGATAGGCTTTCAGCAATGAAACGTTGCAGTGTCGCAGTATGGCGGGTCACATCCCAGGCGTAATGGTTCTGGATGGAAATATACTGGCCGTCACCCCAGGGGAAGGACCATTTAAGCAGGTCCAGCGGAACAAACGTATAATCAAAAAAGAAAAAGGGGAAAAACAACACAAACAGGATCAACGCAAGAATAGATCCTGAAAGAAACGACTTATGATACCAATATTTCACTGAGCGTGTCCATAGAAATGACTTGATTTAATATTAATCAAGAACAGTGAATATTAATCAGTCTGAAACCCAATGTCGGAGTAATAACAATCTTTGCATGCAGGGATCCGTTCACGTTGATTGTTGATGTGCAGTTCCATAATATTTTTCAACTCATTGCCATGAAACGCAGTAATCAATGAATGTTCCAGAAGATTTCCAATGATCAAATTTTTTTGAACCGCACCCACATAGCAACATGGGTAGATTTTTCCCTGCCAATTGATCGCAACGGTCGTCCATGCCCATTCACAGATTCCAGTTGTGGGCGTCAGGAGATCGGAAACGATATGGTCATCCACCGTTTTATCGTCCCTGCTGTCCTGGGCATCTCTGACATGAAAACAAAGATCCATTGCAGAAAAAAATGTACGCGCAGGTTCCACTTCATGTGCATTATGGGGCAATTTGAGATAGTCAATGATGACGAGTGTACTTGCATTTTTTTCACGAATCGTCGCCAGTAATGCGTTCACGTTGGCAATGACGCGCCGGATGTTACCACCACGATGATACTGCACATAGGTTTCCTGCGTAATTCCACTGATGGAAATCTTAATAATGTCAAGTCCGGATTCGACCAGTGCAAGACTGTTACGGGGGGTCAGGGCCATCCCATTGGTCGCAATCATGCAGCCGATGCCGTTATCCGACAATATTCGGATCATATTCCGCGTCTTGCTGTGCAAAAGCGGCTCACCCATCCAGTACAGGGCAACCAGAAGACAATGTTTTTTGATTCCTGGAATGATGTTCGAAAACAGATCCTCGGTCATGAACCCAGTCTGATCATGATACATCAAGTCTCTGGTATTTCGGCATCCGACACAGGAAACATTACATTGATCAGTCGGTTCAATAAAGACAAAGGTCGGAAAATAACGGGGTGGAACCCATTTCAGCGTGTAATATGTCTTATTTCTAATGAAATTAAATATTTTCGCGAACGACAATTTACCGTTATTAAATAATGCAATAAGCATGTTGATCTTATGGCAGAATATTTTCCTCACCCGCAGCTCCAAAAAAATAAGCCGATGATTCAGACGTCAATGACACCCCTTCAACTCTGTTATTTATATTCACAATATCCAGAATCTTGGCAGGTTGTTCCAGATGAATACGTTGATATTATTCCATTTCTAAATCAAAAGTGCATTAATTTTTACTTGAAAAAACAAAGTAAAGAACTTGAGCATGGAAACCTTTTTGTTTAAATTAAAAGGAATCAACACCCTTGGGGCAATCCCCCAGACCCCTTTCCTCTTTCAATAATTTTTGAATGTCAATCCGCCCGAGAATTCTGCCACTCAAAAATGTCCTTTTGATATGGAAATGGAATTAAACGCCATTCCCGCAATATCGGGAACCAGTAACGTTGTTCGGCCGGATTCGGTTTTTGGATCCACCTTTCGCCCAGGATAGCGGAAACGAAAGAACGTTGGCGCAGATGAACACTCTTATTTTATCAGGAGCAAATCAAAACGATAACGACTATTAATCATACCTGGATGCTGATTGATAATTTTTGCCTGACCAAAACCGACATACCGTGCCATTTCCAAAAGAATTTCCCTTTTAAACCAGGTACCAATCGATGTGGTATTGGACTTCATCGCATCAAAACAGGCACGGACCCATTCTGGCTTATTATAGAATGAGAAGAACAGATCAATATCAGGAACATCACCGACAAGAAATACGCCACCCGGCATTAAGGACGCAAATATCTTCTCAAAAATCAAAAGCACTTCTCGTTCAGAAAAGTATTGCAAGCCACCATACAGCAATCCTTTCGAAAATGCAAGATTGGGAAGATCAACCTTTCTTACATCTTCCAGAATTACTTGTATTGAATCATGCCGTCCTGAATGAATCTTTTCCAATAGTTTTTTGGAAAAATCTACCGCAACGACTGAACGACATTTCTTAGAAAATGGGATTGCGATCAAACCATTCCCGGCACAAAGATCAAGCAGGGTATCATCGGGAGCAAGAGTCAAAGTTTTTTCGATCTCGTCAAGATGAAATTGCCATTTTTGTTCATCAATTGGAACCTTATGTACCGTTCTCAACACTTGGCTGTGCGGATTTTCATGGGAAAGCGCCACATTCGTATTCCAGAACTGCTCCCAATATTGATCTTGAGTCATTCCCTTATTGACAACCTCCCAACATGAAATCAGGTGATTTCCGACATGGATGAAGCAGAAGGATTGATCAGACGAAAGGCGTCTAAATATGTTCCGATCCTTCCAAATCCGACGTGCATTAACACATCGATAATTGAAAGCCTTGAGATGAATGATTCCTGCTGTATTTGATCATAAGACAACTGAATATCTTCCACAAACCGCAGGTCAATACCATGATTCTTAAAACTTTCAGGATCATACAAAGACATTCCACCGGTTAGATTGACGTATACACTGGCATTCTCATGTTTACAAATATCAATAATGCGTGCCATCCCCTTCAAATCAGAGTTATGATACTGGAGACTGCTGTTGACAATGTGGGTGTGTATCTTCAACCTGTCCAGCATCACATGCAGTTGGTGCAGCAGAAAATCAGACAGATGATTCGAACCGTACATGATGATTTCTTCAACGACCGGGAAAACTTCATGATAAAACGGCCTTTTGCGATAGGCCGTTTGAATCATTTTCAGCAATTTTCCGCGCCAATCGATATCGGAACAAATCCATGTGTCGCATATGCGTACATTTTGACTTGGCCGTCGCAACGGAACTGTAAACAAAAATGGTTTTCCGTTGATCAGGATACGGTTACGATGAACCCATCCTTTTTTGATGAAATTAACATCATCATAAACGATGAAACAGTCTGCGATTGAAACAAGTTGCCAATAGCCAACATATGGAAAAAGATATGGCTGCATCACCGCAACAATTTTATCATTACTCATATCAATAAAAGATTTGAGCTGGATATCGAATACGTTCAATAGGAATAGCGATCTGCAGCCTCAAACCCCATCAATAAGGCTTCATCGGTATTGATATAAGAAAATAATCCTTGACGACCAAAGGTTCTCAAGTTATCGATCGAATGATTGATATAGTGAGTCAACAGTTCCACATGTCGTTCATAACCGATACGAAAACGGGGGTAGGCATGGGTCAGGCGGCGCGTGTGATAATCCAGCACATTCTTCCTGGTCAGAAATCCATGCCGCTCCAATGGCCCCAAACACATGTCATAGATTTCCTGATCGCCAAGGTGCCACACCGCATCTCCCTCAGTACAGGTGATCTCAAGACACAAAGCCGTACGTCCTGCCGGAACCATGTCGCGACTGAACTTACCTACATCTGAAATTCGATTGAAGGGAAACTCTTTTTCACTGAAGTAAAGGATATCAACACCCAGGGGATCCGTGGTATCCAACTCAAGATAGAGAAAAATCATTGCGGTATAATCAATCCGTGCGGCCGATTCACGTACCTCCTCTGGAACACTTTCGCCAAAGTACCGTATCAGGTGGTTGATGGGAATCGTAGATAAAAAAATCAACTCGTCTTCCCCATGTTCACCATTGGTTTCCTGAATCGTCCCAATCCCCTGTTCAGGAACAAAAAATTCAACACCAACAATATTTCTTCCGTTTACAGTCAAATGACGGAGTTGGGCATTGGTAATGATCTTCCCATCATGGCGCAAAATTTCATCATGGAAATATTCAGTAATCTTTCCTGATCCTTGGCTGTGATAATAGCATGCAAGGGATCCTGAATTTTCCGGATGGTAGTCGGAACGGCGCGTGATGGCAGTACGCACCAACGCATGCAAGCTTCGCACAGGAATACGCCTTTTTGCAATAATATCAGAAAGATCCATCGTGGAAACACCCCATACCTTCTCGGTATAAGGTCCAAAAAAAATATCGAAAAAATAAGCTCCAAACCGATTGACCAACCACGTGTGATAGCTTCCATCATCCTTGAAAATGTTTTTGAATGTGATTTGAATACGTCTTGAAAAATAGCTCATGACACAACGGGCAGCAGTCACAAGGCTCAATACCTTCAAGAGTCCAAACCCGGAGAATGGATAGGTAACCCGACACCCATTGAAATAGACCTCATTCACTGAATCGTGTTTACGGAATTCGTTGCCGAGTTTACGGCGTAGACATTCAATCAGATAGGTATGTGGGGAATGCACAATATGAGGCCCCAGGTCGAAACGAAAATTTCCCCTGGAAAAGGTGGATGCCATGCCACCACAGTGCAATTCCTTCTCAATAACAGTTACTTCATGCCCACGTTGAACCAGTGTCCATGCTGCCGCCAAACCACTCGGACCACCCCCGAGAATGACAAAACGGCGTTTACGATTCTTTTTTTCCTGGCACATGCTGTTCTTCAAATCCCTTGAAAATCAATGACCCCATAGAAATATATGTCTGGATTGCATCATGCAACACGAATTCGGAAAACACAATGTACCTCATGAGCAGAAAATATTTACAAAATATCGTTTCCATATTAAATTTATATAAATATTCGCCATCCCGTTTAAACATTTCAATAAGAAATACTCAAAGCGATCAGGTGTCAGAATTTTATTGACAGATGGGAATTTTTTCGTTAAATTTTGGAGTATGGATAAGAAACGGACCTTACTTGGATTTCGACTGCGCGGCACACTGGATGTCATCGATGACCCGTGGGCGCTGAGGAACATACGGTAGGTTTGATTTTTCTGTTGTTTCTTGATCAAAGGCCACGGGTTCCCGTAACCCGTGGCTTTTTTTATTTCTTCTGCTCACTGGAGACGATTCATGACGATGTTTTCTTTCTCACTGCGACTGCCCACCGGCCACCCCTCAATGACGCAATGGCGCACGGGTGGCCAAGGTTCCCCAACCGATCCAAGTCATCCATTGATCACAGGGAGTCGCTTTCGATGTTCACCACGACACACCGCAAATATCACCCCGTCCCCCCCATTGACATGCCGGTTCGCCACTGGCCCGACCGTGTCCTGACCCGGGCACCACGCTGGTGCAGTACTGATCTCCGGGATGGCAACCAGGCACTCGCCATTCCGATGAATCCCCAGCGTAAAACCCAGATGTTCCACATGCTCCTCCGCTTGGGTTTCCGCGAGATTGAGGCCGGTTTTCCCGCCGCATCGCAGGATGAATTCGCATTCGTGCGTCAATTGTCCCGGTCGGCACCCGCCGATGTCGCCATTCAGGTTTTGACCTCGGCCCGGGAAGAACATATCCGCCAAACCTTTGCCTCGCTGGAAGGTGCCCCCCGGGCCATCGTCCACTTTTATCTTTCCACCTCGCCGTTACAGCGACAGGTCGTATTCGGTGTCGATGAAGCCACGTTGATCCAACGGGCCGTGTCTGCCGCCACGTTGATCCGTACCTTGGCGGAACGACAACCCGATACCCGGTGGCACTTTCAGTTTTCTCCTGAAAGCTTTTCTGCAACCGAACTTGAATTCGCCCTGGCCATCAGCGAAGCCGTGATCGCTGTCTGGGAGCCAACCCCGCACCATCCGGTCATTCTCAACCTTCCCGCCACGGTCGAGGTCGCTTCACCCAACCGCTTTGCCGACCAGATCGAATGGATGGATCGTCACTTGTCCCGGCGTGATGCGGTGGTATTGTCCATCCACCCCCACAATGATCGCGGATGCGGTGTCGCCGCCGCCGAGTTGGCACTCTTGGCAGGTGCACAACGGGTTGAAGGGGCGTTGTTCGGCAATGGCGAGCGGACGGGAAATCTTGATGTGATCACCCTGGCCATGAATCTTTACAGTCAGGGGATCGACCCCGGACTTGATTTTTCCAACATGAATGCGCTCATCGAGTGTTATCAGTCCTGTACCGGGATGGAGGTTGCACCGCGGCATCCCTACGCCGGGGCTTTGGTATTCACCGCTTTTTCCGGCTCCCACCAGGATGCCATTCGTAAAGGATTGGCCGCCATGGCGCCGACCCAAGGGTGGCAGGTACCCTACCTCCCCATCGACCCGCGTGACATCGGTTTCGACCTGGATGGCGTCATCCGGGTCAACAGCCAGTCAGGCAAGGGAGGGGCGGCCTTTCTGTTGGCGCGGGAAAGGGGGGTCACGCTGCCCCGATGGATGGAACCCGAATTCGCCCGGGAGGTCCAAAAGACAACCGAACACAGCGGACGTGAAATGACCGCTCCTGAAATCGTCGCCTTGTTCGACCGGACGATGCTTCATCCACCGGGTGGAATCCATTTGCAGACCTACCGTCTGCTCCGGAATGAACCCTGCCGGGTCGAACTGCATCTTTTGCTTGATGGACAACCCTCCCGGGTCACAGGTCAGGGCAATGGCCCCATCGATGCCGCCTGCCACGCATTGACAGGGCCCTGGCGGATCCATCGTTATGAAGAACGGGCATTGCGCACGGGCAGCGATGCCCCAGCCATCGCGTTCATTCAATTGGCGATCGATCACCCCTGTGCCGAATGGTCTGGAGCGGGAATCGACGAAGACATCATCGCCGCATCGTTCCACGCCTTGATCGCAGCAATCAACCGTCATCTGGCCACATGCAACCCTGAGGACCGGTTGACGTTGTTCTCCCACTGGAACCCATAAATACAGGACACTGGCCATAGACGCGCCTCCGGGGAAATTCCCCGGAGGAAAGGCCACTATTTCAAGATCTGACCCAGTTTCGGAAGAAACTCCACAGAGAATGCCTCGGCAGGAACGTCTTTTTCATCCTGAGTCCCCAACCTCCATTCGGATTGATAAAGGGGATTCATTTCGGAAAATGTTTTCATCAGGGTCGGACGATGCCGTTCCTTGCCCACTTCCTTGATCTCCTCCAGACGGATACGTTTAAATATTTCATATTCCGTCGCATACTGAATCAGTTCCGCAGGCAAATGGAGATTTCTCCAGACCTTCATCACCATGAATGCGTAAGGAACTCCCCTGGTCGTCGGCGTCAATTTCAAGTACTGGAATTCCTTATCCTCTTTCTCAAGCTGGGCCTGATGATGGTTATGAAACGGCCCCGGCAACAAGTCCATGTTATTGAACACCCCACCCACAATGGATTGCCGCAGCTCGCTTTTCCTGGGTTCAAGCTCACCTGGGATGTGGGTCCAAACCGTCGTTCCATCCCAAAAGGCGCTTCGCCCACGCAACGAGGGCGGATTGATAATCAAAACGACCGACTGCCCTGACTTGTTTTGTGCTGAGAAAAGTGAAATGCTGTGCTTGCGTCGATCTGGCGTCGTGTTTTCGATGACAAAATAATTACGGAAGGATTCGGGAAACATGGTTTGATCGACTTGCCGCAAAATATTTTGTCCTTCGATGTCAACCACTGCCTCCGCCCATTCCGGAAAAGCGCCAATCGCAAGCCAGAGGATCGAAAGCGCAAACAAAGCGGGATTCATTTTCATGGGAACCGACCCTGGAAACTCATGAACAACGTTGATTGAAGACCTGAAAGGGAAAAAAACACCCATAATCTTGCCCATGGGTTCCACATCGATCAAATTCAGAATGAACCAATCATGCTGGAATATTACAATTTTTCTCTTTCAACTGGAAACATGTTACTCGATTGGGTCTTGTCGCTGGTTGGCATCTGGGCCTTGATTCGATACCTGCTGGTACCGTCGTGGCATCGGTGGAAGATAAAGAATTCACTGCACTACTGTCCATCGATCATTTTACCGCGGCTCGACAAGAATTACGACCATATCCGCCGGATCCCCAGCCGGAAGAAAGACAAAAAGGAACACAAGATCAATCTTTACCGGCTTAAATGTTCCTGTCACCATCGCAATGTCCACAGGATGTACAGCCCACCCCAGGACATCCGCCGCCTGTGCCGCCATTTACGCAAAGAGCTCGAACGGTCCAATCTTCTACTGCAATATGACGAAATCACACAGGCGATCATCGATCATCGCGTCCGGGACATGTGTTACAAGATCATCCAGATCCGTGGCAATGACGTTGCCATCGGCTTTCATCCGAAAAACGATTTTGTACGTGTCTATTCCCGGTCCCGGGGAGAGGATGACCCCCCTGAATCGCCCCCCAGTGGCCACTATGAAAAGTTCACATTTCTGCTGAGTCAGGAAATCTGGATTTATGGCGTGCCCCCTCCAGACTCAGCTCTCATTATTGCTGCTGTTGCCGATTTGATCAATACATGTCGCGATCAGATCAACATCAGGTCATACTGATCGATAAGATGGGTCACCACATTTTGACCAGACCACGCAACCAAAAATCCCCAATCCATGCCAGATGGCTGGAATTAACCCATGAACTCATCGTACACTTCATGATGTGGGAACCAAATGCCCGCATTCATGGACCAAGAATGGCTCGTTCCCATTGACCCTTTCCGCAGATGACTTGTGCCGCCATGGACGATACCATGAAAAAGGAATCGGACGATCTGGATCGTTTGACCGTCAACATCGCCGATCTGGAACAAGTCGAAATTCAGATCGCCTCCTGGTGTAATCGCTCCTGTTCCTTTTGTCCTTCAGGCAAATTTCCAGTCCCCAAAACGGGCATGACGTCAGAGACGGTGGACCGGATCATCAGTGAATTGGAACGGATCGGATTTTCCAGGACCATTGGGTTGCATTTGATGTGCGAACCCTTGATGCACAAAAATATTCAAGACATCGTCAAACAGTTCCGGGATCGGTTGCCGAATACGTTCATCCGCATGGAAAGCAATGGCGATGCCCTCAAAAACATGGACCGGCTTGGATCCCTGATGGACCACGGTTTGAATGAAATACTCATCAACTGTTATGATTCTCCTGAACAATTCGCCACCTTCAACCAGAAGATCCTTGCGCTCGATCCCACCGGCGGACCCATCTGGTACTGGAACCAATGGCAACGAAATCCAGCAACGCCGAAAAAAGAGTGGCGGGTTGTCAAGCTCAGGGCCTTCTATGGATCCGGGTACTCCTTGAAAAACTGGGCTGGCCATGTTGCGACCCAACGCCCGGAAACACTGACGCTCCCCCTGTCCCTGGATTGTGCCCGTCCTTCAAATCGGTTGCATGTGAATTATCTGGGGCAGGTCATCCTGTGCAACATGGATTGGAAATTCGAGGTTGTGGTTGGGGATTTGCGTACACAAAAGATCGAGGACCTATGCAATGCCCCCATACTTCTGGATTATCGCCGCCATCTGAAGGCAAAGGATCGGAACATGCCGCTGTGTCGGCAGTGTGACAGCGGGGGACCGACCGGCCTGCAACCCAGCTTTCCCGCCGCCGATCCCTGGACAGGATTACGGGCGCTTGGATTGGATCTGAAGCGGTGGCACCCTTGGAAGCGAATCCGCTCCGCATTGGGTTTACGTCCACCCCCCCCATGAGACGATCATGACGTGCGCTATGACGGTCCGCTTTGCCATCATGGGGATTTCGAGCATTGCCCATTCCTATGTCAAATTGATCCGCCAAATCCCTTGTGCCGAAGTCGCCGCCGCCTGGGGAAGCGATGACGAACGGACCCGGGCATTCGTCCACACCCACGGGATCCCCAGGGGGGGGACTGATCTCACGGCAATCCTTTCCGATCCGGGCATTGATGCCTTGCTGATTGTCACCGAACCGGCCAGGCATCTTTTTCTGGCGCACCAGGGATTGACTGCGGGCAAACACATGTTGATCGAAAAACCGCTGGATGACCGGCTGGAGGCTGCCCGGGCGTTTGAGAAGGCGGCTGCCGGAAGTCACCTGATCATCGGTGTCATTTCCCCCTACCGGTTCAATCCGGTTCTGCGAAGGATCAAGGCAATTCTGGAATCTTTGCCGCCCGGAACCCCCATCTCGGCACAGCTTTCCATCATGTGGTCCCGTTCGCAGGAATATTATCACCATGGATCGGGTTGGCGTGCCCGGTCGGGACCGGTTCTGGTCAATCAAGGGATTCATTGGTTGGATGTGATGAACTGGTTTTTTGGCCGGGCGGAAAGAATCCAGGGAACGGCGAGAACGACCCGATCCTTTTTAAGCTGTCCCGATTTTTGCAATACGCTGATCTCCTATCCCGGGAATGTTTCGGTTTTGATCAGCGCGGGTACCTTTTGTGATCGCCGCCATGATGACCAGTTGGTCATTCACCATCCGGGTGGACGCTTGGATTATGCGGCAATGGCGGGTTTGAATGCATCCCATGGTTTCATGGAACGAATCAAGCGCCGTTTATCACGACAGACCCCTGCGGTGCCTGCCGCTTCGGAGCTGTTGCACCACCAGTTGGTGGATTTCGTCTCTGCCATCAAGGAACACCGAAGCCCCGAGGTCACGCTGTCCCATGGAATACAGGCCCTTGAGCTGGCGCTTGCCGCCAGTAATCCCGGCTGATGCCAAAACGGGGGAACCCATTTATTTCAATCAATATTTCTTCCATATCACATTCACGAATCAGGGACGATTGACATTCAGGATAAATCATCATATTGCAGTGAAACGATGTGTTTATCCATATTTAACGCTAGAAGGGCCATCATTTTTTTACAATTCACAGACGGCAAAAGAATTTGCATCCATATTTCCAGAGGCCAACTCAAGGAGATGCGGATGATGGGTGAAATAAATCACCTGCCGTCCCAGCCCCGCCAGCAACTTCAAGGCAGCCACCGCACGCCGATCATCAAAATGAATCAACAGATCATCCAGGATCAATGGAATCGGTTGTCGTCCCGCATTCAAGACCGACATCGCCCCCAGGCGCAACGCCAAAAACAACTGATCCCGCGTACCCGCACTCATCCCTTCGACCCGAACCTTTTCACCTCCAACACGGACCCCATAGAAGAACGGTCGCGAATCCTCTTCGTCCATCCGCAGGTCAACGAATGAACCCGAGGTCAGTTCACGAAAAAATCCCGCCGCCCCCCGCAATACCGGATCCTGGTTTTGTTCCTGAAACCGAAGGATCACCTGCTGCAACAAGGTTTCCGCCACCCCCAGATGGACATAATGCAAGGCGTGCCGCAACAAGTCATTCCCAACTTCATCCATTTCCTGCCGCAACCGGGCCGCCGTATCCCCCCCCGCCAAAGATTCCAATTCTTTGAGGACTCCGCCCAACGCCTGATCCAAGGATCTTAATTCTCCGGTCAGCCCGTCGAGTTCCACCCGCAGGGCCTCCAAGGATTCCCCTGCCGATGCCACATCCTCACCCCCGATCTCGACCATCACCGCAGCCAACGAACGCCCCTCGGCACTGCCCAGAATCTCCCCTTCGCATTCGATGATTTTTCGAGCCGTTTCCTCTTTCAATTTTGCCTGTTCCTCCACAACCTCCATGGCATCCAAATCCGAGGTGCCATACCGCTGCCTGATCTCCTCCAACCGTTGGGAGATGGTGTTGCGCGCGACCAGGCACTCCTGTTCCTTTTGCATCAACTCATCGCGCCGCTTCAAAAGATCCCGCCGTTGACGGGTCACTTCCAATGCCTGATCCAAACGCCCCTTGATCGCTTCAAGCCAATTGAGTGCATCACCCACATGCTCCGCCAAAGGCTCACGCACTTTCAGGATGCGTTCCAATTCCCGCACCCCTGCCATGAACGTATTGCGTTGCCGCTCGATCTCCCGTATGCGCTGCAACAATTCCTCACGTTGACCAAATCCCTCGCGCAATTCACGAAACAATCCCAAAAATTCAGAACTTGCCTCCACCTCCATCCCCGCTTCATGGCGGAATGGGCGCAAAAGGGTATTCCAACGTTCCTCATGCTCAATTAATTGACGCCGATATTCCTCCACCTCCCGCGCGTTGTCCTGAAGTTCGCGTTCGATCTCCGACAACCGCCGCTCCGCCATCACGCGCCGCTCGATGCGGGTAGCGCATTGGTTGAAAAAATCCTCCCACCGGCTAACCGTTACCGCCAACGGCTCCCCCGCCACCCCCCCGGGTCCCCCCAAAGATGAAACCAGCGCCTGCGCCTCCATCACCACGGCAGACAATTCCCGTCGTATCGCCATTCCCGTTTCATGACGGGCCTCGGCTTCGGCTGCCAAACTTAATATTTCACTGCGCATCGTCGGCCACCCCTTCATTTCCGACGGGGTGCCCGGATGCATCATTCCAACAGCCCGCCACAAGACGTTCCAGGAAGCCATTTGTTGCTCCATCCCGGCAGTGACCGAGGCCAATTGAGCCACCAGGCGTTGTTCCTTATCCCCCCCTTCCTGAAGTTCCGCCTCCAATTGCTGCAATCGTGCCAGGCGTCCCGCCTCGCGCAATCGTCCATCCGCCAAATGGTCGGCCCGTGCCATCAGCAGTGACAAAGCTTCACCCAAAGCGGCATGGGCATCCCCTGCCGTCAGATCCCCCCCCGGCAATCCATGGTGTCGAATCCTGCGCCACAATTCATCCCGCCGCATCCGTGCCTCGCGCACGGCGGCATCGGTCGGCGGGTCTTCCCCAAGTTCCCGCCGCCATTGGACCAGGCGCTCCCGTCGCTGCTGCAATTCGACCCGAAGCTGTTCCAAGTCTTTCTCTATCCGGTGCCGCTCCTCCCCCTGCTGTCGATGAGTACGGATGAACCGCTCAATCATGTCATCGGTCGGTGGACGACACGCCGCCAATTCCGCCACGGTGCCGCGCCACAAGGGCAACCGTGACAGCCGTTCTTCCGCCTGTTTCTGGGCATTTCGGGCATGACTGAACGCAATACCCGCCTCCCCATCACGTTGCACCCACTGCCGCAACCACGGCAACCGTTCCCGGAACGGCCCAATGTCCACCTCTGCACCCAGCGACTGTATCTCCCCCTGCCGCTCATGGGCTTCCGTCTGCAACGCATGGATTCTTTGTCTTCGCTCCTCCAACTTTCCCAACAACGTCGGTCGAAGTTCCTTCAATTTGTCGAGGTGGGCCAGACGGGTGGGATCAGGCAATCCCCGTTCCTCGACCGGCACCGCCCGCCCCCCCACCTGGTCCCACAGTTCGGTCTGCCTGCGGTTCAACCCGGTCAATTTTGCTTCCAGAGCCGGCAATTGCCGCTCCGTTTCCCGCATCCCCTGTACTTCACGATACAAGGCATTGATCTGGGAGGCTGCTGCTGGAAGCGTCTCCTCGACGGTCATTTGCCCGATCTGCGCTTCCAAGGCATTCAATTGGGTCCGATGAAGTTCCAAATCGCGGCCCGTCAAACCCCATTGCGTCATCAACGCTGCCCGTTCCTTCATCAATGCCGTCCCCAGCGATGGAACCGCTGCCAGTTCCTCCTGGCGCGTGCGATGGTGCGCCAGACGCACCAGCATGGGACCAATGGTAACGATTCGACGCAGTTGCCCTTCCCGCTGGCGCAATACCTTGAGCTGTTCCCCCTTGGCGGCAATCTGTTCCTGCAATCGCTCCCGCGCCTGACGGTGCCCCAACCATTGTTCCCGGGACAGCGACCGCTGTCTCTGCTCGCGGTACACCTCCTGCAAACGATGATGGAGCTGATTGATCTTCTGGGTCTTGCCCCGTGGTTTATAGATCGCCTCAGCCTCCTGACGGATCCGCTCCATCACCCCACGCACCCCGGTCATGCCCGAACCCGCAGCGAACAACAGCGTTCCCACATCCCCATCGTCATGCAATACCGCCTCACCACCACGCTGTAACCGCTCATGGTTCAGGCCGTAAAACAATTCAAACCGTTTCCGGTCAAGCCCTTCTAAAAATGGCAGCAGCACCCCGGGATCCAATGGCGCCTGTTGGGCATCCAACAAGGTATCCTTGATCCCCTTGCGTCGTATCGCCGTCAGCCGTTCACCCCGATCATTGCCCAGGGTGGCACCCACGCGTAAAAAAGGATTGTCATGCTTGAAATCATAGGGAGTTGTTTTTTCAAACCCGAACAAAAAATCGGTGATGGCCGCCAACGCCGTACTCTTCCCCGCCTCATTGAGTCCATGCACGAACCACAATCCCGAAGTCCGCGGTCCCAGATCAATCATTTTGTCGGTGAAATGACCATAGGCCATCAGATGAAGAGAAATGAAGTGCACTCAGCGCCCTCCCGGGTTGCGCAATCGTTCCTCCAGCAACCATTCCGCCTGTCGCAATACGTCATTCAACCATTGATCCTCATGGAACGGGAGGTGTTCCATTCCATGAAATGCCGTGCCACCGAGCAGACTACGCAATGGCTTGAACCGTTCGAACACCGCATTCAAGGCAACCGGGTCCTCCCGCAATTCGGCAGCCATCTGGTGGACCATCGTCATGGGATCACTCATCATTGACCGATCACCACCGCCCCAAGGGTCCGGGGCATCGGAGCGCAACGGTTCGGTCTGGTTGATCACCCGTTCCAGCCACAGGACGTCGCTCCTGGTATTCATGGTTTGGACCCGCAACTCCTGCTCCAGCTCCATCCCCCGGGCCACCAGTTGTCCCTGCCAGGCGCAACGACCCTTCAAGAGCAGACGGACCACCGTCAACACCTCCGGGTTGACCAACGATTCCATCCCGTCAACGACCCGATCCAGCAGATCGTTGAAGGTTTCCATCCGCTCCATGTCGATTTCAAGGATGTGCCAACGGACCTGATCCATTGGCAGGTGTTGTTCCTGGATCCGGAAGTCTCCCTCGAACGCCACCTCGACCAGGGTCGCCCCTTTTGCACCCGATTCACGGATATGGCGGCCCTGGAGGGTTCCGGGAAACAGGATCATGGGGTCGTGAGGGCGAACCAGTTCCCGTTGATGGATATGGCCCAAGGCCCAATAATGGTATCCGTGCATCAGGAGATCCTGTTCGGTACACGGGGCGTACGATTCATGACCGGCGCGACCGGTCAAAGCGGTATGCAGCAGGCCGATGTTGAACAAACCCGGAATGGCGGCGGGATAACCGGCGGCCAGGTTGCGTTTCTCCCCCCTGCCCTCATGGGACTGCCCATGAATCGCCACTCCCAGACGCTCCATCCGATGGGTTTGCGCCCGGGACGAGGAAAACAGATGCACATTGTCGGAAAAAGGATTCGCCTGTAACAAGTCATGCCCGGCATCATGATTGCCCAGAACGGCAAAAACCTCGATACCCGCCGCCTTCAATCGCTGGAGATGGCGCGCCAGGTACAATACCGTGTTGAAATCACGCCCCGAACCATCAAGAATATCGCCTGCCAGCAACAAGAAATCGACCTGCCGCGACAGACAGGCTTCAATCAACCGTTCAAAAGCAACCCGACCCGCTTGACGGATCCGCTCATGAGGCGCCCCCTCATAACGGGCCAACCCCTTGAGCGGGGCATCGAGATGCAGATCGGCGGCATGGATGAAGTTCATGCCCCCCCCTTCGTTTTCCCTTGTCACATTCGTCAATGGATGTGAATGATGATCAATTTATTGACATATACAGAAATATTAAAACAATATCGGGTCTTTTTCATTACCCCATGACCCCTTTTTTTCTTTCAATGAATATCAATAAACATCACGGTGCCGCTGGCGCTTTGGAAATCCAGGGCATCACCAGCCGCAACATGGGCATGGTCAACGAGGTCGTAATGATGGCCATGAACATCATCGCCGAAAAACAGGTGGGGGAAATGATATGGGCATCCCGGAAAATAGTCAGCAACAAAACTTCCATCATCCCCTTGGTCTGCATCAAAATACCGATGGCAATGGAATCCGGCCAGTTTTCACCCAACCGGCGGGCGGGCAACGTCGTTCCGATAAATTTGCCGACCATGCTCATGACGATGGCAATCAGGGTGATGGACACAATGGTGTTGGAGGTGATATCGAACGAGGTTTTCATTCCGGTCATGGCAAAAAAGAACGGTAGCAGCAGGACGACCGTCAAAGGTTCCAGACGTTCGATCAAAAAATGTTTGAACGGACGCGGAATGATAATCCCGATCATGAATCCCCCCAAAGCGGCATGCAGACCGATCTGTTCGGTGGCCAGCGCCGAACCGAATACGGAGATGAACACCGCCACCAGACCAGCATCACCGACGATGTCACATTGTTTCAAAATCCAACGCAACAGTGGCTTGATCACGAACAACATGACCACCAGATAAAGGCCGATCTCCACCGGGATCATCAAGGTTTCCTGAACCATTCCCCCATCGTTGACCAGGCCCGCAAGCAATATCGACAGGAAAAACCAAAGAATGGCATCGTTCAAGGCTGCCATTCCCAGAGAGATCCGTCCCAGGGGGTGTTCCATCAACTCCATTTCCCGCAGGATGGCTCCCAGGACTGGCAGCGCGGTCACACTGATACTCAAACCAATGGCGATGGCAAACTGCCAGACGTTGGCACGCTGACCCACGGTTTCGGGAAATTGGTACGCCAATAACATCCCCGTCAGCACCCCCAGGATACCAGGGACCAGGAAACTCAACACACTCATCCATGCCAAACGCCATCCCATGGGTTTAAGTTCGGAGGTTTGCCAGTGCAGACCGGTCAGAAAGGTGAACAGGACAATGGCCAACCATGAAGGTCCCATCAACCGTTGCATCGAGGCTTCGGAAAACAGAATGGCCGACAATTCGGGCGAGTATTTGCCAAAGATCGACGGACCGAGGGCCAGTCCCAGTAAAATTTGCAATACCACCAACGGCACAACCCGACGCATCCCCGGAATACGCCAGACCAGGTAGGGCAATCCCACCACCAGAAGGGCTTGGGAAAAAAAAATGGCTATTTCGCTCATGGGTCCACAGAATGACAGTGCAATTCTACTTTGTTAAATTCATTAATCAGGGATTGTTGACACTCAATAAATTATTGAAAGAAAAAAGGGGTCTGGGGGATTGCC
>PEAN01000044.1 GCA_002753735.1 Magnetococcales bacterium DCbin4
GCGTAATATCACACAGATGCTTGCAGATACACCGAGAGCAAGAAAACGACAGGACATTCGCTTTCTTTGCGAAATTTAACGCATATGGGGGCAATCCCCCAGCCCCCTTTTTTTTCTTGATCATTTATTTGGATGGATTCAGATTCCAGGATTCGACATCCGCCGCATTGCCTTCCCCACCCAATTCCGCATCCGCCCCCATCGACACCAGGTCATATTCCCCATGCACCCCGGGAGACATGTAAACATAAGACCCATCCCATGGATCCTTGGGCAACTTGGCCAGGTAACCATTCTGCCGCCATTGTTTCGGAATCGGTTCGACCGTCGGCTTCTTCACCAAGGCATCCAAGCCCTGATCGGTCGACGGATAACGATGGTTGTCCAGGCGATACAGATCCAACGCCTGACCAATGGCCTGAATGTCCAAAGCCGCCTTGGTCCTTCTCGCCTCGTCGGGACGATCCATGACCCGCGGAATGATCAACGTCGCCAAAATTCCAAGAATCACAATCACCACCATGATTTCAATCAAGGTGAAACCACCCGCCTCCTTCGGCGGGAATTGAGTCGCTTCCATTGTCATGTCCCCTCTCCTCACACTGCGGCAGATATCGCCATGCCATAGACCACAAGACCCGATACACACACGAACAACCAGATTGGAAGGGTCCAACGGGCAATTTTGACATGTTTGTCAAACCGGCCACGAATCGCCCAGACCACCGTGATCGGAACCATGATCGCAATGACCAACGCCATGCACACATGCGTCGCCAATATGGAAAAATAAACCACACGCATCCATCCCTGACCCGGGAAAGGAACATGCCCCACCACGGCATGATAAACCAGATAAACGACCAGAAAAACCACACCAACCACCAATCCCCCAATCATCAACCTGCGATGCCGATCCCTCCGACCGGAACGGATGGCCAGATAAGCGGGAACCAAAAACAGGATCCCGGCCAGATTCAAAAACGCCAAAAGATGTGGCAGCAATGCCACGGTGTCATGATTCATGACGCAACGAAACCCCTTTCACCCTCCCATCCATGATCAATGCATGTCATGTCCCGGGGCATGACCGGCAGGATGCCCTGACGAATCCTGCCCTTGCGCATCCTTGCGGACCACCGCTTCAACCTCCACCCGGCTGCCATCGCCGAACACCAACGTCAACGGCACGCGCCCCCCCTCCCGGATCGGCGTCTGGGGCGTCAGCAACATCAGGTGATAACTGCCCGGCTTCAGTTCCACCCGGGCACCCGGATCAATCACCATGTTCTTCTGCGGCACCATGCCCGCCAAACCATTGACCATGGTGGTCTGGTGCAGTTCAATCTTGAGAAACGACGGACTGCGTACTTCCACCAACGTCATGGGGGCGGAACCCGAATTTTCAATGGCCATATAGGCCGCCATCGATTGAACCGTCGGCGGCGCAGCCCGGACCCAGGGATCAACGACGTTGATTCCCGCACCCGCCCATGCATGCAAACTGAAAAACAGTCCCAACAACAATGAAACAATGGAAATTTTCTTCATGATCTCAATCCTGTCCATAAAGAAGCAGTGGGCCGGGAACCGGTTCAAGAAAACAACTTGATCATCATATCAAATAATTTTGCAATTTTTTCCGCATTGTGGA
Source organism: Magnetococcales bacterium DCbin4 (assembly GCA_002753735.1). GTDB lineage: Bacteria > Pseudomonadota > Magnetococcia > Magnetococcales > UBA8363 > UBA8363. The sequence goes on from PEAN01000044.1 coordinate 1,655, forward strand.
ACTGCGTTTGAAACAAGGCATGAAACTTCCCCTGGGGATTGATCAGATAGATCGCAGAGGTATGGGCGATCTGGTAGGAACCGTCCGCTTCGGGCGGGGAAACCCGGACGCCAACCCCCAACTCCGTAGAAAACCGGTCCACCTCCCCCACCCCACCCGTAACCCCGATGAATTCCTTGTTGAAATAAGGAACATATTCCTTGAGCATCTTTTCGGTATCACGTTTGGGATCAATACTGACAAAAACTCCCTGAGTTTGATCAAGAAGGTCAGGCCGATCCTTGAAGCGGGAAAAAACATCCGCCATCAGCCCCATGGTCACAGGACAGACATCGGGACAATGGGTGTAGCCAAAAAACATGAAGGTCCATTTCCCCTTCAAACGGGCCATCGTGAACGGTTTGCCCATGTGATCCACCAACTCGAAGGCACCAATCCCCCTGGGTTTCGGGAGGACCACACCCACCAGTTCATCGGGCAGCTTATGCTGATCCAGATACCACTGATACCCGATTTGTACCGCCAGGGTGAACAGCCCCCCGATCAGCATTGCCATCAGCGCGGTTTTCCGCCCGGGTGGAAGATTCTTCGCCAGTTGCATGGGATCTTAAGTCCTGTTGGGAAATTACGACTTGTCATCGCTCTATAAATATTTTAGATTCGGCGTTCATGCAAGCCGTCGCGTGTAAGGGTCGCCACACCAGCAACCCTACAGAACCCCCGTTTTGTCCTCCAGACTTTGTGCAGGAGAAAGCCGTGAGTAAAGCTTCCCTGGAAGCCACCGTGGATCCAGAAAAGGTCCAGGGCTGGATCACCAAAATCGGCTCGGATACGTCCGCGGCCGTCCCCCTGTTGCAAGCCATTCAGAGCGAATATGGCTATCTGCCCAGAAAAGCCATGAATCTGGTGCTTGAAGGAACAGAAATCAATGCCAGCCAACTCTTTGGCGTGGCAACCTTCTATGCCCAGTTCCGTCTGGATCCCGTAGGCCGGCACATGATCAAGGTGTGCCACGGCACCGCCTGCCATGTGCAAGGTGCAGACCGTCTGAACACCTCCCTGAGACATGCATTGGGCATCGAAAATCCCAAGGAAGATACGGCATCCAACGGCAGCTACACGATTGAAAACGTCGCGTGCATCGGTTGTTGCAGCCTGGCCCCGGTCATGCTCATCGACGGCGAAGCCTTCCCCAACCTCAAGGGAGCAGACGCCCAGCGACACCTGGTCAAGCACGCCAAATCCAAAGGTGAAATCCTCCCTGGTCAGACCGGCGAAGGCGATGACCAATCCGCCGACGAGAAGGAGAAGTGAACATGAGCGGTGATATGGTCATTACAATGGGTGAAGGAACCTGCGGCATCGCCGCCGGTGCACCGGAAGTCACCAAACTGCTGAAAGAACGTTTTCCCGAAGCCACCTTCAAGGCGGTGGGCTGCATCGGCATGTGCCACCTGGAAGTCATGGTGGAAATCGCCACCGGTGGCAAATCGTGGCTCTGGGGTAACGTCAATAAGAAAAATCTCCCCAAGATCGTCCGGTTCCATCGGGGCCAGGGTGACCTGCCCGAAGCCATGCTCATCCGCTCCAGCGATACCCGGGAAACGGAACGCTCCCAGTATCTGACCCGGCAAACCCGTATCGCCCTGCGCAATGTCGGCGAACTCAATCCCACCTCGATGGAACAGTTTCGCGCCCGTGACGGTTACAGCGCCATCGAAAAGGTCATCAAGGGGGGGATGACCCCGGAACAGGTGATCGATGAGGTTCGCATCGCCGCCATCCGTGGTCGTGGTGGTGCCGGCTTCCCCACCGCCGTCAAATGGGGTTTTGCCCGCGGTGCCCAGGGAGAACCCAAATACCTCGTCTGCAATGGTGACGAAGGGGATCCGGGTGCCTTCATGGACCGTTCGCTGCTCGAAGGCGATCCCCACAGCGTCATCGAAGGGATGCTCATCGCCGCCTACGCCATCGGAGCCTCCAAGGGCTATGCCTACATCCGTGCCGAATATCCCCTGGCCCTGAAGCACTTCGCCATTGCCATGGACGATGCCCGGAAGGCCGGTTTTCTCGGCCACAACATTCTCGGCTCAAATTTTTCCTTCGATATCAAAATCAAAGAAGGGGCTGGCGCCTTCGTGTGCGGTGAGGAAACCGCCCTGCTGGCCTCCATCGAGGGACAACGGGGCATGCCCAGAATACGCCCCCCCTTCCCCGCCATTCAGGGGGTGTTCAGCAAACCCACCATCATCAACAATGTCGAAACCTTGGCCAACATCCCCTGGATCCTCAAGAACGGGGGTGCCGCCTATGCCAGGATCGGTACTGAAAAAAGCCGGGGGACCAAGGTATTTGCCCTGGCAGGTGCCATCAAACGTGGTGGTCTGGTCGAAGTCCCCATGGGGATGACCATCCGCCAAGTCCTGGAAGAAATCGGTGGCGGATCGGCCTCGGGACGGCCTTTGAAGGCGGTCCAACTGGGGGGCCCCTCGGGCGGTTGCATCCCCGAATCGCTGTTCGATACCATCATCGACTATGATGCCATCAACGCCACCGGGGCCATCATGGGTTCGGGCGGCATGGTCGTCATGGACAGCAAATCGTGCATGGTGGATCTGGCCCGGTTTTTCCTGGAATTCACCCAGATCGAATCCTGCGGCAAATGCACCTTCTGCCGCATCGGTACCCTGCGGATGAAGGAACTGTTGACCAAAATATGCGATGGTTCCGGCACCCTGGAGGATATCGCGACCCTTGAGGAACTGGCAGAACGGGTCAAGGATGCCAGCCTTTGCGGCCTGGGACAAACCGCTCCCAACCCGGTACTCACCACCCTGAAATATTTCCGGGAGGAATACCTCGCCCATGTCACCGACAAACGGTGTCCGGGTGGCGTCTGCAAAGGATTGATCACCCACACCATCCTGCAAGACAAATGTACCGGTTGTTCCATCTGTGACCGTTATTGCCCGGTCAATGCCATCACCGGCGAATTGAAAAAACCCAATACCTGGGTCATCGACCAGAAAATCTGCATCAATTGCGGGATGTGTGTCGAAGTCTGCAACCCTGACGCCATCCTGGCGGCTTGAACCGGGGAGATATCCTTATGGAAAATACCGTTTCCATCATCTTGAATGGACGCACCCTGGAAGCCAAAGCCGGGGCGACCATACGAGAGGTCGCAGAACTGGAGGGAATCAAGATTCCCACCTTCTGTCACGACGACCGCTTGAAACCGTTCGCATCCTGTTTTCTGTGTGTGGTCGAGGTCAAAGGGGCCAGAACCCTGTTGCCCGCCTGCTCGACCCGGATTGCGCCAAAGATGGAGATCCAGACCAACAGCGAAAAGGTCATGACCTCCCGCAAAATGGCCCTGGACCTCCTGTTGTCCGACCATGCCGGCGACTGTATCGCCCCATGCGAAGCAACCTGTCCCGCCAACATCGACATTCAGGGATACATTGCCCATATCGCCAACGGTGATTTTGCCGGAGCGGTCCATCTGATCAAAAAACGCAATCCACTTCCCGTGGTTTGCGGTCGTATCTGCCCGCATCCCTGCGAATCCCAATGTCGGCGGGCGCTGGTGGATGAACCCATCGCCATCAATCCGCTCAAACGGTTTTCTTCGGAATACGAGTTGGAACATGGCCCCTTCGTCCCCCAGGCGGGTGCCGATACCGGCAAAAAGGTTGCCATCGTCGGGGGTGGACCGGCGGGACTGTCGGCCGCTTATTTCCTGCGCCAGGCGGGACATGCGGTCGAGATTTTCGAGGCACTCCCCGAACTGGGTGGCATGGCCCGTTACGGAATTCCCCGGTTTCGTCTGCCGTGGGAATTGATGGACAATGAAATCAAGGCCATTCTTGACCTGGGGGTCAAGGTGCATCTCAACACCCGGCTGGGCGATCAGTTCACCATCTCTGATCTGAAGCGGCAGGGATTCGACGCCGTGCTGCTGGCCATTGGCGCCCATAAATCCAAACCGATGCGGATCGATAACGAAGAGGCCCCCGGCGTCATGGGTGGCATCGATTTTCTGCGCAAGGTCGTCCTCAAGGAACCGGTTCATGTCGGCTCCAGGGTTGCGGTGCTTGGCGGTGGTGACACGGCCATGGACTGTGCGCGCGTCGCACGGCGGATGGGTGCCCATGTCACCCTCCTTTATCGCCGCACCCAGGCGGAAATGCCCTCTTCACCCTGGGAGCAGGAAGAGACGCATGAGGAAGGGGTCGAATTTCGTTTTCTGACCGCCCCGTCCGCCGTGGTTCTGGATGAAAATGGCCGCGCCAAGGCATTGCGTGTCATCACCATGGAATTGGGTGAACCCGATTCATCGGGCCGCCGCCGTCCCGTTCCCATCGAAAACAGCGAAGAAGATTTGGAGTTCGACCTGATCATTCCCGCCATCGGTCAGGATCCCGATCTTTCTTTTCTGGATCGCGAAGAGGTCAAGCCGCAAACGACCAAATGGAGCACCCTGGTTTACGACGAAAAAACTCAGGTCACGAGCATGCCGGGGATCTTCGCCGCAGGGGACTGTGCCTTTGGTCCCGACATTCTCATCCGCGCCATTGGGGAAGGAAGACGGGCCGCCGAAGCCATCAACCTCTACCTCCATGGTACCGAAGTCAAACTGGTCCGCCCCTATGCCATTTCCCGGGGACGGTTGAAGGATTTGGATTCGGCGGACTTCGCCCCCCGCTTTGTTCATAAACGGCGGGCGTTGGAAACCACCCTCCCCGCAGATGCACGTTTGAAAAACAACAACGGCTGGGCACCGATCAACGTCGGCCTCGACCAGATTCAAGCCATGGCCGAAGCGACGCGGTGTATCGAATGTGGATGTAATGCCCGTTTCGATTGTGATTTGCGCAATTATTCCACTGACTACAATGCAACTGAAAAACGGCTTTCGGGTGCCAAACGTTCCTATGATGAGGATAAACGCCATCCGTTGATCCGTATCGAAGCGGACAAATGCATCACCTGCGCCTCGTGTGTTCGCATTTGCAGCGAGGTGCGCAACATCAATGCCCTGACCTTCGTCAATCGTGGATTTGTGACGCGTATCGGTCCCAACTTCAACGATCCCCTGCCTGAGACGGGTTGTGACTCCTGCGGCATGTGTACCGATGTCTGTCCCACCGGCACCCTTGCCCCCAATACGGGCAAAGAGTGTGGACCCTGGATTTGGAATGAAACCATCAGTACCTGCGTTGATTGTTCCAGGGGGTGTGGTATCAAGGTCGCCAGCAATCGCAACCGCATCGTCAAGGTGCAGTCGGTCAATTCCGATCCGGTCAACGGTGCCGTCATTTGTGCCGAAGGTCGTTTCGGCTATCAATTGTTGCCCAAGCGTGCCACCCGGGACAACGATCAGGCGATTCAGAAGGGACGCGAACTGTTGGCACAGGGTGGAAAAGTTGCCGTCCTGGTCTCTCCCAAGGTGACGGTGGAAGAAGCCTACGCCGCCTCGCGTCTGGCGAAGCGGACCGGAGGGACCCTTTATTGGGTTGGGGGCGACACGATTCAGGGTGCCGCCAAAACGGCTGGCAAAATGCGTGGCGAGGCCAACGTCGCCCTGCTCAATCTTCTGGGCGCCAAAGGATGGAACGGTGAGCAGGCGGACATCATGGTCACGGTCAACCTGGCCAAAATGCCACAAAAAGCCCCGACATCACGGATCATCGCCTTGAGTTCCCATGGTATTCAAGAAGAAGTCGGTGTTTTGATCACGGTGGCCGATCCTTTGGAGACCAGTGGAACATTCTTGAACCGTGATGGTGACCTTTGCGTGTTGAACGGTGCCTTGGTGACCCAGGGGGTTCCGAAAGGATTCAGTGCCCTCATGCGTTTGAGTGGCGAGGATGGCTTGGCTGAACTGGCCGCCCTGCGCAAGGCGTTGGCGGGAGAGATCAAAGAACTGTCGATCCTGACCCAACTCAATGGCCAACGGGTCGTCAAAACGGGGGTTGCCCCTGTCCTGGTTGCCACACTCCCTGACAGTCGGGAGATGGCGTTTGCCCAGCATATGAAACAGATGGATCTGTCCTGGCCCGGTTAATTCCCAACTCCGGGAAGGGGATTCCCCTTCCCGGAGTTTAGAGCCTGTTTACATTCAATAAATTATTGAAAGAAAAAAGGGGTCTGGGGGATTGCCCCCAGGGTGTTGACTTTGATTTTGACTTTAAACAAAAAGGTTTCCATGCTTTAGCTTTTGACTTTGTTTCTAAAATCAACACCCTGGGGGCAATTCCTCAAGCCCCCTTTTTTTCAATAATTATTGAATGATCCATAAAAGGTTCCCGCCCTCGCGGGAATCATGGAAGACCTGCCCAAAAGGGATCATGCTCATTAAAAACCAAACCGATATCACAAAGATTTGGCATCAATTGAACGATGCCAATCGCGACACATTGCTCAAATTTGCCCAGTTTCTATTGGAGCAGGGAAAAGAGACTCAGGTTGCCCCACCCTCTCAACCCCTGAACATTCCACCGCCCCCGAATGAAAACGTCGTTCAAGCATTGAAACGACTCAAAAAGAACTATCCCATGATCGATGCCGACATTCCATTGCTGGATGCCGCCTCGCAGCTCATCCTGCAAAAGGTACTCGGTGGTTCCGATGCCGACTTGATTCTTAAAATGGAACGGCTCTTTCTGGACAGCTACCACGCTTGGCTTCAGAAGCATTCTTGATTATTTTCTTGCGGCACGCGAAGGTGGGTGCTCAAGATTATTGGGTGGATTTTGAACCGAACCCAATCGATACACGAAGATCATCACAAATATCACGACCAACAGGACCATGAACACACGTCCATTCCTGGCGTCCAACCAGGAACTGATCGGTTTTGCATCAACGATCTCGGTGACAGGATGATAATATCGCCAGATCATCCGACCACCAACAATGATGGCTGACAATACCAAAGCCCCGAAGATGGCCATGAGAAACAACCTCATGCGCAGTGCCCCCTCTGCATGAATGCAACCAGTTGATTGATGATCCGAGCCGTCGCCCCCCAGATGACATTGGAGCCATAATGATAACGCTCCGGGGCACATCGTCCTTCTGCCAGGAAAAAATTGAACGGGACCGTCAAGACACCATCCACCTCGCGGGGTTCAGGTTGAACCTCCATGGAGTCTGGCATCATCCCGACAAAGGGATAAATGATGAACCCTGTCACCACGGTAGCCACGGGCGGCAACATTCCCAAAACTCGTAATGGCCGTGCCTGTGGTCCCAATTCTTCCACGGTTTCACGCAAGGCGGTATGTAAAATCGTCGTATCCTCATGGTCACGACGTCCCCCGGGAAACGCGATCTGACCTTTATGATGGCGAACCTGATTGGATCTGCGGATAAAAAGAATTCGACACCCTTCATCGGCCTGTGCCTGAGAAGGAAAAATCATAGGGACCAATACCGATGAAACAATTCCGCGCTCATCGTTGGTATCCCCAACGATTTGTTCCAATCCATGCAAGGGCGGAATACACTGTACAACCGTATCGGGGGTAACCATTCATTGACCTGTCGTATCATTGATGGCCCATGCTTGCGTACACTCGGCGGATCGATCCAGAGGGTAGATGGATCGATCCGCCCACTCGTCGAAGAGAACCTGAATCAGTTGGAAACCAGACGAATGATCGGAACCTCGGTCGTCCCTGTCGTTGCCTCAGCATGATCATTCACGGTCAACAGTTCACGATCCAACATTTCCGACACGACGGCATGTCGCGCAGCAAGATACGAGGAGCGATGAAGGAAGCCATAGACTTCCGGGGCCTGGGGATGGGTCACAGTCGTGGTCGTTGTGGTACGAATGACTTTAGATTCATCAATGGAATTCGTTCTGAGCGCGGCCACTTTCTTCTGTGCCGCCTTGTCCTTATCCTTGATCTTTAAATTGGCCTTCAAGCGGGGGGAACGTAGCGGGACTGCTTTTTTACTTTTATTCTCCTTTGCATATTTTGCCATGACGCGCCGAACATAGCTTTTGGTCTCGGGAAAGGGAGGCATTCCCCCGAATTTATCGACATTGCCCGGTCCCGCATTGTAGGCGGCAAGCGCCAGCGGCAGACTGGGATACATGTTGATCAATCTTTTGATATAGCGGGCACCGCCACGCAAACTTTGTTCGGCATTGAACCGATTGGTCACACCCAGGGCCCGTGCCGTTGCGGGCATGAGTTGCATCAACCCACCCGCCCCCTTGTCGGAAACCAACCCCACCCTGAAATCGGATTCGACATCGACAATGGCACGCAACAGACTGGCATCCACATTCTCTTCACCCGCGACCCGATGGATGAGGCGATGGAGATCACCTGATGATGCATGGAGCTGTTCCGGAGTGACTGCCGATGCGCCCAATACCAGAAAGGACAGGGCCGTTGCCAAGACGATCTTTTGTTTCAGGATGCGAAACGCTCCTGACACTGGTTGAGTGTTGATCCCCCGATCAAAGCAGAACGATCCCCCCGATCTGCCTGCCACACGCCCTGTTTCCCGAACTTGTTGACCTTCGATAACTGAAAAACAAATTTTCGTTTTGGAAAGTGCACATTTGAACATCTTTTATGCCTTCCTGGGGAACCCCCCGTTCCTGTAATCGCTCATTAATGTAGTTAGCGAGATTAAACTGGAAGCGGCCATTGATTGCAAGGGATAAAAAAAATTTTTCTACATTAGAAACGCGCCCCGTTAGCTTGTGATAATTATGGAATGCAAGAAAAAATTGTTCATCGACTTCGTAGTGCGGAGGGCGTATGACTGGACCGATGATGGCGTGCATGTGCCGTGCATCACCGCCCAAGGATTCCATGGCGTCGATGCAGGATTCAACAATGCCATTCAGGGCACCTCGCCATCCCGCATGTGCTGCACCGACGACGCGGGCCACCGGGTCATACAACAAAACAGGGGCGCAATCGGCGGTCATGATCCCCAGTGCCACCCCTGTTTCGCGCGTGACCAGGGCATCCGCTTCTGGAATGGCGCTTCCCGGGTTTGCAACCACCGTTCGGGTTCCATGGACCTGATCCAGCAGACACAGAGCACGGGCAGCCGGCTGTAGCTGTTCCAGCAATAACGCCCTGTTTTCGTGAACGACCGCCGCTTCATCACCGACATGAAGCCCCAGGTTGAAACTTTCATAATCACCCCGGCTCCGCCCTCCCGTACGTGTCGTAAAAAAGGGAAGCACCCCGCTGGGAATGAAGGTATGCGGTAATGACAGGAAAACTGGTTTTCCTTGACCTTGAGTGGGACGATCCATTATATTTTCCGTTTCTGTTAAATTTGATCCTTGCTCCGAATCTGATGGACAGACCGGGGCGGAACACCGAAAGGAGAGGCCGTGGCCTTCTACGAATCCATCTACATCGTGCGACCCGATCTTACCACCGAACAACTCGAACAGGTCAACAAGCGCATCACCGCCATCATCACTGACAACGGTGGCCAAATCCTTCAGACCGAGCTCTGGGGGCGTCGTCAACTGGCCTACCAGGTCAAGAAAAACTCCAAAGGGTATTATGTATTCAATCTGCTCGAAGGTGGTGGTGCCCTCATCGCCACCCTGGAAGCCAGACTGAAGATCGACGAAGATATCCTTAAATTTCTCAATGTACGCGTCGAAAAACCGGTCCGTACCCCATCCCCCCTTTCCAGCAGCATGGATGAACGTTCACCCCGACCCACGGGTGATGCGGGCGGATCCGCAATGGATGGCGATGACATGGACGACCTGGATACCGACTTGTCAGATGACGACCAGGATGATGATGGTCGGAATTGACCGGTGTCGCAAGACCCCATGCACCGCAAAGATAAGGTCATCGACGTGAACCCGTCAGGCCACTTCCTCAATGAACTCCATCTTGAAGGAACCCTGGCTAAAAGTTGTGAACTTCGTCATACGCCCACGGGTCTGGCAGTAGCGACGGTTGAACTGGAGCATACATCGGGTTATTCCGATATTGCGCCACTCCAACGGCTGGAATTGAACATCCCCGTGGTCTTGTTCGATACTTTGGCGGATCTGTACGGTGATCTTGCGGCGGGAACCCGTATCAGTGTAATCGGAAGGTTGAATCAAAAACGGTGGATACGCGATGATCGTATACGCTGGGGCCAGGTGGAAGTGATTGCCACCTCCTTGAAGGTCATTCCGAATGACCCCCCTGCAAATGATTGCGCACCCCAGACGAAGCAACCTGCCTCACAGCAACGTTTGACTTGATAAAGAGATGGATATCGACATGTCTGAACATGATCACAATTCGTTTGGCCACAGCGAAGGACACAAATCAAAAACGGCCCGTCCCGTAGGCTTCAGGCGACCCTTTTTCCGGCGGCGGAAAGTCTGCATGTTTTGCGCCGACAAAGCCATCCGGATTGATTACAAGGATCCCAAGCTGTTACTCCGTTTCATCACCGAACGGGGCAAAATGGTTCCCAGCCGGATTACCGGAGTTTGTGCGCCCCATCAACGCCATCTGAGCAAGGCCATCAAACGGGCCAGGAACATCGCCTTACTGCCCAATCTGGTCAAATAAACCCGGATTGGCCTGTTTCTCCCCTGGTTCACCCCCCCTTGCGGAATGCTCAGGTTGCCATGGCATGACAAGCAACCTGGTCATCACTGTGAAGGGAGGGTTTTCCCAGGGATGGGGGTGTCATTCTCGTTGCACCTCACGATCATTCTGATTCAACCCCCGAAGCTCTGGTCATGGTACTCAAACTTGTAACCAATCATTCGGTTGTTGCTGGCCTGTTTGCGATCATACTACTGGCGCTTCCAACGCTTGTGGCCATTTTCTCCCCTTCACACCCGGGTGGCGGATTGGCCATGGTCCTCGCCATGCCATTTCAAGCCATCACCCCGTTACCCATCTTTCTGGTCAGTCTGAAACAGGGACTGAAATCGGGACTCCAGGCAGCGTTGGTATTGGTGGGAGGCGCTTATCTCATTTCGCAAGACGTGCAATTCGCCCTGTTGATTTTTGCCCTGCTCGCCGCTTTCCCCCTGTTGGCCACCTGGATGTTGCACACGGGATGGAACTTTTCCCAAAGTGCCGGTTCGGGATTCGCTCTGGGTGTCTTGATCCTGGTCATCATCCTGGGGATCTCTGCCAATACCCCCTTGGAGATGGAACACAATCTGACCACCTCGCTTGGAGCCATCCAGGAACGTTTTGTCACCATGGCCCAAAATCAGAGTGCCGACGCCAAAACCATTCTGGAATACCAACAATCTTTGGAACAGTTCTTCAACCTCCTGACCTTTCTGTTCCCCGCCATGTTGGTCTCGGGATGGTTCATGCTGCAACTGGCCAATCTGATTCTGACCCGATACCTGTTCGCCAAACGGTTTGGTTACCACCTCCCCGGAGAAAATTTCGTCGGCTTCCGGGTTCCGTTTTTTATGGTCTGGCCTGTCATCGCATCTGCCATTATCATGATGTTGGCCGATGGTGTTCTACTTCGTTTCAGTGCCAATATCGGTCTGTTCCTGGCCATCCCCTATTTTTTTCAAGGATGGGCCATCATTCAAAAATATTTTCAACACATGAAGGTTCCCCCCTTCTGGTGCAATCTGTTTTATATCTTTATATTCTGGTCCTCAAAGATCGCCTTGGTCGTTGCTTTGTTCGGGTTCTTTGATACTTGGTTGGATTTTCGCAGCCGCCTTGAAAAAACAGAGGAAGATCAACTTCCTCCAGGGAGATAGTCGCATGGAAGTCATACTTCTTGAAAAAATCGGTCGTGTCGGTAACCTGGGTGAACAGGTCAAGGTTCGCGGGGGATATGGGCGAAATTATTTGATTCCCCAAGGAAAAGCATTGCCTGCAACCCGGGAGAACATGCAGCGCTTTGAACAACAGAAAGCTGAGTTTCAAAAACGTCAGGAAGAAATTCTGGCCACCGCCAAAGAACTGGCCACACAAATCGAAGGGATTGCCGTGGTGCTTGATCGTCCGGCGGGAACCACCGAAAAATTGTTCGGATCGGTCACAAATGCGGATATTTCAAGCTTTTACAAAGAAAAAGGATTGGATATCCCCCGTAGCCAAATCGATGTCCCCCACCCCATCCGGGTGTTGGGAGAACACACCGTCCGTATCCGTCTGCATCCCGATGTCATCCCGGTCGTCAAAGTGGTCGTGGAACGCCGGGTCAACAGTTGAACATCCGTTCTGCGCAACCCTGAGGGGAAAATACCATGCCTTTGTATGATTATAAATGTGATGCCTGTCACACACAATTTGAACAGGACCATCCCATGTCAGCCCCCCCCGTCAAAATCTGCCCGCATTGTGGTCAGGACAAGGTCCGCAAAATCCTTTCGACGGGTGGCGTCATGAGCAGCGGGATGTCCCGTTCACCTGCGGGTCCCCCACCTTCTTCCCCGTGTGGCATGGGCGGGTGTGGCTCCGGAATGTGTGGCATGTAATCACACATCCCATGGCAACGTCTGACAACGTTGCCATGGGATTTGTAAATTTTATCCGGGAATATATTGAAACGCGAAATATAGTCAAAGACATTGAGCGACTGACTGATTTTTGTTTTCATGTTTTTGATCTTTAACAAAAGGTCTACAATGATATCACTTTAATCATAAGCTATCAGCGTCAGACCATTTCAATCTCCGCGCCGCCCCCATATTTTTTTTTCACCCATATACATCGTGTTTTATAAAAGGTCCGTGACTCCATTCCATCACTCGATGTAGTCTTAGGCAAGGATTGTATATTGCTCGGTTTCGGTTATAGACGAACAATAATACATGTAAATATTGTTTTTATTCCATATAAGGAACCCTCGGTCAAAACGGAGATCCCATGAACTCATCATTCATTCGCTTTGGGCTGTGTTCACTCCTCCTACTTTTTCCCGCCATGAACCGAGCCATGGCGGAGCATCCCGTGCCCAACATTCTGAAAGGCACAGCATTTTCCAATCCTGAAGAAATTACAAAACAAAGTGAAGAATGGCTTCAGCAACCCATACGCTACCAAGCACGTGATCAGGGGGTCGATGTCGCGCTGTTATTGGACCAAAACATCTACCCTGGACTACTTCCACTGGTGGAAAATTTTGCCAAGGAAAATAATATCAAAGTCTCTGTCCGTGAGGGGACATGCGGACCAGCTGCGGAAGGAGTGATGCGCAAGGAAGTGGATATCGGAGGTTCCTGTTGTCCTGCGGCGAAAATTGATCGTCCTCCTGGTTTACAGTGGCATACCGTCGGTATTTCACCCATGGCCATCCTGGTCAATGGATCTGATCCGGTTGATCGACTGACCTCTGAACAGGTCCGGGATATATTCCGTGGCAAGTTAACCCGTTGGTCGCAGATTCCAAAGGTTGGAAACAAATTTTCCGAAGAACTTCTCATTCGGCCCATTACCCGATTACATTGCAAAACCCGGCCCGGTCATTGGCGTCTGATTCTGGATAACGAAGAATTATTTGGACCACGTATCAACGAAGTGGGCACCATTCTGGACATGGTCATCAGTGTCGCCCGAAATCGAGGGAGCCTGGGCTACCTGGAGAACTGGAAGATATTAAACGACCCAAAATATAAAGATTCAGTCATAATAATCAATATCGATGGTTATGCCCCCAACGATGCCAATGCCGTCGCCTCGGGACATTACCCCTTTTACTGGGTCTATAATGTGTCCACATGGACTTCACCGAATACACAGAATCCCAAGGCGCAACAACTGGTCAGTTACCTCATGGATCATGCCGACCGTATCGATCCTGCACTCAATCTGGTGCCGTCCACTGAATTAAGAAAACATGGTTGGAAATTCAAGGATGATGAACTGGTCGGAGAGCCTTGATGTCATCAAGATTGGATTCGCCACGCCAGCTTTGGGAAAGGATATGGCGGCGCACAACATTGACGGTCAAAGCGCTATTCGTGTCGGTTACCATGGGATGGGCTTTCTGGTTGCTGACCGACCTGTGGCAATCATCCCAGATTCATGCCATTTTTCGTCAAGAACAACTGGACAAACTTGAAATTCAGGCATTGCATGACCGCCTGCTCTTTGATGAGTACATTCGAAAGCAGGAACAGTCGGTCAGGTTAATCTCCTTTCTGACCCCACTGATTCAATGGATTGAGGCGAACATACAAAACGAACTCCCGACGCTTCGGCAGTGGAATGCAGAAAACCGCCCCCCCTGGCTTCCGCCCCCATCGATCATGCGTAATCTGGTTGCAGCTTCCCATATCCTTCTATTAGATGAAAATAGAAAATTACGCGAGTCTTATGCTCAGGAAGATGCATCACATCAACTTTCATCCAGTTTGACCAACCAGGTTCTTCCCCATCTACTGGCATCGGATGAATACAGCCATATCGCTTCAGACGCCCAAGGAACGATTTATTTGATCAATGTCAGTGGTATCATGGGCAAAAAATCTTCAGAGCAACCCAAGGCATTTCTGGTTCTGGTGGTCGCCCTGAATGCCGATTTTCTTTCTCTATTTCATACCCGTTCCAATTCAGATGGAATTGTAGTTTTATTCAATGGCGATACCAACCTTGTGATTGCAAGCAATCAACCCGATAAGATCAAAGAAGGAACTTCACTGGACGAATTGAATAATAGATACGATATTATTGGAAAACGCTTTCTGGATTACAATTTTTCAATCGATATTCCCATTCATTTTGCATCCTTGGTGTCCAAGGACGAGACCTTTCGTATCATCTCTTCCATCCAACATGAAGAGCGCAGGCACCGTGCGATTGGCTATACCGCGTTGGCGGCGATATTTTTCGCCTTGGTGTTTTTTTTGACAAGAAAGTTAAAAATATTCACCGAGGGGATGATTGGAACTGCGATCCATCAATTGGGATTGAAAAAACAGAATGTCGCTTCAGGTGATCAGCTATTGATCATGGGAGAGCAGTTTCAATGGATGATCGATGAAATTCTCCGCTCTCGACGACGTGAACAGGCACGTCAGGAAGAGCTGGAACAGACCAACCAAGCATTGCAGCAATCCCTTGTGGTGGTCAAACGGACGCAGGCACAGTTGGTAGAAGCGGAAAAGATGGCCTCTTTGGGAAACCTGGTGGCGGGAGTGGCCCATGAAATCAATACCCCCGTCGGATCGAGCGTTACCGCGGCCTCATTCTTGAAGCAGGAAAGCCAGAAATGTGCTGCACACTTTGCAGATGGAACGTTGCGCAAATCAGAATTGGAAAGTTACTTTCAGGATGTCACCGAATCAACCCAGATGATTTTGCAAAATTTGCACCGGGCGGCAGACCTGGTACGCAGCTTCAAACAGGTAGCGGTTGACCGTACCAGCGAAACCCGTCGCAATTTTCGTCTCCATGAATGTATTCAACATACCTTACTGAGCCTACGCCCACATTTAAAGCAAACCCGACACAAAGTAACCGTACACTGCCCGGAATCCTTGGAAATCAACAGTTACCCGGGTGTCTTTTCCCAAATTATCAGCAATTTTGTCATTAATTCCCTAATCCACGGTTTCCATGAAATCAATGATGGAGAAATCAACTTTGATGTATCCCATCGGGATGACCGCTTGGTCTTTCGTTATTCCGACAATGGTCACGGCATGCCGGAGGAGGTACGGAAAAGGATCTATGAACCTTTCTTCACCACGGCCCGGAACCGGGGAGGAAGTGGTCTTGGAATGCATATTGTCTTCAATCTTGTCACCCAAACCCTGAAAGGGACCCTCCAATGTGTCAGCAGTCCCGGTCAAGGAACCCTGTATGAACTATGTATTCCCATGGAACCAGGAACCACGGGGGAATGATCACCATGACCTCTGACGATCCCCTGTTATTTACGCATCACGCGCCCAAGGATGACCTCAACGAGGTCATCCATACACGCATCACGCCCGATACACCCAATGCCCAAAAATGGAAAATCATCGTTGTTGACGATGATGAAGAAGTGCTTTCAATCACAAGGCTGGTCTTGCGCAGATTCACCTTTGAGGAACGGCCGGTTGAACTTTATTGCGGGACCTCGGGTGTTGAAGCCATACGCCTGCTCCAGGAACACCCTGACGCCGCCATACTGTTGCTGGACGTGGTCATGGAGGATGAGCGGACAGGTTTGAATGTCGTACGACATGTCCGGGACGAAATGCAAAATTATTTCATCCGCATTATTTTGCGCACCGGACAGCCGGGTCGTGCCCCGGAAGAACATGTGTTTGCGGAATATGAAATCAACGACTACAAGGAAAAGTCATTTCTCACGGGTCAAGGATTGATCACCTCGATTCTTTCGGCATTGCGTTCATATCGTGACCTGCGCGCCCTGGAGAACATGCGCAAAGGACTGACCCGCATCATCGATGCGACTGAAGACCTGTTCAAACCCAATTCCATTAAAACCCTGGCATCGGGAATATTGACCCAACTGGCTTCCATCATCGGGCTGGAACACAATGGCATGAAAAGCCACGTCTCCTGCCTGGCCTGTTCCAACCGACGCGGCACCCTGCTGGTGTATGCTGGGACAGGACGATACGAAAAAGCGGTGGGATTGCCGGTCAGGGAGGTTGTATCGGACAAGGTATTCCATCACATCGAAGAAGGGATCACCAGCGGACGATCCCTCTTTTTCGATCATTGCTATTTGGGATATTTCAAATCGGCACTTGGCATCAATTTGATTTTCATCGAAGGTCATCAACCCATCAGCAATCTTGAAAGAAAATTGCTTGAAGTATTTTCCGCCAATATCACGTTTGCGTTCGACAATCTTTTTCTGAACCGGGAAGTGATCGAAACCCAAAGAGAGGTCACATTCACCCTGGGAGAAGTCATCGAAATCCGCTCCCAGGAAACGGGACAACATGTTCGCCGTGTTGCCCTGTTTTCCAGGTTCCTGGCATCCAAATCAGGTTTGGATGAGGCCCAGGCGGAACTGCTCTTCATGGCTTCACCCCTACATGATTTGGGCAAGATTGGCATTCCCGACCCGATACTGAACAAACCGGGACCCTTGGACCCAAAAGAACGACTGATCATGCAAGGTCATACCACCATCGGTCACAACATATTGAAGAATTCGACCCGATCCATCCTCAAGGCAGGATCCATCATTTCCCTGCAACATCATGAACGATGGGACGGGACGGGGTACCCCAACGCCCTGCGCATGGAAGAGATTCACATCTTTGCCCGCATCACCGCAGTTTCCGATGTATTCGATGCCCTTTCTTCGGACCGCTGCTACAGGAAGGCATGGGATATGGATCGGGTATTGGCATTCTTCAAGGAAGAAAGGGGACGGCAGTTCGATCCAGAGCTGGTCGATCTGCTGTTTGAGCATCAGGAAGTTCTATTCAGCATCAAACAAAATTTAAAAGATTAACTCTATTCCATCACATTCGTTAACTTAAAAGGGTGACGGACAGTTCACTGATTCCATGGAAATATTGAATGTCGCTGTCCCTCGATCACCGCTGCGTTCCCAAAAAGGCCCCCATGTCCAACAAGACACGCGCCCAAACGACCCACGATATCCTTGATCAGGTTGCCAAGGCCCAGAAGATACTCAATGATTTGAACGAAACCACCTGTCAGGAAGGGGCAACCGTCCGTAGCCGTTTGAATGCCGCAAAAGCCCACATCATGCGCGCCATCGAAAAGGCACAAACCATGAAATAGGCTCTTCCAGCGTTAGATGTGGTTGAATTGTGGAACCATTGCAAAACAGTAACTATTACTACTTTATCACATTCATTGATCAGGGATTGTTGACACTCAAAAAATTATTGAAAGAAAAAAGGGGGCTTAAGGGATCGCCCCCAATTTTCTTTCAATCAGCCCGACCCGGGAAGATACCCGGGCAGTTACATAAAACCTTTGAAGATCCTCCATCAAAGCCATTTTTCCTGATCATACCCGTACGGCAACCAGCGGAAAAACACACCCAGTCCGTCAGGGGGGAAAGACCAGATTGAGGGTATCGGAAACGCTCTTATGCTCACTCACAGCATGATTGAAGACTGCAATCGCAGCCGGAATGGTCTTCCCCTGGCCCAGGACCGTATCATCATCATGCCCCGTGCTCAACAGGCGCGACATCTCAAGGTGCCAATACCCATCCTTCCACACCCCCCGTGCACTGACATCGGCAATGCTGCCCGATGCCTTCCCCGTCAACATCGTGCTCGGCTCCAAATCTTGCAAATGTTCCTTCGGGGCCTTGCGACTGGTGAAAATGGCTTCGCCCGCATCACTTCGATTCAGAATATTGACAACGCCATAGGGACTCTCATGTTCGGCAGCCCCCTCAATGGGATTACGGGTAATCACATGATAACGATCTTCAGCAAAACCCGCATCATTGCTCCGTCCGGCGGACCAATGCCACAGATCAACCCGATAATCCTTGTTGCTCAACATGCAGGAATCATAGTCACCGTCCAAATAAAAACGGATGGCAAACCCGTCATCGAACTGTTTTTTGTTTTGCTGATAGCCGGTATCGACCCAACGCCAGGGGCGATGCAGGATATCGGGCGCATTGTCCGGCCAACGGGCGGCCAGATAGAACCGATCACCAAAAACCCCAAACCGTATTTCAACATCGTGTGTCCCCGTTTTGTTCTCGGGGTCATGTTCCAGGGCAGGATGGACCACAGCCAAAAACGTCTGTTTCGTCAGACCAGGCCATTCATCCAATTGTCCATCCACAACGGGTGCGGTATCCAGAACAGGAACGTTCACGGTGTGCGGTTGTCCCATGGGCGCCGGTTTCATGACAGGAGCACCCTCCTTTGCCATGGCAACGGAGGACCACACGGACACTGGCAGCAGCAGGGAAACAACGGCCACACCCCAATCCTGAACCCGTCGCCCCCGAAAAAAAGAACGCCTCGGAGCCATCGATATTGCCGTACTATTCAATTTGCAATACCCCTTCCATTCCCTGTTTGCGATGGTCCTCAATGGTACAATAGGACGTATAGCTCCCTTTCGTGACCGGCACGAAAAACAGTTCCAACATTCCATTGGGCATGATCTCCAGGGCAATCACATGCGGAGCCTTGATCTCCCCCTGGTTGGGCGCTTCGATCTTACGGGTACTGATGGCCATGTAAAATTCCGGAGCGGTGAAATAATGCTTCTTCTCACCTACATTTTTCAGGACCAGCTTATATGCCTTGCCTGCTTTAAAGGTGGCTTTGTTGGGGGAATAGCTGTGTTCATCAAGCGTGATGGTAACGGTCTCCATTTCTTTCCAATTGGCATCGGCGACAATCTTTTCCCGTTGCGCGATGGGATCCAAGGTTTCGGCAATCGCGGCCAAACTGCTGACCATCATCAGCGCAGAGATGGCCCATGAAGCAATCCTGGTCATGTTCACGTCATGTTTCTCCTGAGTAACTTGCAGTGGTCCCAATAAAGCCTTCAGCCACAAGCCTCGTCCACTGAGGCTGAAAAGTCAAGAATGATCGCTCATTGAATGCGTCCTGCCCACAAAACGACTGCTGTAGGGGGGAAGAAGTGACTGGATGGTGGTCAGTTGCTTCACAATCTGTTCCCGTCCATGCGGATCATCAACGGCGTCGGGATCAATGGCATGGATGGCAGCGCGAATCGCCAAAGCACGTTGCCGTTCACCCTGCTGCCACATCTGAATCATATCCAATGATTCATGTTTGGGTGCATGATTGGAATGCTGGTCACGAAAATCAAGATCGGCGATCTGGTCGGCATGCAGACCAAATGCCATCAAAATGGAATGGACGTAGTTGACCCATAGGCGATCCGCGATGAACAATGCTGCCAAATTGACCAGGAGTGACACACCAATCACCCATCCGGTTTCGTAAAGCAGCAGGGTAAACATATCCGAAGAAGCTTGTCTGTGAATGCGGTACAGATTGGCATCGATCAAGGTACTGAAACGATGGTACAGGTAGAACAGACCAACCGAAATGATGCCAAGTTCCATGACCACCAGGGCCAATAACATGCGCATCTGGATTTTGTAATCAACATAGCGCATCCCCAACTGGCTGAACGAAAAAGTGAGTATCGGTCGCTTCGCTGTATGGAGATCCGGGTGGTCCATCAGGTCGTATCCTTACAAATCGTGGCAGATCAGACAGAGTTCCGAACCCGCTTTCGAGGCAACCAAGCCACCATGCTCCTTGCTGTAGCCGACATGACAGGAAATACATCCAATCCTGCCATTGGGAAGAATGACGACCGTGGGTAATTGATCGATGGGACGATATCCCCCATAGGCAGAGGCCGCCTGGTAGGATTTTCCGATGGGATGATTCATGGAACTCGATTTATGGCGCATCAGACCAGATGTGTCGATGCCGACCTGATTCATATCCGCCTGCTCGTCATGACAAGTCATGCATTGAAGGGAGAATGAATCAAGATCGAGCGATGGAAGGGTCCCCCTGGCCTCCAGATGACCGAAACTTTGGAGCGATGCACCATGGTCAGGCATCTTATCAAAGAAGCCTTTGTCATGGCAGGCAAGACAAAATGCCTCTCCGGAACTCCCGGTCCGCATCAAACCAATACCGGTTCCATGGATGTTGTGACAGGAACTACAGGTCAAATCGCCTTTCCAGTCGAGGGGATATTCCTTGGCCAGGGGGCGTTTGGGTGCAAAGCCGCTGGGATGACTCATAAGGATCGCCTGGGCATGACAGGTCGCACATAATCGTTCCTGGCTGGCGACCAGCATCGAAGCATTGACCGGCGTCACATCCTTGGCCAGATGGCACTGGGCACATGGTGTCGTTGCCATATGGGGTCCGGTGGTATGCGCCATGCCCCACAGCAAAAACGTGACCAGAGCGCAGCCCAGAACCAAGCCCCATTTTTTATAATTTGACAAGTTCATCCAGTTCCTTGAACTTTTGCATGTGATGCTTGAACTCATCGCCAAGGTCAGGTTTCCCTGAATTTAACAGCACCAGTGCCGAATCCACCCGTTCGCTGAGACTGTCATAGTGGAATTGCAGACGGTTGGCGGCTCCAGCCAATCGAAGATGTTCGTTTTTAAGTTCGCCGGTTCCAGTCAATTGGCCAACAGAACAAGGACCATTTTTGATCTGACGGATCAAGGTTTGAGTAAACTGATGCAGGGGACCGGCAATCCGGTAGGTGCTGTAGAGGGCAATCATCCAAGTGACCAGGCCAGTCATGGCCAACAAGATGGTTCCAGATGTCATGAGGGCGGGTTCAAGTTGTTTCCGGGTCATCATCAAGGAATTGAACATGCTGGCATAATTGCCACCAGGATCATGGTCGAGATAGAACAGGATGGCGGTGAACAGGAGACCGGAAGAAATCCCCGCCCACAGGCCCAGCTTGGCGACCAGGTGAAGACGGGCGACCACCTTGGAAGGTGGCAGGCGATTGGAGGAATCGGGCATGACGCATTTCTTTCGGGATCAAACGCCACATCATTCGGTATCGTGGCAGATATTTTGGCAGACTGAACCATCAAATGTCAATATGCAGATGAACATCTGAAGAAATGATCAAGTTTACCGATCCATGCGGTCCAACCTGGCGACCCGATGAAAAACCCGATTGATATAATGGAGAATCGAGACCAGTTCCTCATCGGACAAGACCGATTTCCATGCCGGCATGGAGGTGCCGACAATCCCTTCCCGCAAGGTCGTCAATAAGGTCGCGACCGTCTGACCCTCCATGAACGCATCCGAGGTCAAATCACGCGGATGAGGTTCAAGGAACTGGCCAATCCAATTTTTACCCGTACCATCGGCGGCATGGCAAAAAGCACAATTTTTCTGAAACAACGTCTCCCCCAACCGTTCACGCGGCGTCAGATCGGGCACAGCCACGGGCCGGTCATGAACAGCATAGACCGACGCCCCATTGACCGCATCAAACCTGCCAACGGTTTCCGGAGTCACCCCATTGCGTGGAAAAGAGACGGGACGTGCATCCCAAATGGGTCCCTCATCTTCAACCCGTCCTCGATCATGACAGGTAATGCAGGCCGAAAGGAACAATTTCTTTCCCTCCCGTTGATCATCGGTCAGTCTTTCATCGGGGGTATCGAGCGCCAGCTCCCCTGTGGCAAACGGGAACGCCACCGCATAACGATCATGATGGTCCCATCCATTTTCCTTGATATGATAGCGCGTATTGGTGTCATGCCGGATCATGAATTCCAGACGGATGAAATCGGCCACCTCTTCGATTTCATCCTGACTCAAAATGGTGCCGAACCCCTTCATGGCCGTCTCACCGACGCCCGAGGTGATCGCCCGCACCATCCGTTCCCGTGGAAGGTCATCAGGGGAAGTCGTAACGAAATTCCGCGGTTTCGGCATGATATAGCTGCTGGCCAAAGTCCGGGCATCGCCGGAATAACCATGACAAAAATAACAGCGGAAATTGTAGATCCTTCGCCCACGTTCATGGCGATCAGAATTTGACCCATCCATCACCGCTGCCGCAGACAGGGGTTCATCCCCCGATACCACAACCGGGTGGACCACCAACCCCAGCCCCACCATCGCACCCGCCAGCCATGCAATCATCGCAAGTTGATCATCTTTGTTCAGTATCCCCGAGACCTGGGGCGTGTTGTTGACATTCAAAAGAATTATTGAAAAAAGAAAGGGGTCCAGGGGATTGCCCCCAGGATTTTGACTTTAGATCTTGATGTTGACCTTGCAATGGCATCCCCCACAGGGGGTTTGGGGGAAGATGTCCCCCAAAGTGCATCTTCAATGATTATGATCGATCACCAAAATCAAAACCCCGGGGACCATCCCCCGGACCCATTGTTCTTGATTATTTTATTAAAATAAACACACCTTAGGGTTTACTGTCGTTCTTCAGCCGATCCAATTCTTCCCTGTGACCCGGGCTGATAAAGGAAAGGAAAACATATTCACCGACATTGGCGATCTCTTGTGGCGTCAAAACCTTATCCCAAGCCGGCATTTCACTTCGAACCACCCCCTTGGCGATCACGTCAAACAGACGTGGCCGGTTATACTTGTGCTGCGACGCCGGATGGCGGAAATTGCGCGGCTTGGGATCGATGAATTCCGACCGTGGACCACGACCATCTCCCGCCTTTCCATGACAGACGGAGCAATTGGCCAGATAGAAACGCATCCCCCAATCCGGATCTCCCTGCAAACCTTGAGGCATGGGTTCCCGCATGGCCGCCAAATCCAGGGAATCCACCACGCCCGCTTCCGCCACTGCCCCCGTAACCGGAGTTCCCGCCACAGGTGCTCCCTTGGGTTCCAACGTTTCAGCGACTTCCCCCCCCCCCTTGAAGATAATTGCATCGCGAACATAATTCACGACTGCCAGAATTTCTTCCTCGGTCAAACGGCCCGACCATGCAGGCATGGCGGTTTCGGGACGGCCATATCGCACCGAGAACAACATGCGTTCAAGGGAAAGTTCCCGACGTGCCCGCTCACTGGTGAAGTCGCGTGGCGCCGGATTGAGTCCACTCTGCGCCCACACCGCAGTGTCACCACGATCCCCATGACAAACGGAACAATTCTGGGCATACAATCGCCGACCGGGGCTCGCCTTCTCCGAACGGACCGAAGGCATGAGCCGATCCTGGATATAATCGACGACACCTTCGATCTGGGCATCGGTCAAAACCCGACTCCAACCGGACATTGCAGTCCCGGGACGCCCCTCCCGCACCGATTTGATCATCCGCTCCCGGGTCAGGTCCACCAACCCTGCCGGATCGGTAAACACCCGAGGTGGCGGATTCATCCCCCCCGACATGGTGGAACTTCCTTCACCCTTTCGCCCATGACATGATGCACAATATTTTTGGTATAAATCGTGGGACACATTTTCGGTCGCGGAAGCCGGCAAGGCCAACAGAAAGAAAACGACCGCGACAAAGCGTGAAAATCGTAACATGAAGTGTCATCCCTTGTTCGGTATTCCCCGGAATCTTCACCCTCCGAAGCAACTTTTCCTGGCAAATTTACTTGAACATGAATCGAAGGCTCGACTATAACACACACACTGGATGAAATTCCATCGGCAATTCCATGCCCAGCAATGAACGGGAGGTTATTCATGTACACGTCGGTCACATTGAGGATCATGCTTGCATGCCTGGCCCTGCTGCCCCTCATGTCCGGGTGCGTCACCACACCCAAGGAGGCGGAAACCCTGCCCGAACTGGTATATCCCGTCCCTCCCGATCAAGCCCGTTTCGCCTACGAACGGACCATTCTCAGCAGTGCCGACTCCATGCCCAAGGAAAGCTCCGCATCGGCGGAACTCAGATCCATGCTTTCCGGTGAAGTGGAAACTTCCGGAAAAGCCTTCGGCAAACCCTACGGCATCGTAGCCCGCAAAGGTGTGGTTTTCGTCTCCGACACCATCCACCGAACGGTTCTGAGATTTGACCCCGCCCGGGGTTCATTTACCGAAATCGGAAAAAAAGATCCCGGCACCCTGTCCAAACCCATGGGTCTGTCCCTTGACGCCAATGGCAACCTGTACGTCATGGATGCAACCAATAAACAGGTCATGGTCTACGACAACCAAGGCACCTATCTGCGTTCCATCGGCAACAAAGATGATTTCAACCACCCCTCCTCCGTTGCCGTCAACCCCGAAGGGACACGCATCTTCACCGTCGATACCGCCGGCCCCCGCAGTGAACCTGAATTCCACCGCATCCGCGTTTATGATGCGGTCAAAGGAACATTTCTCTACAATATTGGCCGCCGCGGCAGCGGTGATGGTGAATTCAACCTCCTGCGCGATGCCGCCATTGGCAAGGATGGTCTGCTCTACGTCGTCGATGGCGGCAACTTCCGGATTCAAGTCTTCAACCAGGATGGCACCTTTGTCCGCAAATTTGGTGAGGTCGGACGACATCTCGGGCAGTTCGCCCGTCCCAAAGGGATTGCCACGGACCATGAAAATAATCTTTATGTCTCCGATGCCTCCCACGGCAATTTCCAAATCTTCAATAAAGATGGACAACTCCTTCTCTTTGTCGGCGACCGTGGCAAGGAAACCGAACGCGCAAAATATCTCCTTCCCGCCATGATCTCCGTGGACGAAGATGGCCGCGTCTACATTGTTGACCAGGGGTATCGCAAGGTCGATATCTTCCGGCCCGTATCCCTTGACACAACGGACGGTTTCCTGGGCAAAGCCTATGAAACACTCAAGAAAATGCGGCCAAATAAAAACTCCACAGATGCTGCCACCCCAGGAAAAACCCCTGCTGCCAAACCTGAAGCCGCCGCTGCCAAACCTGAAGCCGCCGCTGCCAAACCTGAAGCCGCCGCTGCCAAACCTGAAGCCGCCGCTGCCAAACCTGAAGCCGCCGCTGCACAAACTCCCGCCGCTTCTGTAACCCAACCACCTCAAGCAGCCTCACCTTCGGCCCCAACCGCACCTCAAGCGACGGCCAAACCTCCCGAACCTTCAAAACCTGTAGCAACAACCACTCCCAATGCGTCAACCCCGAGCGCTCAGGAGTCCGCACCTGCGGCAAAACCATCCGATGCTGTTCAGCTTAAAAAAGACGCCAAGATGAAAAGGCTCGGTGGCCTTTGATTTTTGAACAGATATCCAGCAGATACTACTGCGCATCATGGTCTCATTGAGGGGAGCACACGTTGGCATCGGGCAGTCCTTGACGGAAGTGTCCGTTGCCAACGGTTGGGTCATGATGACCCCTTCCCAAGGAACGCATGTTCGATTCCTTTGATTTTGTTGATCATCCCTCCAACGGCACCACACTCACTTCAGGGAGTGGAACAGCGGAACACACTTGGTTGCGCCCTTTGTGTTTGGCTTCATACAAGGCTTCATCCGCTTTTTTCACCAACTCTTCGGGCTTGTCGATCTCACACGCAGGCATGGTGACAACCCCCGTGCTGATGGTCACCTTCAACCCATCCACCTCCATCTGTTCGACGCGACGCCGAAAACGTTCCGCCACCACATAAGTTCCTGTAGCACTGGTATCGGGCAGGAGGACACAAAACTCCTCCCCACCGAAACGACAGGGGATATCAACTTTGCGAAAATGCTCCTTCATCGCCTTGCCAATGGCCTGCAAAACCCGATCACCCTGATCGTGACCATAAGTGTCGTTGAATTTCTTGAAATGATCGACATCGAACAAAATAAATCCAAGAAAGTGGTTATAGCGTTGCGACCTTTTCACCTCATTGGTCAACGATTCATCCAGAAAACGGCGGTTATAAACTTGTGTCAGTGCATCGGTAATGGCATGACGCCTCAGCTTGTCTTCCAGAAGTTTTTCTTCAGTCACATCCCGCAGCATGAACGTCGAACCCACTTCACGCTGCTGTTCATCAAACAAGGTTGCCGCATGAATTTTGATGGCCCGACTGTTATAGACCACGAGATCCGGAATATTCCGACCACGACGATACAACATGGCCCTCATATACTCTTGATCATCAATAATGTTTTCCCAACCTTCATCCATGATCTGCTGTGAACTCTTGCCAAGCATCTGCTCCGCCGAAGGATTGACCAATACCACCTTTTGTCGCCCATCGGTCACGATGATACCGTCCAGCGCCCCAAGGATGATGGTTGACAGCTTGTCTTGCTCCCGACGCAATCCCTCATAGGTTTCTCGTAGCTCGAAAACCATTTTATTGAAGGACTTGGCAATCGCGCTGATCTCATCCCTTCCAGGCGCCTTGATCGTCAAATCCAAACGTCCACCAGCCACCGTCTCCATGGCCGCCATGACATTCCCCAAAGGACGCACCAACGAATAGCGGATCATCAGATGAAGCAAAACCAACATGAACAGAAGCGCCCCCAAGGCCATGATCGACGCCTGAACCCGCGTCTGAGCAATATCCAACTCGGCCTGAGTCAACGAAGTGGTAATCTGGACCAGGCCCCGCAACAGGTGTTCCTGGCCATGACAGCGAAAACATTTTTCGCCATTCATCACCGGAGCCAGATAGACCAGGCGTTCATGCATCCCATTAACCGTCACATAGCGTGGGAGGAGACGCAAATTTTCGCTCACCCACAACAGGTCGGGATCCTTGGGATCCAGCAATGGTTTCACCGTCTCACGGTCTCGCGGAAAGAACTCCTCCCGCCCCAGGCGACGATTGACATCTTCAATGGTCTTATTATCGAGAAAGGCTTCCTGGCCATCGACACGCAAAATTCTGAATTCGATGATGTTACGATCCTGGCGGACGTTTTCGACAAAATCATGGGCGATATTGGCATAACCCGCCGTCATGATCGTCTGAAGAGAACTGATCACATGGGTCACCATCAACGTCATGGTCCGTTCATTCTGGGCCATGATCGTCTTTTCCTGGCGTTCCACGGAGAAAAGGATCATCCAGAGCAACATCAGTCCCACGGCGCTGGCAATGGAAATCATGACCCGGGTACTGATGCTGAAAGACTGCATGATTGAGCGCATGGAAAACATGGTTCGACGATCCGATCAGGAACCCAAAAACACAGCCCCCCGGAACTGCACCCACAGTGCCGGAGGGCTGCCCATCAAGAACAATCCTTCAAAATTTTATTTCCCAACCCCATCGACAGACCGTCACACCCTCATTTCTTCGGATAGATCCGAGCGACGCCACCATAGCTGCCAACCCACTGAGAACCATCCTGAGAAAAGGTCATGGAAAAGACGTTGTTGGAAAACAGGCCATCGGCCGTGGTAATCACAGAGAAGGAACCATCATCTTTTCTCAGCGCCAAACCCGCGCTGGTCCCGACCCACAAACGTCCCTTTTCATCCTTGTGCAACATGAAGATGTGGTTGGAAGGCAACCCATTGTCCTTGGTCAGGTTGGTCCACTTTTCACCATCGAAATGCGCCAAGCCGGCCCCCCAGGTGCCACACCACACCCCACCTTTGCCATCAGCGACCAGGGAAATGATGTAATTGGGATTATAGGCCGTTTTGACGTGCCCCAATCCCTGCTCCTCCTTTTGACGGGCATGATGGCTGGAAACCGCCCCCGGATCGCTGTCGAAGGTGTTTTGCCCTTTCACCAGATCATAGGGGGCACCCACCCCGTCGGTGTGTGTCCAATGTTTCCATTGACCGTCGCGAAACAGGGCCACGCCCCCTTCGGTCGCCAGCCACACATCACCATTCAACCCTTCAGCAAGCCCGTAAATCCAATCGTTGGGCAGACCACCCTTGGTATTCTCAACCGTATAGGTACGCCACTTGGAAGAATCCTGGAGGGCACCACCCACGATATGATTGACCCCGGACCAGGTTGCAATCCACACATCACCATTGGACACCTTCATGACCCCATAGACAAAGGCATCCGCCAGCCCTTGAGGAATATTGAAGGAGGTCCATTTTTCCTTTTCCTGGTCAAACACCGACAACCCACCGCCATAAGTACCCACAGCGATGGAATTGCCCATCGGACCGACATGAAACACCCCATTGGCCAACAGACTGCCATTGCGTACATCGAACAAGCGATAATCATCCTTGTTGACATCGTACCGGATCACCCCGCTCGACGTTCCCACCCACACATAGCCCCCTTGGGCATACATCGACTTAACGTTACGGTTGCCCACGCGAAAGTGGGTAAACTTACCCTTGGCCGCATCCCCTTTGGGAACACCTGTCAACGTCAGCTGCTCCTGGCCAGAAGGCGCTTGTGCGGTTCCAGGAGCGGTCACACCCCCGGTTGGATGGGCCATACCGGGAGAGGAGACACCCCCGGTTGGATGGGCCATACCTGCCGCCCCCTCCGGTGAGAGTGGATTTCTCCCTTTGATGAGGGGGGAAAGCGGCTTTGCCCCGGCCTCGATTCCTTTGGCGATCCCTTTTTCTTCCTGGACGACCGGGGAGTGTGACCCATCTTGACGCCCCAATTGGTAGGAAATCACTGCAATACCCAGGGCAGCTCCAACGAACACCATGTTTTTCGAGAAAATTTCCACTCAATTACTCCTTGTCCGCGTTCGCACGACCAATCCTGATCACCTTGCCCCTGGTCCCTGCCCAGATTTCCCCTTTTGGCGTTACGGTGATGGAATAAAAATGCTGATTCATAAAAACGTTTTCTTCAGGAAACACCTTCCATCCCCCCCCCTCGAACACCCCGATGCCGTTATCGGTACCGGCCCAGATCCGTCCTTTTTGATCGATCACCAGACTGTAAACGACATTGCCCGGCAAGCCATCCTTTTTAAGATAATTGGTCCACTTTTTCCCATCGAAACGACTGACCCCACCGCCCCAGGTCCCGGCCCAAATCACGTCTGCCTGTTCCAGCGCCAGAGAAAACACATAGTTTGGATTATAGGTCGGCTCCCCCGCATTGAAGATTCCCAAATCGTGTCTCCGCCGGGTGCCCAAACCGGTATTGGTGCTGGGCTGGAGATTGCTCATGTTTTCCCCACCCAAACCATCCTTGTGGGTCCAGGACTGCCACACGGTCCCATCCAGACGGCTGATCCCCCCCTCGGTGCCGAACCAGATACGATTTTTCGAGTCAATCACCATGGCATACACCCATTCGTTCACCAGCTCGTTGACGAATGTTTCCATGTGACCGCTCTTCAGGTCCATCCGGTTGACCCCTGCCCAGGTACCGATCCAGAAATCACCCTTGGGATGTTGCGCAAACGAATAGACCCAATAATCGGCCAAGCCATGCATGGGAAAATAGGTCTTCCACTTGCCATCCTTGTAGCGCGAAGCACCACCGGCATTGGTTCCGAACCACAGATACCCTTCCTGATCCTGACCAATGGCAAACACGTATTCATTGGCCAGCCCCTGTGCCCGGGTAAAGGTGTTACGGACCTCATGTTTGTTAAGACCGATCTCCAACACCCCGACTGAAGTGCCCACCCACAGGGCGTTGCCCCCTTTGTCCACCATCAGGGCGCGTACATAGACATCGGTGCCGACCTCGAAGGAATCGAGGATCACTTCCCCTTCCGGAACTTTTGCAGCAGCCACGGAGGAAGTACCAGGCGCAGGTGCGGTTGTTTTCGGCCCCGACGTTGTCACAGCCGAATTGGTTGGCTTTCCGCCCTTCCCACCATCCTCGGAGGAGGGGGAACAACCTGTGAAAAATCCAGAAATCAGGATAAGAATAAAAAGATATTTCAATGTTGCAGCCTTCTGATGTGAGCAATGATGTTCATGATTTGACCGTCGGAATAGACTGGACGAAAAGCTGGACATGTCGTACCCCCCCTTCGAATGCGATTCAACAGGAGCTTATCGCCCTGTATGAGACCATTGGCAGGATCTGCCGGACGTGAAAAATCAGGGGCACCAGGCATCGAACCTCTCCCGGTCGCACCATGACAATGAACACAGGATTCGGCATAGAGTTTCGCTCCATCAAAGGGATCCGCCGCTTCCAGTGGAAATGCCACCATCAGGAACAACAGCAATCCCCCTCCCGCCAAAACATTCCGGGCACGAACGCCCGAGCCAGGATTCATGGTTTGGCTCCGGTCGCCACAACCGCTTTCTGGATCTTGCTTTCCAACGTACGTACCATAACGGGATCGACTTTTTGCCCCAGGGCGCCGTTACTGTACACCTTGACCAGTTCCTTCATGGCGGGGAGATACCCCATGTCAGCGGCATCATTCAACAATTTGAGCGCTGCCCCCTGATCGGGTTGATCGACGAAGCGCTTCGACGAAATCACTCCGGACAAGATGACCATCGCCGGCCCAAACCGCTGATCCGCCGCTTTGCGGATCCAGTCGACCCCCTCCTTGACCCGCTCTGAACCATAACCGCCGGAAATCAACAACTGCCCCAATCCCAACGCCCCTTCAGGATTGCCTGCCTTGGCCGCTTTCTCAAACCATTCCAACGCCGACTCGTTCTCGCCGGAACGATCCAGGGCCTCCGCCAGCTTGACCATGGAAGGGACATGCCCAGCCACGGCCGCACTGCGAAACAAACCCACAGATGCCACCAAATCATTCACCTTGATTGCCTCAAGCCCCTCACGATAAAGGACTTCCGGCTTTGGAGGTTCCTGTTTTGCCGCCTCAGAGCCAGCCGATGCCGCATTGGCCGCTCCCGCCGGTTCTGTCGTTGCCGCCGCAGCTCCCGCAGTTGCCGGCCCCGCCGCCCCGGCATTGGCCGCTGCCGGCTCCTGGTCAGCCGCCATCAGCGGCAGTGCCAACAGCGTCATACATCCCAAGGCCAGTCCCAAACCGACCCAACTTTTTCCGGTCCTTGCATCCTTTCGATCAATCTTCACTGATGGTTCCTCCGTCCATTTCGACACCAACCGAACCTATCCAGACACGATTCCGACCTTTATAGGGTGAATCATACCGCCACTTCATCGGGTAAACCACCCCTTCCCATCCAACTTCGGCTCAAGATCGATGAAAAAGGCTCTTCTAGCGTTAAATGTGGGTAAATACATCGTTTCACTGCAATATAATGATCTTAAATAAATATTAAAAGAAAAAAGGGGTCTGGGGGATTGCCCCCAGGGTGTTGATTTTGGTGTTGATTTTGATTTTGTTTTTTACGCGCCCCATTACCC
>PEAN01000045.1 GCA_002753735.1 Magnetococcales bacterium DCbin4
AATCCCCCAGACCCCTTTTTTCTTTCAATATTAACAAGCAAGAAAGATCCAGACAGCTTTTATTTTTCTATTTGAACATCAAAAAGCCTGGCCAATGCTCACATAGATCTGAAACGGATCATCCACCCCATCCCGGCGCCGCAAGGGAATGCCGAAATCCAAACGCAACGGTCCGACCGGAGTCAGATACCGCCCGCCAATCCCGGCCCCGAACAACATCCCTTCGGAAAAATCGGGAACCTGATCTTCATAACTCCTGGCTCCATCCAAAAATCCCACCAGGCCGACACTCGGATTGACCAACCAGCGCACCTCCGTTCCCACCGCCAGGAGCGAACGCCCCCCCCTGCGTTTATGTTCCGAATCCAAAGGCCCCGCCAACTGATAACCCACCCCCCTCAAAGTACCACTGCCACCGGCATAAAGACGTTGATCCGCCGCCAGATCATCATGACTTGCACCTACCACGGTATCCGCCTCGGCACGTAAAGCCCAAACCGTTCGCGGTGCCGAAGACAACGTGTGATACAAGCTGCCCCGATTGACCACCCGTGCATGCGGCTGCCCCGCCGCAGACAAGGCGATCACCGGTTTAAGTTCCGACCCCCAACGCCATCCCTGACCCGGATCCAACAAATCATCGCTACGATCCAATTTCAAGGCCATGGGAATGGCCGTCGTGGCAAAAGAGGAACGCACCCCCCCGCTTTTTTCCATGACATCGGCAATCCGCCATTCCACACCCAGGCTGGCCTCGCCTCCGGGCGCAAGCACCGGCCGCAACACATTGGCCCCCAGTTGTATCGACTGACTGATAAAGGCATCCTCCAAGCTGCGTTCCATCTGTAATGCCAACGTCAATTTTTGCCCCGATTGCCGAAAATCAGGGGTCTCATGGGACAGGGAGATCGACTGGGCCTCAGTACCCAACTCGGTTTTTGTATTGATCCGCTGGCCAATGTGAAACGCATTGCGGTGTTCCCAGAGACCCTTCAGGTTGATCCCCTTGTCGGTACTGTATCCCGCGCCGGCGGCAATGGTTTTGTGTTTACGCTGTGTCAGTCGGATGGCCACGGGCCAGAGTTCACCCTGGGCCGGTTGATCCCCCAACGTCACAGCGACGGAGGAAAAAAGCCTCGTCCCCATCAAGGAACGTTGAATCCGCTCCAGTCGCTTGGGGTGATAGACCGCTCCGGGACGCCATGCCAGATGCCGCGCCAGGAAAGAGGGATCCAATCCTTCATCGCCGGAAAAATGGACCTGCCCCAGACGAACCCGAGGACCCGGTTGCAGATCGAAGAGCACATGAAGCAAATGCCGGTCCCGGTCCAGGTCATACCGATGATCCAACTGGCGGATCAAAGGAAATCCTTGCTGACGCGCATGGGTCAACAAGGCATCGCCCGCAGCGAACACCAGTGCCGATTCGGCAGGTGCCCCCGCTTTCAAACCCAGCGATTCCAGGGAAGGCGGCTTCAATTCTGGCGCATCCAGCGGCAGATGCAACCGTGGCGGCCCAAAATGATACAAAGGCCCGGTATCCGCCAGAAAGGTCACGACCGTTGATGCACCCTCTCCCGACAGGAGTGCCTCAACCCTGGCATCAAACCATCCCTTCGATTTGAGCGCCTGAACAAAAGCTTCAGCATCCTCCTTGGCCCGACGACGCAACAAAAACAGGTTGGCCGGGGGGTGATCACGATGTTTGACGGTGACGGAGACGGATTGGAGCAGCGACTGCAAGGATGGATCAATCCCACGAAACACCACGGAATAGGAGGGTGGTCCATCAGCCGCCCAAGCGGAAATTGCCCACAGGACTCCCAATAGAAAGAAACACCCTGCAACCACCGACCCCCTGCGAACCCATGACCGCCTCACCCGGGCTCATCCCTTTTGGAACAATTTTCTAAAATAATCGATGGTGGTGACCAACCCTTCATCCAATGGAATCCGGGGTTCCCATCCCAATCGTTCCCGGGCACGCGTCAGATCGGGACGGCGTTGCCTGGGATCGTCGGAGGGGAGCGGGTTCATGACGATGGGTGAGGAGGAACCGGTCAAGGCGATCACCTTGCGGGCCAGTTCAAGGATGGTGAATTCATGGTCATTGCCCAGATTGATGGGACCAGGGAAATCACCGGGAGAATTCATAAAGGCAATCATTCCAGTGATCAGGTCATCGACAAAACAGAAGGATCGAGTTTGGGAACCATCGCCATACAGGGTGATGGGTTCGTTTTTCAGTGCCTGGACGATGAAGTTGGACACCACCCGCCCATCATTGGGATGCATGCGTGGACCGTAGGTATTAAAAATGCGGACCACCCTGATGGCCAGCCCATGCTGGCGATAATAATCGAAGAACAACGTTTCGGCACAACGCTTTCCTTCATCATAGCATGCCCGTAACCCAATGGGATTGACATGCCCCCAATAATCCTCCCGTTGGGGATGCTGTTCTGGATCGCCATAGACCTCACTGGTCGATGCCTGAAGAATGCGGGCTTTGACCCGTTTGGCCAAACCCAGCATGTTGATGGCACCGTGGACATTGGTTTTGGTCGTCTGAACCGCATCGTGTTGATAATGGATGGGAGAGGCGGGACAGGCAAGATTATAGATTTCATCCACTTCCAGATAGAGCGGAAAGGTGACATCATGGCGCATGAACTCGAAACCGGGATTTCCCATCAGATGGACGATGTTCTCCCGATTGCCGGAAAAAAGGTTGTCCACACAAAGGACATCGTTTCCTTCGGCGAGGAGACGTTCACACAGATGTGAACCCAGGAAACCGGCCCCACCCGTGACCACCACCCGTTTACGCGACCAGGTTCTCAATGGCACCGCACTCCCAAACAATCAATGGATGAAAGAAGTTCCCGCCTTCGCGGATCATGACGGGGGATTGCCCCCAAGGCTTTGCGACTGAATTGGGATCTTTCCATCCCCGGCAAGCCCTGTCAAACGAAAAAAACATGCGTTTCCCTTTGCAGGGAAAAAAATATCGATTTAAATCGGTATTTATGGTAAAAATAGATGATGGGGATTGATTTTTTCCCATGTGGACTTTGTATTCCAAAACAAACATGAGGAGGATTCCATGCGACAAAACACCAAGGAACTGCTCGCTTCCTGGCGCAGACAGACAGGAATCATTCCCATCCCCCTGTCACAACGGGAATCCAAACTTCCCATAGGGGCGCTCGGTGCCGCCTTGACCGCTCGCCCGAGCCCTCAAACCATCGCCTCGGATTCCAACCCGCGGCAGGTCGAAAAATCGTCCCGGCCCCCCCAGACAGGTCAACCACAGAAGGAAAAACCCCAACCTGCCGCTCCTGCCCTGGCACATCACTTGGCCGCCTATCGCACCCGATCCTGATTTTCTCACCGTTCACCTTATGATTTCCGGCCCGTTGGCCAGGAATCGACACGCAGGACTCGCCACCATGACCGAAGAAGCGATCATCGACATCATCTTCAACTTTTGGACCGGCCTTGCCATCCTCGTCCTGGTCATTCTGAAGAATGGACTCCGTTTTGTGCCACAAAACCGCGCCCATGTCGTCGAACGGTTTGGCAAATATTATACGACCCTGACGGCAGGGATCAATTTTCTGGTCCCGTTCATCGACAAGGTCGCCTATGATCAAACCCTCAAGGAGATGGCGGTTGATGTCCCCAGTCAATCCGCCATTACCAAGGACAACATTTCCCTGGAGGTGGACGGCATCCTGTATACCAAGGTCATCGATCCCTACAAAGCCTCCTACGGCATCGAAAATTTCACCTTTGCCGTCGCCCAGTTGGCGCAAACGACCATGCGTTCAGAGATCGGCAAGCTGGAACTGGATCGCACCTTCGAGGAACGACTCACCCTCAACGCCAACATCGTCAGCGCCATCAACGAGGCGGCAGCCCCCTGGGGTATCCAGGTATTGCGTTATGAAATCAAGGACATCAAACCACCCAAAACGGTCCTGGAAGCGATGGAACGGCAGATGAAGGCGGAACGGGAAAAACGGGCTGCCATTCTGGAATCGGAAGGGTTGCGTGATGCCGCCATCAACAATGCCGAAGGGGAAAAGCGTTCCAAGGTATTGGCCGCCGAGGCGGACCGTGCCCAGGCGATCCTGCGGGCCGAAGGTGAAGCCCTGGCCATCACCACCGTCGCCGAGGCC
The DNA here is from genome assembly GCA_002753735.1 of Magnetococcales bacterium DCbin4. Classification (GTDB taxonomy): domain Bacteria; phylum Pseudomonadota; class Magnetococcia; order Magnetococcales; family UBA8363; genus UBA8363. The sequence goes on from PEAN01000045.1 coordinate 4,185, forward strand.
AAGGCGCGTGCCTTGAAGATGGTCGGCGATGCCGCCGCCTCCATGGAAGGACAGAAAGCGGTCCAGTTCGACCTGGCCACCCGTGCCATTCAGGCCAAGGAAGCCATCGCCCGTCAAAGCTCGGTGGTCCTGATGGACGCACACAGCACCTCCACCGCCCACACCGTCGCCGAGGCGATGGCAATGCTCGCCGCCATCAATCAGAGCGGGGCCATGAACCTTCAACCGAACCCCTCTGAAGAAAACCGATGATATCCTGGAGAAATATCAGTATCCCGTTACTGCTGAAGGATATGCAGGACATGAATCGATTGACAAATCAGGCGCTGAAAGGGTAGAGCGGAGAAGGAGATGGATTGGGATTCCTCTGGATGAATGACCAGAAACGCATGGAAGGACCGACCCTTGGATACCGCAATCGCAATCATCGGAGTGGTTGTCACGGCCATCGGCACGTTGACCGCGATCCTGGCCTTTGCCGAATTTCACACCCTTCGTCAACTGCGGAAAAATTTTGAACAGTTCGAGGCCAGGATCCGACGGGAACATTTTCAAAGGGAAAAGGCCGCCCACCGGATCATTGCCAGTTATCAGATCAAGGACGTCGATCAAAAAATCGGCTTGCTCCAGGCGGCCATTTCTGCGCATCCGGATGCATTCAACGGCTACAATGCATTGGGTTACGCCTTTCTTGAAAAAGGCGACACCGCTGCGGCCATGGATGCGTTTAATCATGCCATTCGCCAGCATCCTGACGCCAAGGAGGGATACTTTGACCTGGCCGGGATCCATTCCAGGGAAGGCAACGACGATCTGTGCATCAAATACCTCATCCAGGCCATTCAGGTGGATCCCACGTCCAAGGATGACCTTGTCAATGATCCAAGGTTCCATGATTTGGCCCGGGACGACCGTCTCAAGCGCCACATGTTCATGTGATTCCTGCCTGACGTGATCAACTGCGATGGCGCGACCGATGCAGGCGGAACGGAACAAATAAAACCTCCAATCTCATGTAGGATCGTCATGAATCTTGTAGCCTATTTTACCGACCATCGTGATGCCCTGTGGTTTACCCTGGGTTTTGGATTGCTGGCCATCGAGGCGGGCATTTTTGGATTTGCCTCCGGCATGCTGTTGTTTACCGGGATGGGAGCAGTGGTTACCGGTTTGATGATTTACACCGGAGTACTGACCGGGGCCACCATCCCGGCCATTGCCAGCTTCGCCATCGTCTCCATGGTATTGGCATGGTTGTTCTGGAACGTGTTTCATCGCTCTCAGATCGGAGCCTCAGCACCCCCGCCTCCCGTCAGCGATTTGGTGGGATTGCGTTTTACACTCAAACAAGACATTTCTTTGACCCAAAGCACCACCGAACGCTATTCCGGAATTGATTGGAAGGTGGTTGTGGATCCTTCGGCGGAACCTGGAATCATGCGTCAGGGAACTCAGGTCGAAGTGGTCTCCCTGGATGCTGGAATCTTCCGGGTGCGTTCTGTCGCGACGTAACCATGTTGCGGGAATCGTCATCGACGCCGATCCGTTTTTCGATGAACAAAAGATGGTTCGTGATCATCCCTCAAAAACAATCACTCCGCCCCAAAAAAACCGGGAGCAACAACGCTCCCGGTCTTGAATCATCAACCCGAAACATCCTATTGAAAAAAGCCTACCCCACCGGCATCAACGGACAGGCTTCCTTGGCATTGCCGATACGCTGGTAGATGGTTTTGAGTGCGATGTCGTCCGTCGCAAAAATATTGGCATCCCCACCCAGCAATTCGAACAACCCCGTTTTGCGCATGACATTGAGGACCTGCCGCTTCAGGCCGGAGAAAACCAGTTCCATTCCATGTTCACGCAGACGCTCCGACAGGTGGCGGATGACTTCTTCGCCCGAAGCATCCAGTTGATTGATCCCGTCACCGACCACCAACAGATATTTTGCCTTGGGTTTGATCGCCAGGGCGGAAAGCAACTTGTCTTCGAAGTAGGCGACATTGGCAAAATAAAGTTGCCCGTCAAACCGGATCACGATGATCCGATCATCATCGGGAAGATGCGGATGGATCGCCATATCCCTCAGGCTGCCATCCTGAAACCGACCCAGAAAGGCCACTCTGGGCTGCATGGTACGGTACAGGAACAGCAGGATGGAGAGTCCCGCCCCCAGGAGGATGCCATGGTCCAGATGGGGCGCGAAACCCAGCGTCGCCACAAAGGTCACCACGGCGGCTGCACCATCATGGTGTGAAGCGTGCCAGGCATGGGCAATGGCCTTGAAGTTGATCAGACCAACCACCGCCATCATGATCACTGCGGCCAACACCGCATCGGGCAAGTGATACAACAGCGGCGTCAGAAACAACAATGTGATCAAGACCGTCATGGAAGTGAACAAGGAAGAGGCACCGCTGGACGCCCCGGCATTGATATTGACCGCCGAACGGGAAAATGATCCCGAGGTCGGATAGGCCTGGGTAAAGGATCCGATCAGATTGGCCATCCCCTGACCAATCAGTTCCTGATTGGGATCCAACGAAGTTTTGGTACGGGCTGCCATCGCCTTGGCGATGGAAATCGCCTCCATGAACCCGACCAGAGAAATGATCACCGCGCTGGGCAACAGGGAAGCAATCATGGCGCCATCAATCTGAGGCATGGAGAAGCCGGGCAACCCTTCGGGAATTTTTCCCACGACCTTGCCGCCCATCGCTTCGAACCCCAGCAGCCAACTGGCCAGCGTGGTCATACCAACGGCAATCAGCACGTTGGGCAGTTTGGGATGTTTTTTCTTGAGAAACATCATGAGGGCAAAAGCGATCACACCAAAGATCAGACTGGGGAAATGGGTTTGGCCGATCTGTTTGACCACCCCAAAGACATCCACGAGAAAATGCTCGCTCCGCCCCATCTTGACCCCGAAAATTTTCGAAAGTTGCGACAGGCCGATGATGAGTGCGGCGGCATTGGTGAACCCGATGATGACCGGATGGGACAGAAAATTGACCACCACCCCCAACCGCAGGAATCCCAGGCCGATTTGTACAACTCCGACCATCAGTGAAAGCGCGACCGCCATCGCCACGTAGCCATCGGAACCAACGGCCGCCAAGGGTGCCAGCGCCGATGCTGTCAGCAACGAGACCACAGCGACCGGTCCCGTGGCCAATTGACGGGAAGATCCGAACAACGCCGCCACCGCCCCGGGCAGAAATGCGGCATAGAGGCCATAGTAGGCGGGCAATCCCGCCAGATTGGCGTAGGCCATGGATTGCGGAATCAACACCAGGGCCACCGTAATCCCGGCAATGAAATCATTGCTCAGATTGTGGCGATTCAGTTGCGGCATCCAGGATAGAAAAGGGAGAAATTTGTTTATTGCGCTCATTGTTTTTGGTCTCGATACATTGGCTTTGAGTATGGATTGACCCCTCACGGGTGATCGCGCTTCGCCTTACGATTTGAATGAAACCAGGGTAATCGGAAATCCGCTTCGGTTAAGCATTCTTATTTCCTTCATGTTTTTTTTCGCCAGTTCACGCAGACCGATTGCCGCCATGGGGGGTGGGGCGTTCAGGTTCAGATATCTACGCACCTTGTCCCAGGGAGAGCTTCCTTCGGGAAAGCGAAAATTCAGCCGGATCCCTTGACGCGCCGCCTTGGTGGTGCATGTCCCCAGAGCTTCAACGGCATCCTCCGGATGGGCCAACCAGAGAAGATCCAGGTCGGCTTCCATGCGCGCACCAAGGTTCAAGGCGTAATCAAAAAGCCTGCCCTCTCCCGGCATGCCCATGAGCAACACCAGAAGTCGTTGTGAACGTACCAACATTGCTAATGGATGTGCGGGGTCACCGCTGGCAAGGAAGGGGAGGTGGTCTCCTGGGAGCGGGGCTGGACGAAGACCTTCTGCTCCTTGTTGTCCGAATCCAACCATTCCCGGGCGGAATCAGGAAGTCCACCTTCGGCCATGGCAGCCGCCGTCAACAGATCCTCAAGTCGAATCATCATGGATTTCATGGGATATCTCTCTCTCAAAGGTGATGGAGTCATCACCTGGGGAATCGCAGGTTCCATGCCAGGGACCATGACGGTCTATCATGTTGTTATATTTATATTTTATCCAAGGCTTATCCTGATCGGAACCGGCCTGTTGTTGCATTTGGCAACAGAGAAATCAGAGGAGGGGGAATAAACTACGGAAGGCATTGATATAATTATATTATTCCAACTAATACATCAATGTTGCAAACTGTTGCTGAACTGTTGCGACATGCAACAGTCGTCATGCGCAATCAGTCCCCTGCCGCCTGGTACCTTTTCAGTTTGCGCCACAACGAAACCCGGTCAATCCCCAACATTTGCGCAGCCAAGGTTTGGTTACCCCCTGCCTTATGCTGGAAAACCCATAAAATATAATCTCTTTCCCGTTCTTCCAAGGTGGAGACCTGTCCCTCCGCAGAGCGCAAAGTCAACAGTACCACCTCCCGCAAATCTTCGGGCAGATGTGAGGACAACAGCGTTGCTCCGGAAGCCATGGCAACACCGCGTTCCATGATGTTGCACAGTTCGCGGACATTGCCGGGAAAATCGTAACCGGAAAGCAAGGTGAACACTTCAGGATCGATTTCCTGAATATTTTTCTGGAACCGTTGATTGAACAAGCGCAGAAAATGGGCACAAAGCAAAGGGATATCCCCCTTGCGCCGTACCAAGGGTGGAATTTCCAGACGGGCGACGTTCATGCGGTAAAACAAATCCTGCCGGAAACGCCCCAGGCGCAACTCCTCGTTCAGATTGCGGTTGGTGGCACCGATGAACCGGACATCGACCATGATCGGCGTGACATCGCCCAAACGGCGCAACTCCCGTTCCTGGATCACCCGCAACAATTTCACCTGCATGGAAGGGGGCATTTCGGTGATTTCATCCAGGAACAGGGTTCCGCCATGGGCCGACTCAATCAACCCTTTGCGTTCCGACACCGCACCGGTGAAGGCACCCCGGGCATGGCCGAACAATTCATTTTCCAGGACCCCTTCGTTGAACGTGGAACAATTGATGGCGACAAAGGTTTCGGGCTTGCGGCGACTGGCACGATGGAGGAAACGGGCAAACAATTCCTTGCCCACACCGCTTTCCCCGGTCAACAATACATTGCATCCGGAAGGGGCGATCTGACGTGCCGTTTCGATCAAGGCCAACATGGTGGGATCACGGGTAATGATCACCCCCTCATCCGGGGATGAAGTCATCGCCGCACCCAGCTGGGACAGTTCCTGCTTTCTGTGTACCTTTTCCAATGCCTCGGCAGTGACCTTGCGCACCTCGTCCAGACGGAACGGTTTGGCCAGATAGGAAAACGCCCCACGTTTGACCGCCTCGACCGCCGAAGCCAAGGTGGCAAAACCGGTGATGATGATGACCTCGGTCCGAGGATAACAGCGTTGGCAGACATCGAGGATCCCCATGCCATCGACCTTGTCCATGCGCAGGTCGGTGAGTACCACATCGAAGTGCTGCTGTTCCAACAAGCGCAGAGCACCTGCGCCACTGCCCACCGTCACGACCTCATAGCCTTCCTTGCGCATGACATAGCCCAGATTTTTGACTGCGATCTTTTCATCATCAACAATCAGCAGACGTGCCGTGTTCATGCGCGCATCTCCTCAATGCGACCTGGATGGGTGGGGAAGATACATCTGAAAGGTTGACCCACTTCCGGGTTGGGAGTCAATGACCAGACAGCCCCCCTGTTCCTCAATGAGTTTATGCACCACGAACAAGCCCAGACCAAACCCCTTCCCCGTCTCCTTGGTCGTAAAAAAAGGGTCGAGAATCCGTGGCAACAGTGCGGGTTCGATCCCCGTGCCATTGTCCTGGATCACGATCTCCACCACCGGTCCCATGGCGCATGCGGCAAGATTGCCCACCACCAGCAGATTGGGCGATCCAGTATTCACATCAGGGACATGCGACAGATACCGGCTTGTGATCGTGATCTCGCCACACCCCGGCAGGGCATCCAGGGCATTTTTGATCAGATTGAGCAAAGCCTGTTGCAAACGCTGCCGATCCGCCATCACCACCAGGTCTGGTTCCACCCGCACACCCACAGTGATTTCAGGAACCAGGTGGGCACGCAACAATCGCAATGTTTCCTGCACAAGCCCCTCCAACAGGATCGATTGCCGTTGAAATGGCTGGTCCCGGGCAAAATCCAGCAGAGAACGGACAATGTCGCGTGCCCGAAACGTCTGGGAATCAATCTGGTCCAACAATTCCCGATGAAACGAACCGCTGGGGATCTCTTCCATCAGAATCTGACATGAGGTGGCAATGTTGGACAATGGATTGTTCAGTTCATGGGCCACCCCGGACAGCATGGTTCCCAGGGATGCCAATTTTTCGGAACGGACCATCTGTTTCTGCCGGGCACTCAATTCCAGAAGCATACGGTTGAACGCCTGAATCAATGATCGGATTTCCTGGTCTCCCGACTCCAGGTCGATCCGGTTCGTTTCCCCCTGGGCAATGCGCTGCATGGTCTGCTCCAGGTTCTGCAGTGGAACGGTAATCACCTTGGCCAGAATACGGCCCATGATCCAGCCGACCACCGCCAACAGAACAATGGCCAGCAAAAACATTTTCTGGTGCCGTTCCAAAGTTTGAGACAAGTAGATCTTTTCCGCGACCGCCATCTCTTCGGCAATGGTCGCCAATACCTTGCCCGCCTGGCGAACCTGTTCCTTCCGCGTCATCAGGGTCACATCAGATTGACTCCAGGTCTGATATTGAACGCCCATGAGCTGCCGATACCGGGTCATGTGACGGATCAATTCGGTCCGTTTCCCAGCTACCCCGATCAGGTTCATGATGCGGTCGAAAAGAATCGCTTCCGCCTGGTTCAACCATTCGTGATTGGACTCCCAATCCGATTTCTGGCCATAGAGAAAGAAGTTCTTCTCATAACGCCTCAATTCAAGAACCGCGTTCAGAAAGTCGGTGATGCCGCTGACGCTATGAATCCGGGTTTCCATCTGATGCAATTCAAGAAAGGCCATGCTCGCCAATGACATGATCAAACCACCGATGATGATATATCCCAGGGTGATCTTTCGGCGCAAAGAGGAAGGGGACTTGAAAAGTTCCATGAACCATCATGACCTTGAACGAGCGAACGTCCGGACACCATGCGAATTAATGAAAGTTATAATATAAATAACCATAAACAACAGAGATAATGCTGTTTATTATATGGATTTATTTATTACTTTTGTTAAATCACTTTGTCCGCACGAAAAAAATGGGTCAGGGGAGGTCGTTTGCCGAAACAATTTTTAGGAGACGGTTGAGGTCGCTGGCAGACAATTCGGTATTGAAGGAAAGCGGGATCAAGCGGGTCTGAACCTTGGAATCCGTTGCGGAAACCTCGGGACAAACGGTGGTTTGATGGGGATGGGCGTGGCTGGGAACGGCGTCGAAACGATTGGCTACGATATTATTATTATTGATATTTTCCATTTTCCGTACCTCCTTCCAATCGGTCAGCGTTTGCATTCAAACACGCCTGGATCCTAGCAGAGGATGCGCCCCAATACCCGGAAATTCGATCATCAAACCACCGTCAATCGGGCAAAGAAAAGATAACCCCTTGAGGATAGAGGCAAAAAAAAATTGGCCTCTTCAAACCGGTTCCGGCACCGGAAATGCACTGAAAATCGGGCGCACGCCCAAGTGACGTTCATTAATTAAAGCATGTTTTCGGTTGTTCCGCGAGCGAACCTTCCGCAGGGAACCATTTGCCCTTATAATGACGGCATCATGTGGCCATCCATTTCACCCATAGCCCAAAGGCGTTGGCGGCGATTCAAAGCCCATCGTCGCGGTTACGTTTCGTTGTGGCTGTTCTCGGTTTTGTTTCTGCTGTCTCTGGGCGCAGAATTCATCTCCAACGACAAGCCGATCATTCTGAGTTATCAGGGTCGACTGTATGTCCCGTTGTTCAACAATTACCCTGAAACCGAATTCGGTGGATTTTTCCAGACCGAGACCGACTACAAGGATCCGTTCATTCAGGAGACGTTGCATGGCAACGGCAACTGGGTGGTGTTCCCCCCCAATCCCCACAGCTTTGATTCCATCAATGCCCATTTGACCAGTCCGGCCCCCTCGCCCCCGGATGCCACCAACCTGTTGGGGACCGATGATCGGGCACGGGATGTCCTGGCGCGATTGATTTATGGTTTTCGCCTGTCGGTTTTGTTTGCCCTGGCACTGACGGCCATTGGCGTTGCGATCGGCATCCTGGCGGGTGCGATTCAGGGATATTTCGGCGGGCGCACCGATCTGCTGCTGCAACGCTTCATGGAGCTGTGGGGCAGCATGCCGGAATTGTATCTCCTGATCATCTTTGCCAGCCTGTTTGAACCGAGTATCTGGTTGCTGGTGGGATTGCTTTCCCTGTTCGGCTGGATGGGTCTGGCCGATTACGTCCGGGCCGAGTTTTTGCGGGCACGCAATCAGGTTTATGTCAAATCGGCACGCGCCATGGGGGCGACCGATACCGCCATCATGTTTCGTCACGTCCTCCCCAATGCCATGACGCCGGTGATCACATTCCTGCCCTTCCGCATTTCCGGTTCCATCCTTGCGCTGACCAGTCTTGATTTTCTCGGTTTGGGGGTTCCGCCATCCACCCCCAGCCTGGGGGAACTGCTCAGTCAGGGCAAGGCCAACATTGAGGCATGGTGGTTGTCACTGGCGGCCTTTGTGGTTCTGGTGGCAATGATGCTGCTGCTCAACTTCATCGGCGAGGCCCTGCGCGACGCCATGGATCCGCGCAAGGAGTGACCCCCATGAATCTGTTGGAAGTCACCAACCTTTCCATCTCCTTTGGTGAAGGAAAAGAGCGGGTTCAAGCGGTTGACCGGATCTCCTTTTCCATGGCCCCGGGAGAAACGTTGGGGCTGGTCGGGGAATCGGGCAGTGGCAAGACCTTGGCGGCAATCGCCCTCCTGCGACTGCTTCCCCCTTCCGCTCGGATGCAGGTGGATGACCTCCGCTTTCAGGGACGTTCCATCTCCTCATTGAAAGAGCGGGAATTGTTGCAGTTGCGTGGCCGTCACATCGGGATGATTTTTCAGGAACCGATGACCGCCTTGAATCCGGTGTATCCAATTTTTCGGCAGTTGGCGGAGAACATCGCCCGTGACCAGATCATGGACACCAAACAACTGCGGGCTGAAGCGGCACGCTTGCTTGACCTCACAGGGATTGCCAATCCCAACGACCATCTGGACGCCTTTCCGCACCAGTTGTCCGGGGGGCAACGACAACGGGTCATGATTGCCATGGCCTTGGCGCAAAAGCCTGCCTTGTTGATCGCCGACGAACCGACCACCGCCTTGGATGTCACCATTCAGGCGCAGATCCTCGATCTCCTGGCATCCATCCAGGAACGCTTGGGGATGGCGATGCTCTTGATTTCCCATGATCTGCACATGGTTCGCAAGGTGGCCTCCCGGGTGGTGGTCATGAAGAACGGGCACATCGTCGAACAGGGGACCACGGCGGCCATTTTTCAATCGCCGCAACATGCATACACCCGCATGTTGATCGACAGTCTCCCCGATCCCCAGGGACCTCCGCCCGTCCCCGAGGCCAAACCGTTGTTGCATGCCCAACATCTGATCTGTCATTTCCCTGTAAAAAAAGGATTGTTCCGCCGGACCGTCGGCATCATCAAGGCCGTGGACGGGGTTTCGCTCACCCTCAACCGTGGAGAAACCCTGGGGGTGGTCGGGGAATCGGGCAGTGGAAAAACCACCCTGGGTGAATTGATCCTGCGCCTGAACGAGGGACGGGGTGTTCTCCAATTTGACGGGATGGATCTGTTTGCGCTCAAGCGTTCGGCGTTACAGCAGATGCGGCGACGGATCCAGGTTGTGTTCCAGGATCCTTTTTCCTCGCTCTCTCCACGTTGGACCGTGGGTCGTATTTTGGAGGAGGGGTTGATCATCCATGGCATGGAGAAGCAGCCGGAACAGCGGCAGACGTTGGTTCGGGCAATGATTGAGGAGGTTGGGTTGGATCCGTCAGTTCTGGAACGCTATCCGCATCAGTTTTCTGGTGGACAACGACAGAGAATCGCAATTGCCCGGGCCATGGTCCTCAATCCCAGTCTATTAGTCCTTGACGAACCCACCAGTGCCCTTGATTTGACGGTTCAGGCGCAAATTCTCAGACTATTGAAAAAACTACAGCAAAGTCATAAGCTTTCATACTTGTTCATCTCCCATGACTTGCGCGTTATCCGGGCCATGTCGCATCAGGTGATGGTCATGTGGCAGGGAAAAGTGGTGGAATCGGGGCCGACCGAAGCCTTATTCCAGGCCCCTCGGCATCCCTATACCCAAAAACTGTTGCAGGCCGCATTGGATCTGTCCACTGGCGAGAAAAAAAAGGGGCCTGGGGGATTGCCCCAAGGACTTTGATTTTGGGCGCGAAAAATCAAAGTCAAAACCAAAATCAAAGTCCTGGGGGCAATCCCCCAGACCCCTTTTTTCTTTTAATAGTTATTTAAAATATCAACAGATTTTGTTTCCCCCTCTTCCTCCACGACCACCCACCACCCATCACGCTCACGGACCCTCCCCTCCTCCTTCAAGGCCCGCAACAATCGCGACAAGGTTTCAGGCTGAATCGTCAACCGTGCCGCCAAATCCTTTTTGGAAATGTCCAGCCGAAATTCATGGTTGGTCCCCCGCGTCGCCGCCTCGTGCCGCAACCACGACAACAAACGCTCACGCGCCGACTGCAACGTGATCCGATCCAACTCGAACAATAAATGATGCAGGCGCATGCTCAACCCGGCAAGCAACGCAAAACAACGTTCCGGACGTTCATGGAGCAGATCAATATAATCCCGCGTCGGAATCAAGATCACCCGCACCCGGGTCACCGCCTGCGCCGATACCGGATAACGCTCCATCCCCGAAAACATGACCGCCTCGGCAAAGGTTTCCCCCGCACGCACCAGTTCGATGATTTTTTCCTCCCCCGATTCCGACAGACGAAACAGTTTGATCGTCCCACGCACTACGAAAAAAAAATGGTGACACCCATCTTCCTGGTGAAAAATCGCCTCGCCCCGCCCAAAATCCCGGGTCACCAAACGCTGCGCCAATCGTTCCCGGAACGACGGACCCAGACCGACAATCAAAGGATGCTGTTCGATCCCCCGCACCATCACCTCACCCTTCCCCGAAGTAAAAAACCGACATACCCATGATCCAGATCAAGCCCATCCACCCCACACCCCCGTAAACTTCGCGCCATGGATCAATTCTCCCCACCCCTTCTCCCACCCATACGTGGTGTCGGACAGACAAGGATACCCCACATGAGCACGGATAAGAATAAAATCACCCTCCCCATGTTTTGCAACCAATGCGGACTGAGCGCACCCAACGGCTGCGGCTCCAGCGGCCAGGATCAGGGAACCTGCGGCAAAAGCGATACCATCGCCCGCCTTCAGGATATCCTGATTTTCGGCATCAAAGGATTGGCCGCCTACCGGGAACATGCCCGGGAACTGGGTGCTGACACCCGCCCGGTCGATGACATCATCGCCGAAACCCTGTACTTCACCATGACCAATGTCAATTTTTCCTTCGACCTCCATATTGAACAATTAATGAAGGTTGGACGGGTCGGTGTCGAAGTCATGAACCTGTTGAGCGATGCCCATACCCAGGCCATGGGAATTCCCACCCCGGTCAAGGTGTCCCAAAACAAGGCGGAAGGACATGCCATCCTGGTCACGGGACACAACCTGACCATGTTGCAGAAACTTTTGGCAGCCACCGAAGGCAAAGGGATCAACGTCTACACCCACTCGGAAATGCTACCCGCCCACGGATATCCTGAACTACGCCGCCATGCGCACCTCAAAGGAAACATTGGTGGGGCGTGGCACGATCAGAACAAACTGTTTTCCGCCTTTTCCGGCACCATCATCGCCAGCACCAACTGTCTCGCCCCGCTGAAGAAAAACGCCAACTACGCCAATCGGCTCTATGGATACAAGATCACCAGCATCGAGGGCATCAAACACATCGAAAACGATGATTTCGCCCCCCTCATCGCCCAAACCCTGGAACTTCCCCCCGTGACCGGATTCAACGTGGAACACCATATCACCACCGGCCACCATTACAAAACCATCCTGACCCTGGCCCCCCGGGTCGTTGAGGCGGTGCAACAGGGAGCTTTGCGGCAATTCTTCGTCATCGCCGGTTGCGACAGCCCTGGAAGTGCCGGCGATTATTATCGCAAACTCGCCCAATCCCTCCCCGACGATTGTGTCATCCTGACGACCAGTTGCGGCAAATTCCGGTTCAACGATCTGGACTTCGGCACGATTGGCAATACCGGCATCCCCCGTTTCCTCGATCTGGGGCAGTGCAACGATTCCATTGGCGCGGTTCATCTGGCCCTGGCGCTGTCCCAGGCACTGAACCTCCCCCTGGAACAACTGCCGGTTCGAATCGTATTGAGTTGGATGGAACAAAAAGCGGTGATCATTCTACTGGCGCTCTTCAGCCTGGGCATCAAAAACATCGCCATCGGTCCCAAACCACCACAATTCCTCAATGACGGAATTTTTGAGTTCCTGGCACAAAATTTCAACCTGAAAATGATCGGCGATGTCGAAACTGATTTGCAGGAAATGCTGATCAAGCGGGCAGATAAAGCGGCATGAGCAAGCAGGATGGATCGGAACGATCCATGATGTCACCACGTCCGGGAAGGGAAAACATCCCTTCCCGGACCATGATGTCTGAAGCGAACCCAACAAACACCATCAAGCGACGCTCAACTGCCACCGGAAAGGATGCGAGAAGCCTGATCCAGCACCGAATCGGACATGCGCCGGTTGGCCTTTCGGGTCTCGCGTTTGATCTTGTCGTAAATTTCTTCACGATGCACCTGGACATCGCGTGGCGCTTCGATGCCGATGCGTACCTGATTGCCTTTGATCCCCAGAAGGGTGATCTTGATGTCGTCGCCGATATTCAGGCTTTCACCAATTCTCCGCGTCAAAATCAACATGGTTCAAGTCCCCGCATCAAAGCTTGTGCCAATGGGAATACCGCAGCAGGATCCGCTTTTGCCGGGGAAATCATGGTCTGTATCAGGAATTGAGGTACGCGTTCCATGAGTTCACAAGCTTTCAGGCCACATCCTGTGCCCCGTTCAAAGATTAAAAAGCAAATACCATTCCAAACCATGATTCCAATACCGATGAACCCTGCCCAGGGAATTCTCGAATAATTGAATTATAATTGTTTGGAAATGAAATGAAATCTGGAACCGGAAGCGTGGCGCGCCCCTTTCCTGTTGTAGGAAGCGACGGGTCCCTGGGTACTTTCCTTCATGGCGCGCAACATCGACTCGGTGGCGGCCAGCACTCCCTTGAATACCGCCTGATTGTGCCGGTTGGTTTGATCCGCCTTTTCAATCTCACTTTTAAGCTTTTCCCGCAAAGGCAACAAACCCGTATTCCCTCCCATGGCCTGGTCAAGCGACATGAGATTGAGCCGATCACCCGCAAGTCCGAAACGGGCACCCAACTGTCGGGTGATTTTCTGCCTGAGTTGGTCGCTCGCCTGAATTTCCTCCAGGATCCGTCCGATCTGGATGGCCAGATGCTCCATCAATTCAGGCTTGCGTTGCTCCAAGGCAACCCGTTCCTGCTCAAGCAACCGGGAAAGATCCCGATACAATTCCACCAGGGGCATCACCACCGTCAAAAGCTTGTCCAACTCGGTCCTGTGGGTGGGATGCGTGTCGGATTGGGAAGCAACCATGGCGTGTCTTACATGACCTTTCTGCGTTCCAACAGCACCTGACGCAAAATTTTATCGGCAACCGCCACACTGTCCACCTGGTATTCACCATTGGCAATGGCTTCACGAATGGGGGCAACAATTGCCGCCCGGATGTTCGGTGCCGAATGCGCCACCTCATCGGCGATATTGATGGTGCGGGAGATTCTGGAGACTGCGACATCATCACGACGATCTGACGATGTGGTCTTGGAAGCGGTCTTTCCCTTGGATCCTGTAACCCGCCGACCGGTGATGCGGCCAAGACGGTTGACATCGGAACTCTTGATTTTCGTGACCATGGAATCCCTCATCTCTCGATTTGCGGGCGATCTGCGGGCGACCCGCGGAAGCGTCGCATTGTAGTGGGCGGCCAGGTATTCGGGCCATTCAGACGTCAACAATCCACCGCTCGATACCCTGGTTGCGTCTTGTCATTATTTTGATGCAGTTTTTGGACCAAACTGACTTGCCTGCATGGCGTTCGTTCCCGACTGCAATTGTTTCAATTCCCGCTCCGCCGTCAACGCCGCCGGTTGACCTCCGGCCATGGGTTGATTTGCCTGAAGCTGGTAACGTTTCACCAACTGCTGAAACATCATTTCACCCAGTCCCATCCCCCGGCCACCACGATGGCTCATGATATTAGCATACTCGCCATCCAACATATCACGAAATATTTTTTCACCCTGGCTTTCGCGGATCAAGCCTTCACCATTTTCATCCTTGGGCACCGTCTTACGCATTGAAGTCAACATTTGCTGGATGAACAAGGATTCGAAGTCTGCGGCGGCACTGCGCAGACGCTGTTCATCCCTGGGTGACAGCGTCGTTTGCCTGGGCGCTGCCGCAGAGGTGGTTTTAGGATCGAAAGCGATGGGTTGACTCACAGGATCTCCAATTCGGCCTGCAAGGCACCGGCAGCCTTGATGGATTGCAAAATCGTGATCAAATCACGGGGGGTCACACCAATCTTATTCAAATTGCGCACCAGATCTCCCAGGGTCACCCCCTGGTTCATCTGAATGATACGGGCTTCCGCTTCCTGCATCTGCACGTCGGTATTGGGCACCACGGCCGTTTCACCCGAACTCAACGGCCCCGGCTGACTGACGGCGGGATTTTCGGTCACTTTGATGCTCAGATTGCCATGGGCCAGGGCGACGGTGGAAACCCGGACGTTTTCCCCCATGACGATGGTACCGGTCCGTTCGTTGACCACCACCCGTGCCGGTTGATCAGGCTCGACCTGGAGGTTTTCCATGCGGGAAATCAACGCCACCATCTTACCCTGATAGTTCGGTGGAACCACCAACTGCACCGTTCCCGAATCCAAAGCGGTTGCCTGGGTGCCCCCCAACATTTCGTTGATACTCGAGACCACGCGGTTGGCGGTGGTGAAGTCGGGGTTTTTCAAGGAAAGTTGCAAGGCATTTTCCCGATTCAGCGCAAACGGGATTTCGCGTTCGATAATCGCCCCATCCGCGATCCGGGCCACGGTGGGATGATTTTTCTGCTGCGTCTGATTGGCCCCGGCGGCAAAGGATCCCCCCAGGACCACCCCCCCCTGCGCCACCGCATAGACCCGGCCATCCGCCCCCTTGAGCGGCGTCATGATCAACGTCCCCCCCTGCAACGATTTGGCATCCCCCACCGACGACAATGTGACATCGAGCCGGGATCCCTGACGGGCAAAGGGGGGCATGGTCGCGGTGACCATCACCGAAGCGACGTTGGCCATGCGGCTCGCCTCTTCCATGGAAATGCCCAGGCGTTCGAGCATCACCCTCAAGGATTGATTGGTGAAGACCGCACTGCTGTCGCCGGTGCCGCTCAAACCCACCACCAGACCAAAACCGGTCAACGGATTGTCGCGCACCCCTTCAATATCCACGACATCCTTGAGACGTGCCGCCTCGGCAGACCCGATGGCAAAGATCGGCATCAGCATCACAAACAACCGCAACCAGGAGGTTTTCATCTTCATGGGGATCACAACAGGTTGAGCGTGGACAAGGCACGGAAGATCAGATTGGGTCTTTGCACATCCGACAGATCCCCTTCGCCCGAATATTCGATACGGGCATCAGCGATCATGTCGGAATTGATGGCGTTCTTGTTGTCGATATCCTCGGGACGGACGATTCCCGAGATGATGATGAACTGATTTTCATTATCCATGGTGATGTCGCGCCGACCTTCAATCCGCAGGTTGCCATTGGCCAACACTTCGGTCACCAGGCAGGAGATGGTTGCCGTCAATTTGGCGGCCCGTTCGCTTTTGCCATCCGCCTTGCTTTCGCCCGATCCGGTCGCCTGGGCGATCTGGTTGAGCGAGATCCCCTTGTTGGCGTCGATCTTCAACAATTTATCGAGATCGGGACTGGTCACGCCAAAGGTGGTTGTATTGTCCTTGGAGACATCGGTCTTGGCCTTGTTGGTGGAGGAGGCGCTTTCAAGAATCCGCACCTTGACAATGTCACCGACATAGCGGGCCTTGTTGTCCTCGAACAACGAATTACGCCGCGTCGTCTGCCAGATCGACCCCTTGTTGGGGGCCAGGGTTTCGGGAGGGGTCGGCTGAATGATGGCCACCGGATCGGACGGACGCTGGGAAGCCCGGGTCATGCCACAACCACTGAGCGGCAACGCAAGCACCAATGCCACACCGACCGCAAGATCCAACTGTTTCATGTTCAATGCTCCCTTGCCTTCACCACGTTCCCACCCGAACCATTCCCGGAGCCGCGATACGCGCTTCATATCGCATCTGACTGTCGGGATTGCGCAACTGGATGACATCCCCCACCCGCCCCTTGTCCAGGGCCACCGCCATGGCTTCAATCGTCAAGCCCGGTCCCTGCGCCACCACCACCCGGACCCGCTCACCCCGTTCCACCGCCAATGGCCGCTCGAACCATGCCCCCTGCAACGGCACGCCAGGAGCGATGCGCCGAGTCGTGGCCTGACCCAATACCTCCGCCGCGTCCCGCACCATGTCGGCGGGGTTGCGAATCAGGGAGACCGTGCGCCATTCAAGGTCGCCCGCGCTCACCACCTGACCCCGTTGCAACGTGTTCCGGGCTACGGGAATCTTGAATTCCAGTTTCAGATTGACCGGAATCCGCAACCTTTTTTCAGTCTGACCATCCACCTTCAAGGCCACCGCCACCGACTGCGGCCCCGCAGTCGATAAAGAACCCGTCTCCACCACACATTCCAGTTCCCCATCCGGCAACCGCAATGAATAACGATAGCTGACCTCTTCGACCCGCAATTCGGAACCCTGACGTGCAAGGATCGTTTGCAATTTTTCAGCCACCATCCGGTTGATCGTGTCGGAATGGACCTCCTGCGACCAGGCCAAGCCGGTCACCAACAGTTGCAAAAAAACAAAAAATCCTGCAAGTCCAAGACGAAACATATTACCTCTTGAGTTGGGTCACATATCCCAACATGTTGTCAGCGGTCTGAATCGATTTGGTCCCGATTTCGTAGGCGCGTTGCGTGGTGATCATGTCCACCATCTCCGTCACCATATTGACATTCGATTGCTCCAACGCATGTTGCTTGATGCTTCCCATCCCATTTTCCATCGGATTGGACACGATGGGGGTCCCCGAGGCGATGCTTTCGACGAACAGGTTGTTGCCGATGGCCGTCAATCCCGATGGATTGACAAAGTTGGCCAGTTGCAACTGTCCCTGATTGGCAAGAAAACCCGGGTTTTCGTTGGTGGCGAAACCGATGCTCCCCCCCTGTTCAATGGAGATGCGGGTATGGGTATTGGGATCGACCCCGACCTGGCCGCCGACCAAGGGGTATCCATCGGATGTGACGATGTTGCCATCCTTGTTGATCTGAAAGCTGCCATCACGGGTATAGGCAGTCGTCCCATCGGGCAGTTCAACCTGGAAGAACCCCTGGCCAGTCACCATCATATCGACATTGAACGGTGCCTCGCTGGTGGGGACGGCACTTCCCTGGGAAAATTCCTTGCTCACCCCGGAAACCTTCACCCCATGCCCCAGTTGAATCCCCACTGGCACCTGGGTTCCGCTTTGAGAGGTTTCGCTGCCGGCAGGGCGAAGGTTCGCATACAGCAAATCCTGAAAGTCGGTCCGGGATTGCTTGAAGCCGGTGGTATTGACGTTGGCCAGGTTGTTGGCAATCGTATCGATGCTCGTCTGCTGCGCCTGCATGCCGGTGGCGGCGGTCCAAAGTGCGCGAATCATTCACTCGTACTCCTGAGCTGAAATGGATGCAATCCGGTTTCCTCAACCCAGCCGACCGATCTGGTTGGCCTGGGCATCCAAGCCATCCAGACTTTGGATGGCTTTCATATAACTTTCAAAGGCGCGGTTGGCGTCAATCATCTGGGTCATGCCACGGACGACGTTGGCGTTGGAGGCTTCAAGATAGCCCTGATGGAATCCACCCTTGGCATCCGTCAGATTGGTGACCTGGTTGTCGGGGACCTCGAACAGATTCTGCCCTGCCCGTTTCAAGGATTCTTCCGGAAGTCCGACACGGAGAAGCTTTCCAATGGTACCATTTTTATTGGAAATAGTTCCATCTTTGGCTATGGAAATCGGATCACTGCCGATGACCAGCGGCCCTTCATTGTCGCCGAACACCTGAAATCCATCCTTGTTGACCAATTCGCCGAAACTGTTGACTTCAAATGCCCCATCACGGGTATAACGGCGCCCTTGCGGCGTATTGACCACGAAAAAACCATCCCCCTCGATGGCCACGTCCAAGGGATTACTGGTCAACTGCAACGCCCCCTGATTGACTTTGGTGACCGTACTCGGGGCGGCGGGATAGGTAATGGCGACGGCGTTGGTCGCCGGACTGCTGAACGGAAATGGGATATCTCCCGGCCCGCGCAGTCCCAGGAAACTTTGGTCGGGCATGGGAAACTGTTCAGGACCCGGACCCGTCAGGTAGGAATCGAACGTAATATCATTCTCCTTGTAACCGTTGGTACTGACGTTGGCCAGGTTGTTGGCCAGGACATCCAGGCGCATTTCAGTTCTCAGGGCACCGTTGACGGCGGCCCACGCACCACTATCCATAACAGGGTCCTCCTTGGCGTGCGGAAGTTTTTGTTGCCACGCGATCATCAATCCATGTTGTCAAAGCAATCATTGTGCCACAAAACCAACGCCATTCCGAACCGGATGCCGATCTCGACACGAACGCCATTCAAACCTTCTTTCCTGGCGCGATTCATGGCACACTCCCACCCTTTCAACAAACTTCGGACGCCATCGCCCCCATGAGTACCCCTCCCCACCCGAATCACACCGTCACCCAATCCATGCAGGCATTGATCCATCTCATGGACCGCCTGCGGAGTCCCGGTGGCTGTCCCTGGGATCAGGAACAAACCTGGAACTCCCTGCTCCCCTTCACCATCGAGGAAGCCTATGAGGTGGCCGAAGCGGTGGAAACAGGCCATTGGCAGCACCTGCGGGACGAACTGGGGGATCTTTTGTTTCATGTGGTGTTTTACAGCCGGATCGCCCAGGAGCAAAAACTTTTTGACATGGATGATGTCATCCGTGGGGTCACCGAAAAAATGACCCGCCGTCACCCTCATGTATTTGGTGGCACCGGAGAAGAACGGATCGCGGCCAGTGAGGTTCCGGGACGGTGGGAAGAGATCAAGCGTCAGGAAAAAACCGCCCTGGCCATGGAAGCACAAAAGATTCCATCGGTGTTTGATGACATCAACAGCCGACTCCCCGCTTTGCTGTGGGCCGCCAAGGTACAACGGAAAATGGCCCAGGTCGGCTTCGACTGGACGGAAATTCATGAGGTGGTCGGCAAGGTACGCGAAGAATTGGATGAACTGGCAGAGGGTTGGGCACGCCAGGATCAGGCCAATATTGAGGAAGAAATCGGCGATGTCCTGTTCACCATGGTCAACCTTGCCCGCCATCTCAAGGTCGATCCCGAAACCGCACTGCGCGCCTCGACCCGAAAATTCCAGAACCGTTTCCGCTACATGGAAGAATGTTTGTACCGGGAAGGGCGTCACCCCCGGGAGACACCGCTGGACCGGCTCGAAGCCCTGTGGCAAGAGAGCAAAAAACATCTCCCTTGAGGATTGCCAACCTTTCAGATAAAAATGACATCTCCCTCCTTCCAGAGTATCTTGACCAGCACTCCCATGATCCAAAACCCTACCACCATGAGGCCACCCGGGCGGGTGATGATGCGGTATTCCAATTCCTTGAGATCCTGTTGCATGTCCCGGCGTAGATCGACAATCCCCGGTTTGGTCGCCAACCGTTCCTCGATGAGTTCCGCCCGGGATTGGGCCAAGGCTTCCGCCTGTTCGTTGGTAAACCCCGATGCTTTCATCCCCTTGGTATACGCTAAAGGATTAAATACAATCGCGCTCGCCACGTCGTTCCTCCCTGGTCGGCAGATGGAATTTCCCCTTGGCAGAAGTATCGCATAAAAAAAGATCAGCCCCATCAATGAATTTTGCAGCGAACGCCCAAGAAAACAACTTATCAGTTCAGGACAGCAACCATGATTGAACATTTACGCAACATCGCCATCATCGCCCATGTCGATCATGGCAAAACCACCCTCGTGGATCGGCTGCTGCAACAGTCGGGGACCTTGCACTCCCGTGGGGAGATCAAAGAGCGGATCATGGATTCCAATGACCTGGAACGGGAACGGGGAATCACCATCCTGGCGAAAAACACGGCGATTCGCTGGAAAGACTTTCACATCAATATCGTCGATACCCCGGGGCATGCCGATTTTGGCGGCGAAGTGGAACGGGTATTGTCCATGGTCGATTCAGTGCTGCTGCTGGTGGATGCGGTCGATGGCCCCATGCCCCAAACCCGTTTCGTCACCCGCAAAGCCTTCGCCATGGGATTCAAACCCATCGTCGTCATCAACAAGGTGGACCGCCCCGGTGCCCGACCGCATTGGGTCTACGAACAAACCTTCGAATTGTTCGACCGCCTGGGGGCTACCGAAGAACAACTCGACTTTCCCGTGATCTACACCTCGGCACTGGAAGGTTATGCCTCACGCGACGAACATGTCCGTTCCGGCGACATGACACCGCTCTTTGAAGCCATCGTCGGCTATACCCCGCCCCCGACCGCCGATTTCTCCGGACCGTTTCAGATGCGGGTCTCATCGCTGGACTACAGCCCCTATGTCGGCCTGATCGGCATTGGGCGCGTCCACCGCGGCCGGTTGACCACCAACAGTACCGTCACCATCATTTCTCCTGAAGGGGAACTCCGAAGCGCCAAGATCAACCACATCTATGGGTTCCTCGGCCTGGAAAAAGTGGAAACCCAGGAGGCCCATGCAGGTCAGATCATCTGCTTCACCGGTTCCGACCGCCTGGTCATTTCCGATACCCTGTGTCATCCCGAACATCCCGACCCCCTCCCCCCGCTCACGGTGGATGAACCAACCGTGGTGATGACCTTTCAGGTCAACGATTCCCCACTGGCAGGACGCGAAGGGAAATACGTCACCTCACGCAAGTTGAGAGAACGCCTGTTCCTCGAAGCGATCCACAACGTCGCCCTGCGGGTCGAAGAAACAGAAAACCCCGACCGGTTCCGGGTTTCGGGGCGCGGAGAACTGCATCTGGGAATCCTCATCGAAAACATGCGGCGCGAAGGCTACGAACTCGGAGTATCACGGCCCGAGGCGATCATCCGCCAGATCGATGGCGCCCCGATGGAACCCTACGAACAGATGACCGTCGATGTCGAAGATCGGCACCAGGGGGCGGTCATGGAAGCGTTGGGAGAACGCAAAGGATTGATTCAAGACATGGTGCCCGATGGACGGGGACGGGTCCGACTGGATTACATCATCCCCGCCCGGGGACTCATCGGGTTCCAGACCGAATTTCGTACCATGACCTCCGGCACCGGCATTCTGCACCACCTTTTCGACCATTACGGTCCCCTGGTCCACAAGACCATCGGTCAACGTAAAAACGGCGTCCTTATTGCCAAGGAGGCGGGACGCGCCGTTGCCTACGCCCTGTGGAACCTTCAGGAACGGGGACGACACCTGATCGGCCCCGGCGAAGAGGTCTATGAAGGGATGATCATCGGATTGCATACCCGCGACAACGACCTGGTCGTCAATGTCCTCAAAGCCAAGCAGTTAACCAATATTCGCGCCGCCGGTTCCGATGAGAACATCGTCCTGACCCCCCCCATCCGCCTCGGATTGGAACAGGCGCTGGAATTCATCGACGACGACGAGTTGGTTGAGGTCACCCCGAAAACAATCCGCCTGCGCAAAAAACTGTTGAAAGAACATGAACGCAAACGGGATCGCCGCGGGGTGAGCGTGTAGGCGGTGTATTGCGATTCAAACAAAGAACCATGAAAAAAGGGTTCCCACGCAAGCGGGAACCCTTAATTTCTTGAACCATCCGACAAACGAATCAGTCCACCCGGATCAACCTGCCCCCTTCCACGCGAACCTTGCATTCAATCAAACCCGCTTTGCCCTCGGGATCGGGACCCAGGCAGCGTCCAGAAGCCAGGTCAAACACCCAGTTATGCATCCGGCATTCCACCCGATCCCCATGATCGACCCCTTTGCACAATGTCGTCTTGGAATGGGGACAACGGCTCAAATAGACCTTCGCCGTTTCAGGACCGGTGCGAAACACGATCAGGTCGCCATCGGGTCGGTGAACACACGTCATTTTATTCATGGGAAATGAGGTGATCACCCCCAAAACATGGTCACCCACCTCCTTTTGTTCACCCGGAGCCTCCGGCAACAGATCCAGGTCACGCAATACCTCGATGGCATCGAGCAATTTATTCAACCCCGATGCAGGAAACGCCATCATCACCGCATCCAGAATTTCTTCCTTGCTGGCACCCGCCTTCAACGCCTTGGGGGCATATTGCCGCAATCCCCGTTCCGTACCCACCGCCACCTTGGTAACGATCTGGATCAAAAAGCGGGTCTTGTCATCCAACGCCTTGACACTGTGTTTGTAGAACCCCAGCAAATGACCTGCCGCCTCGGGACGAACCGCCCCGAGATATCGTAATGCTTTGGACACAAGCGTCTCCTTTCAGAAGAGTGAAATCAAAACCCCGGGGGCAATCCCTTAGATGACATCCGGCTTCTAATTTGCGTTAACTTGTAAAATCCTCCGGAACACAATTAGCGCACAAGCAAGCTTGATCATTATCGGATAGTTCTCCCCATGCATGGAATATCGGGTGGGGAGTAGGTTGTGGACGTTCAACGACGACAACATCCAACGTGGACCCCACCAAACGACCATCATGCACATTAGCCCCGACCATTTCAATGCCCAACGGAATTCCGACCAAATCAACGAGAAGGTGTAGCTTGCTTCCACTCCTGCCTCGGTCAGTCGGATTCTTTCCCTGTCCCTTCCGGCTGGTTCATCCGCCCAAATTTCGACGGGATTGAAGCCAATTTTGACAAATTCCATTGGACTGGAGAAGTAAAATCCTGGACAATTCAGAGTGTAGAGGAACCGTTTCCGCGTGGCCATACGCCAGAGTCTCGGATTTCGGACATGGACCGTCGGAACCGCCTTCTCTCGGACAGCTCTTTGAAGATCAAAATTGGTACGAATTCAGACCACTTTTCGCAGGTACCAGTGATGTAAGCCGCCCAGGTGCGGAATGATGACGATCTTTTCCTGAATCTTTTGTCGGACTGGCCGATGCTCAGGACAATCCTTGTGCAGACCCGAGTGGGTGCGTGAATTGTGGTGATGCCTCATAGATCCATGAGCAAGATCACCCACCCACATGACCGTTTCCTGAAGATCCTTCTCTCGGATCCAGAAAGGGCGGCATACCTTCTGCGTGAGCGTCTTCCGGTCGAAATATCGGAATTACTGTCTGATGAATTCCCGGAATTGGTTGAGGGGTCATTCGTTGACCAGGAACTCCAAGAGTACCTGACGGATCGGCTTTTCCGGGTGAGGACCGTTCATGGACAAGAAGCCTTTTTGTATACCTTGATTGACCATAAAAGTTATCCGGATCGGTTTGTAGCGTGGCAATTATTGCGGTATATGGTCAGAGCACTTGAGCAATGGGAACGAGAAAATCCCAAATGGAAACGGCTACCAGCCATTGTTCCATTTGTCGTGTACCATGGAGCGGACAAATGGCGAATTCCGAATCATTTCCTGGCACTGGTGGATGCACCAACAGGATGGCGGTCGTACCTGCTGGACTTCAAGTTTTCCCTTTTCGATTTGGGCCATGTTGAGGATCACCAGCTTTCCAAACAGCCGTATCTGAGGGCATGGCTATTGGCTGCCAAGTATGCGACGAGGGACGGAAAGCAACTTGAGATCAAGGACTTTCTCGTTGAGGTTTTGACAGGGGTTCCCGCTGATGACTTCATGGTCATCATGAGATATGTAGTGGAAACATATAGGCATTACGATGAAATGGATGTCCGGGAGATTATTCGACGTGTGCGTCCAGAGGAGGAAGAGAAAATGATGTCACAATTCGCGCAAAGCGTTATTGAGAACACGAATCCGAAGTGGGCTCAGATGGTTCGTCAGGAAAGCGAACAGAGAGGTGAACAGAAAGGAATGGCAGAAATGCTGACTCGCCTGTTACAACGCCGATTTGGGACCGTGCCTGATTGGGCCAGCGAAAAAATCGCCAAGGCCGAGCTTCCCTACTTGGAGGAGTGGAGCCTTCGCATCTTCGATGCCCAGTCACTGGACGACGTTTTCTTGGACAAAGTATGATGCGACCAAGGAGATTTCTCGGCGAATTCTTTTGGTAACCGGTCGATACCCAAAGCGAATTTTATCTTTTCGCGTGTATTGGTATTTTAGAAAATATTTCATTACAATCATATAGTAACATTTCCAACTCCCATTCACCCACTGAAGCGGATTCGGAATTTTCCCATGCTGCATGGCAACAAAAACAGGGAATAGTTTGAAATTGGGTACACTCGGTCCACCATTTTGAATTTGAAGGTTTTCTTCGTCTGTCGCCGCCCTTCGGGGCTTTTTTTTGTGATTAAAATAACTCAAATATTTCATTTGTCGTGCTTGATGGTTCAAAAATTCAACTGGTTAAATTTTGGACTTGCAGGAGTTGAAATGGGCGGATATTATTCACTCCACGGTGCCATTTTCTAAAACCTGTGGACCAAGCCCTTGCGGGTCCGGAAATTACGGACCCGCTTAACGAATAATATTGGGAGAATATCATTAACTTCTTCTTCTGGACTGGTTCGATATGAAATTTGGTTGCAGAGAATGGAGAAAGGATTTGAAATTGGGTCTGGAAGCCGGACTTTCTATAGGCGAATATAAATATGTGGATAAGCGCATTAACCATGATTGATCTATATGAGTTTTTTCAAATATTTGTATTTATTGCTGCCGTTATAGTGTCAGGTGCTACAGTCATTGGCGCTACAAAATCTGGAGCTTTTAAAAGTGTTCGGCAGGGGAATATTCAATTAGAAAAAGTTTCTGATAAGAAAGGATTTGGAGAATTTGAGAATAAAATTAATTTTAGTAAAGATAATGAAGGCATGCTCAAAGAAGATCTTTCATTTGAGACGGAGCAACTTGCCAGATATTACTCTCAAGTATTAGCCCAGTCGAAAATAAGCTTCTGGTTTAGCCTTGTATTTGCCTCTCTCGGTTTTACGGTTATAATAATGGCTGCTTTTATGTATAAAGAAGGAAGTTTCACGTCAACTTCTATACAAGCCTTTGCAGGTGTTGTAATGGATTCTGTTTCAGCATTATTTTTTATACAATCAAAGAATGCTCAAAAGTCAATGGGGGAGTTTTTTGACAAACTTAGGAATGATAGACTGCATCTTGAATCTCGGAAATTATGCGATAACATAACAAATCAAATTGGAAGAGACGGGGTTAAAATGCATTTAGCATTACATTATGCAGGGTTGCCAGAGGCAATAACTACTGCTCAGAAAATTCTTGAACACTGTTTAGAAAAAGACACGAAGAAAATCTAAAAAGTTTGAATCGAACAGAGTCGGAAATTGCAAATTTGTAACCAATTATACTAAATCTGGTGACACCATATCTATTCTTCTTTTATCCATAATGAAATCCCGGGGGCACCTTACCGTTCAAATTGATGGCCATAAAAGAAATCGTCAAGGTGCCCCCAGATTTAAAACGTCCCCGGATTTCGCTAGTGAACTCCAACTCCCGCAGGCCGTAAGACTGGTGGAGGAAGTCACATGATGTTCTCGCCCCAGAACAATGCGCTACTGCGCGAGGCCGGCATCGCTTCGGAAATGCTTGGCGAGGGTTTGACGACGCTGCGCAAGGCGGACATGAACCGGAGCGGCCTGTACAATAAGGCGTTCTTCAGCCTCTCCATCGGCCTGGAGCGGCTTGGCAAACTGATCTACATCCTCGACCACCTCCATACCCATGCAGGTCAGTTCCCCAGCAATGCGGACCTGAAACAACTCGGCCACGATATTGCCGTCCTATTTCCACACATGATGGAGATCCGGCAGCGCCACCCCATTGATCGGCCTGAGGAAGCCTTTCCAGATTCAGACATCACTCGGGCCATCATTACGTTTTTGTCCAAGTTCGGGAAATCGACCCGCTATTACAACCTGGATCATATCACTGGAAAAAACACCATCCACGACGATGATCCGTTGAATGCGTGGTTCAGTACTGTGGGCAATCTCGTGCTGGCCAAACATTACTCCAACAGACAGAAAGCCAAGGATCAATTGGTAGCCGCTAATCGGGAAGCAGCGATTGGCGACCATTGCGCAGTCTTCTTGTCCACTGAGCAGGGACGCCCCCTTACAAATATCTATGACATGATTGCCCACGCCGCCAAAGTGGCAGTAATTCAGAAATGGGGCACCTTCCATACTGCCACCATCGTCCGATTTCTTTGCTTTATTATTGATGATTTGAATGTAAAAATTATGAGCGAATCACATGATTTCCCATTTATTTATGAGTTTTTTTATCCATTTATAATGGATGATGCCATGCTAAAATCCCGCAAAACGTTCTATCCCGATGCGTAGGCAGCAGCAGCAAGAAAACCCGGAATCGGTTTCGGGAGATCCAGGTAAGTTGGGTGGTCCGCGAAATCGAGATGCTGTTCGAAGAGGCAGGTGTTGGCTTTGATAGAATCTGGTGACACCATAATAAATCCGGTGACAGGATATAATAATCTTCCAACGAAGAAATACGGGGGGCATATACATTTCAGTGAAGGTTGATCAGATCGATACGCTGTTTCCGAAATTTTTTCAGATCTACCGGAACTCAAAAAAAGATTTTATTCAATACCAATCACTTAGACTACAGACACTTAGAACTGGATATTCTGTCACAAATCTTTCAGCTTAAGGCTTAATTAACTTACTTCATCACGCGTCATTTTCAATATTGCAAGCTCTCTATCGCGACGAGTTGTTGCAGGTTCAGAAAGCTGGTTCGCTTGAAGAAGTGATAAAGGATGATTGTCGAGATTCAACAATATAACACGCTTAATTTTTTTGGTATGCAGAAGTTTTGCAGCATATTCTAATTCTGCAGTGCACCACTGACTTTGTGAATATTGTGAACTCCAAAGAGCGATGAAAGTGTCGCACACTTCTATGAGGGCATGGACTCTGTTCGAAATCGGTTCTCCAGCCTGAATGTCTGCCTCGTCTCGGAGGATGGGCCGATGTTCACGGCGAAGAAGTGTCTCTATGTGGTCGGCTGAAACACAATCTTTCCATGAGTAACTAATAAAATATGTATGAGATGATTGTGTCTGATGTTTCTTGAAAAGGATTTCTGCAATCTTGACAACCTGTTCGTCCGTGCCATTCCTCCATGAACCAAGTAATGCATCTACCGGCTTGTCATCGACCTTTATTTTTCCGTAACGATAACGGAAAAATTCAAATAAATCCTCAGACGTTCCCCCAAAGCACGGAATTGGAATTATCGGCTTTCCTTTGTCCATTGCGAGATGGCCAACAAGGCGAGTACTAGTCGCACCAGCCATAGTAATTATGATATCAGCTTCTTCAGCCGCTCGTGCATGGGCAACAATCCATTTATGCGGGCTACTCGGATCTGCATGATGGGTGTGGGGCAATAAATGGAGATTTGGAATATCTTGTGGAATTGTTTCTGGTTCTCCTTGAGGACGGTGGATCTCTATATGAACAGACTTTTCAGGATGTTGGCGACAAAAATCGGTCGCTCCATTAATGATGTAAGCGTCAACTGTACGAGGACTCGTGCTTCCAATGATGATCCGATGCCCTGCCTTGGAAATTGCACGTCCCAGGTTTTTCGCAGCATCAAATAGTAATTCATGTTGAGGTAAAACCTCTTGATTTATCCCGGGAACATGGGAAGGAATCGATCCAATGACCATAATTCGCATTTTGAACCCCCATAAAAATCAGTCACATTAATCTTGTTCTGATTCATAGGAAATTTATCTAATTCTACTTTGTCACATTCATTAATCAGGGATTATTGACACTCAAAAAATTATTGAAAAGAAAAAGGGGTCTGGGGGATTGCCCCCAGGACTTTGACTTTGATTTTGTTTTTGTTTTTCACGCGCCATTTTACCCGGAGCAAGAGTTTCGCGTGGTTTTTGCGGGAATCTT
>PEAN01000046.1 GCA_002753735.1 Magnetococcales bacterium DCbin4
CCCCAGACCCCTTTTTTCTTTCAATAATTTTTCGAGTGTCAACAATCCCTGATTAATGAATGTGACAAAGTAGAACTAATGAATGTGACAAAGTAGAATTAAACGATTGGTCACCTTGGCCTCGGGTGCCATTTTTGGCGAAATGGGCATTCTGGATGAGAAACCACGTTCCGCAACCGTGATCGCTACCACCACGACTTCCTGTTACGTGCTTGACCGGGATCGCTTCAAGATGCTACAGGAAGAACAGCCCAGAATTGCAACCAGCCTGTTTCGGATCATCGCCTTGATTTTGGCGGACCGGCTGCGGGGGGCCAATGTCGTGATCGCGGAACTGGAATCCTGAGAACGGCCGTGATCTTTTTGTCAACGGTGGTGCACCATCTCCTTGAAGCCCATGTCGAAAATACGAAAAATCAATATTATTCATGGTGTTTTCTGGGTAGAGATCGCCGAAATCAACCTGTTCATCCTCTGTGGTTGTCCTGCCGATATCGTCAAGCATCTGATGAAACGCGGTTTGATCATTTCGACCGAAAAAGAGGGGGTCACCTGTGAAACGGGTCCCAATACCATTCTGCTTTCCGATATCCTGATCCAGAACGGGACCATCTCCAACATGTCGGAGTTTCCCGTCCTGCAAATGCTTTACCGGCAGGGAATGATTCTCCCAAAACATCCCAACAATACCGGGATCAAACCCCTGCTCATGGGATCGGAAACCCAGGTCCGGCGGCAGATGCAGTATATCTTTCGCGGTAATTATGGCCTGATTTCACAGAAGGAATTGATGATGGCCGGGGCATCCGCCGATGAGGCCCAACAGATGATGTCCCTCAAATTGCGTTTCGCCTTCGGCCAGATCCGTCCCACCGAATCCCTGCTCGATGGATTGTTCATCAGTGATCATGAGGTGGAAATCCGTGCGGACGCATGGATCAAACGGTTGAACCCCAATGTGTTTCGTATCCGCTACCGCGATGAGAGCGTCATCATCGACCTCAATCTGTCTCCCGGTCAGGTCTACGATTCCCCCTACCCTTTGGGCGATTACAATTTGCAACGCGAATATTTTGCCGTGATCCATTCGGGCCAGGGGGATGGTTGGGATACCGATAATCCCAGCATGTCTTCCGTCCTGGTGTTTCAGGGCAATATTTATTTGATCGATGCCGGTCCCAATCTGGTGGCGATGCTGACCGCCCTTGGCATCAGTATCAGTGAAGTTCACGGACTGTTCCATACCCACGCCCACGACGACCATTTCGCCGGGATCACCACCTTGATTCGTGCCGGGCACCGGATCAAATATTACGCAACCCCCCTGGTCATCAGCTCCGTTGCCAAAAAATTGTCTGCCCTGTTGGGGGTGGATGATTTGTTCATGTGTGATTTTTTCGACATCCGCCCTTTGAAAAACGATACCTGGAATGAAGTCGATGGCATGGATGTCAAGCCGATTTTTTCACCACATCCGGTCGAAACAAGTCTTTTCTTTTTCCGGGCGCGGGGACCGGATCGTTACCGAACCTATGCCCATTGGGCCGATCTGGTTTCCCTGGAGGTGTTGGAGGGGATGATTCGCGACGATTCGACCCAACCCGGGATTGACCGGGCATTGTTCGAACAGGTCCGATCTTCCTATCTGGTTTCCGCCGATCTGAAAAAAATTGATATCGGTGGTGGTCTGATTCATGGTCGGGCTTTGGACTATCAGAATGATGCCTCACATAAAATGATCTTTGCCCATACCGCTGAGAAATTATCTCCGGGTCAAAGGAGAATCGGTTCTTCCGCCGCTTTTGGCACCATGGATGTCCTGATCCCGACCATGCAGGAATATTTGCGCAAATTTGCCTATACCTACCTGAAGAATTATTACGGCAACATTGCCGAATACCGGCTCAGGGTATTGCTGAACAACCCGGTCAAAACCTTTAACCCTGGAACCATTCTGATTCATGAAGGTGAGGTGCATCCGGAATTGTTTTTGATCTGTACCGGGATCATCGAACAGATTCAGGAAGGATCCGATCTGACCGTCTCGTTGTCGGCGGGCAGCATCGTCGGCGACATTTCCGCCATGCATTCCATGCCTGCCATCGCAACCTACCGTACCCATTGTTATGTGCAGTGTTTGTGCATCCCGGGTGATCTGTATATGGAATTCATCATCCAGAACAATCTGTACGCCAATTTTGAACATTTACAGGATTATTGGAATTTTTTGCGCACAACCTGGATTTTTGGTGATCTGGTGAATCTGGTCAATCTGACTCGGATCGCGCAGTCCATCGAAATCGTTTCGTTGCAGGGTGGCGATACCATGGATCCTCGGGAAGCGGGCGTACTGTACCTGGTCCAGGAAGGGAGCCTTGAGCGCATATCCCGGGGGGAAATAGTGGAAGTCCATGGTCCCGGAGATATTTTTGGTGAAGAAAATGTATTGATGACCCTTTGTGAGCGTTATACCCTCAAGGCGAACCAGAATGTGTTGATCTGCAAGATTCCGCCACCCGTGGTGTCCGATATCCCGATTGTGCGTTGGAAATTATTGGAACTTGCGGAGCGGAGGCAAGGTCGGACGGGAATATAAAAGTCTGAACCTCAATGTCTTTCTCGTTTTGATGTTGAATGTCAACACTTCCCGCGAGGAAATCTGAACACCATGTTGCGCCATCAACCTTATACCGCACCGGTCGTCCTTGTGGATGACGAAGAGGAATTGTTGTTCTCCTCAATGGTTTTGTTGCGCAATCACGATATTTCTCCCGTGGTCACCTACCCCGACAGTCGGCAGTTGATGAGCCAGTTGGAAATTCATGGTGCATCGGTGGTGCTGCTCGACCTGATCATGCCCAATCTGACCGGCCGGGAACTTCTTTCCCGGATTCAACGATTTTTTCCCGATATTCCCGTGATCATCATGACGGCGGTTCACGAGGTGGAAACCGCCGTCGCCTGCATGAAGGAAGGGGCGTTTGATTATCTGGTCAAACCGGTGGATGAAAACCGGTTCATCTCCAGTGTTCAGCGGGCGATGGAACGGCATCATCTGCAATTGGAAATCGGACGCCTGAAACATCATTTACTGTCCGACCGGGTTGAACAGAACCATGCCTTTGCTGAGATCATTACCCAAAGCCGGAAAATGAACGCCATCTTCAAATATCTCGAAGCGGTGGCCGATTCGGCGGAACCGGTGTTGATCGTGGGCGAAACGGGGGTGGGCAAGGAGTTGATGGTCGAGGCGATTCATCGCCTGAGCGGTCGCGAGGGTGAACTGGTGGCGGTCAATGTTGCCGGAATCGACGACAACATGTTTTCCGATACCCTGTTTGGCCACCGTCGCGGGGCATTTTCAGGGGCGGACCATCATCGTGACGGAATGGTGGCCCAGGCCAGGGGTGGAACGCTGTTTCTGGATGAAATCGGCGACTTGGGACAGGCATCTCAGGTCAAACTGTTGCGCCTGTTGCAGGAGAAAAAATATTATCCGCTGGGAAGCGATTTGCCGATCAAGACGGATGCCCGGGTCATCTGCGCCACCAATTGCAACCTGTCGCAGGCGATGGAACAGGGGAACTTCCGTGCCGATCTGTATTTTCGCCTGGCGGCGCATCATGTGTCGATTCCTCCGCTCAGGGATCGCAAAGAGGATATCAAACTCCTGCTCAACCATTTCCTGGCAGAACTTTCAGATCTTCGGGGACAGGGGGTTCCGACGCCGCCTCCAGAATTATACAAGCTGCTGGAATCCTATCATTTTCCCGGTAATGTCCGCGAATTGAAGGCCATGACCATGGATGCCATGGCCCACCATGATTCCGGCATGTTATCCATGGAATTGTTCAAACGGCACATCTTTGCCAAATCGGGGATGACGACCCCGGAGACTCAGCGTATTGATGGGGATGATCAACTGTTTTCCGACCATCCCGACCCTTTACCCACCATTCAGGCGGTGACTGATCTGTTGATCAAGGAGGCGATGCGCCGTTCGGGCAACAATCAGGGGATCGCTGCTGCCCTTCTGGGAATTACCCGGCAAACCTTGAATCGACGGATGCAATCCAAAAAAAAGGAAGGTTCATGAATCCATACATTCACTTCGGGGGATCATGATGCATCATGGGCCGAACGAACCGGCGGGCAAAAAAGTAGGCCAGAACCGTGGCAGCGGCAATGATGAAAAGTGAAGTGATTGCGATGCGAAGCCCCAGGATCCTGGCTTCTTCCCGGGCGGCCTCCCTGGCAACCGAAAATCGCAATAACCAGTTGCTCCCCTTGAAATCCATGGTTCCCATGCTGCGGGCTACCGATACGATCTGATCCTCGTTTGCCAACACTTCGATGTTCTTTCCCTCGGGTCTCATCTGGGAATCGGAAAAGACCTTCATGATTCCGGTACGGTGATGATTTGAGTATAATAAAAGTCCTTCATCATCGAACAGATCGATGTGGACGGCCACGGATTCACTTCCGGAGGCTGCGATGGGAAAGAGGGCATGCAGGCGCCATATGTTGATCCTTGCGACAATGGCACCACGCAATTTTGGCTCATCGGGACAGATGACGGGCCGGGTGACATAGATCAGGTCGGCATTCAACAGGCGGGAATGGCCTGCCCCGTGGGTAAAAGTTCCGTCCAGAACCTGGGGCCAGTGTTTTCCCGGGGGGGATTGGGGATCGACCGGTTGTCCGATCCCCAGACCCGAGGTGTCGGCGAGCAGGACCCCATCGTTGGAAAAATAGGAGATGCTGAGATAAATCTTGAACAGGTTACGATAACTGATCAGGCGGGCGGCAACCTTTTGTGCCGGAGGGGCTGGGGTACAGAACAAAGGATCTCCCGCAATCACCTGTGTATTGACCAGATTGTAATGCAGCATGTTGTCAATGGACAACATGCGATTGGTGGAACGTTCGCGGAAACGATCCAGAACTTTGGCAACCAATGTATTGCTGATGCTGGAATAAGCGAGCCAAGCCATCACCACACAGGTCAGCGTGACCAGGAGGGAACAGAATAGGATGAATTTCGTGGATGGTTTCAATGGGGTCATTCCTTGTTGGCCAAGGCTTTGACAAATTGGACATCCAACAGTTCGTTCAGTTCCGGAATACGGCGCAACTGTCCTCGCAGCAGAAGGAACTGTATGATGGAATGACCGGAGTGATACAAGGAGCGATCATCCTCTCCTGGTGTCATGGCGATGAGATTGGCGGGAAGATCCAGGGGAACGATTCCCTCCAATCCCCGATCCATTTCATTGATGTTCATGCCGGTGGCCTGAGCCATGATGGCGACTGCCTCTTTGCGATGGGTTGTCGCAAAGTTGCGGGCCTCGACCATCGATTTGACAAAGGCTTGAATCTCCCGGGGACGCTCTTTGATGATCGCATCGTGGAAGGCGTATACATCGGTGATGATGCCAGGGATATCACCTGCGCGGGAAAGAATTTTGTATCCCTTGGCCAACGCCCTTGAAGTGGTCGGTTCCCAGGTATGGCCTGCGTCGATGGTCCCTTTTTCCAAGGCGCTCAATACATCCTGGGAAGATAGGATTTCAAAACGGACATGGCTTTCATCCAATCCCTGGGTTTCCAGCGCCTTCAGGACGTAGAGATGGGAAAAGGAGTTGATGGCTTCGAATCCAACCCGCCGCCCTTTCAGTTCGGCCAATGATGAAATTTCCGGCCTGCCGACGATGACATCGCCTGAAAGTGAATAATCGTTGACATAGACGACACGGGTGGGAACGCCTTCGGAACCGTAGAGAATGGTATTGGAAAAAACATCACTCAGGCCATCGACTTCACCGTTCTTGAACAGGATTGAGGCATCGTCCTGGGATTTGGTGAGGCGAAGATGAACCTTGAGGCCATTTTTTGCGAAGTAACCTTTATTTTCAGCGATAAAGACATGTGCCGAGCCGGGCCAGGGGTTGGTGGCAATGCGCAGGGCATCATTTGGAACGGTGGGTGGTCGATCCACATGATCGAATGCAATGATCCAACAGGCGATACCGGTCAACCCCATCAAAAGGATGACCATCCATTTCAAGGTATTCAACACGATCTTCCCTGCCATGTTGATGGTGCTTCACAAATATCAAGGGGTACTGGGACTGATATGGTTCTTCCCCTTTTTCCATAAGGCTGGTAAAGTGTAACAATGACTGTCTCTGTAAAAAGGCCCATTCTTCTTGTTTTTGTCGCTTCCGTTTTCTTGTTGGTGGCGATGATGGTGTTTGCCATCCAGTGGATGCACCGTACCCTGGAACAGCTCCATTTGCAAGAAAACAGACATGGCATCGAGACCAGTCTGGACGTCATGCAGGCGAGCAAAGAGGGGAATCTGGAAAGTCTGCTCGACATGCTGCAACAACAACCGGTGTTGACCCAGGCATTGGCCTCCAAAGATCGTGATCGACTGCTGCGGTTGACGATGCCTTTGTGGCCCTCATTCCACAAGGCTGCCGACATTACGCGCTTTACCTTCCTTTCCCCGGACCATCATGTGGTTCTGCGTGTGCATCAGCCCCATCTCCATGGCGACCTGATCACCCATGCGACCCTCTTGCAGTCGGAAAGAACCGGTGTCACGGCACATGGCCTGGAGCCGGGGCGTTCAGGAGAGCTGGTCTGGCAGCTGGTTCAACCGTGGCGTGATCAGTCCGGGACGGTCATTGGATTTGTCGAACTCGGCATGAGTATCATGCCGATGCTCGTGGATCTGGAAAAGATTTCCCAGACCAAATTGTATCCTTTCATCTACAAATCATTGATCAAGCGTGATCTGTGGGAATCTAAAATAAAGGAACAGCAGTCCCGGTCTTCCTGGGACCAGTTCAATGATGTGGTATTGTTGGAGGAATCGGGTCATGTCCCTCCTCCACCATGGTTGACCGATGTTTTCATGCAGAATGTCACGGGTATTTTCACCCAGTCATATTTTTCGCCATGGTATTGGATCAGCCCGCACGACCATTTCCAACGGATCGAACTTTATGACAGTTCTAATCGAAGTTTGGGTTGGCTGGCCATCGTGGCCAACGATGAGGTCTATGAGTCTCTATTGCGTGAACATCTCCTCATGCTTCTTTCGGGGTTGCTGGGTTTATCGCTGTTCATGACCTTTTTGTTTTATCGCCGTCTGGGAGGGATCGAACAGAATGTAGCCAGCGTCATCAGTCGTCTGAGCGAAAGTGAGACCCGTTACAGTACCATCCTCGATACCGCCATGGATGCCTTCATCAGCATCGATACCATGGGTACCATCATGGAATTCAACAAAGCGGCGGAAGCCACATTCGGGTATTCACGGAGGGAAATCATTGGGGCAAAAATTGTTGAAACCATCATCCCTGAAAACTTTCGCGATCAACACATGAAAGGACTGAAACGTTTCATTGCCACGGGACGGTCCAAAATATTGAATCGCCGTCTTGAACTGACTGCCCTCCACAACGATGGTCGGCAATTGGATACTGAAGTTGCCATTACATTGGTCCCAATGGGGAAAGATACATTTTTCACTGCTTTTCTGCGGGACATTACTCAAAAGAAGGTTTCTGAAAAACAACTTCGCCTCCAGGCAGCCGCTTTGGAGGCGGCGGCCAATCCCATTGTCATTACCGATGTTCAGGGATTGATCCAATGGATCAATCCTGCCTTTACCCGATTGACCGGATATCGACCCGATGAAGTCCTGGGCAGCAAACCCAATCTGTTGAAGTCGGGTGAGCATGATCAAATATTCTATGATCACCTGTGGCGAACCATTCTTTCGGGTCAGGTGTGGCACCATGAGGTCATCAACAGAAAGAAAGATGGCACCCTCTACGTTCAGGAATCGGTCATCACGCCAGTGCGCGATG
The DNA here is from genome assembly GCA_002753735.1 of Magnetococcales bacterium DCbin4. Taxonomy (GTDB): domain Bacteria; phylum Pseudomonadota; class Magnetococcia; order Magnetococcales; family UBA8363; genus UBA8363. The sequence continues at coordinate 7,884 of PEAN01000046.1, forward strand.
AAACGAATCAGGTACGCAATTTCATTGCCATCCAACAGGACATTACGGATAAAAAGCGGATTGAAAATGAACGCAACCGGTTTTGGTTGGCGGTGGAACAAAGTCCCGTGACCACCGTCATCACCGACCCGGATGGGTTGATCGAATATGTCAATCCTCAATTCTGCCGAGTTACCGGGTACGATCAGAATGAGGTTATCGGAAAGAATCCAAAAATTCTCAAATCCGATAGCACCCCCGCTGAAGTATTTGCCGACATGTGGCGGACGATTTCAGCCGGCAATACCTGGAGGGGTGAATTGTTGAACCGAAAAAAAGATGGAACACATTTTTGGGAATCGACCTTGATCGCTCCGATCTTCAACGACGCCGGAAAAATCCAGCATTACCTGGCCATCAAGGAAGATATTACCGAGAAAAAAGTGTATGAAACCACTCTGAAAGAGGCCCGGCAAAGAGCGGATGCCGCCAACCGTGCCAAAAGTGAATTCCTGGCGACCATGAGCCATGAAATTCGTACACCCATGAATGGCGTATTGGGTATGGTGGAATTATTGTTGGAAACCCCGCTGAATCAGGAACAACGCAAATATGCGCAAACAGTTTATCGTTCCGGGGAATCTCTGTTGACCCTGCTGAATGATATTCTGGACCTCTCCCGAATTGAAGCCAGACAGATCAAGCTTGAGAAAGCGCCTTTGGATCTGAAGGATTTGTTGCAGGAAGTCTTAGATGTCTTTTCCCCGCTGGCCCATGGCAAGTCCCTTTCACTGTCGCTCAATTTTACGCCACCCGACATGAATACCAGCATTTTGGGGGATCCGGTCCGGTTGCGGCAGATCGTGGTCAATCTGACTGGAAACGCAGTCAAATTTACCGAACGTGGTTCCGTTACGATGCATCTGTTCCAGGTATGGGAACAATCGGATCGAACCGCCTATCGCTTTGAAGTTCAAGATACGGGTATCGGTGTCGAGGTAGAGGCCCAGGGACGTTTGTTTCATCCGTTTGTCCAGGCGGACAGCACGACGACCCGACGTTATGGTGGCAGTGGCCTGGGCCTTTCCATCGTGCGCAAGCTGGTGGAACTGATGGATGGGACGATTGGGTTACACAGTACCCCAGGTCAGGGGAGTACGTTTTGGTTCGAACTGACTTTGGAACACCAACAGGAGGTGGTCGGGTTGGAGTCCAATCAAGGGGTGGTTGTCAAACCATCGGAGCCGTTAATTTCACCTCCTACCCGCAATTTTTCCGGATTCCGAATTCTGGTGGCCGAGGATTTTGAAATCAACCGTGATGTCATTCTGGAAATGTTACGCAAGCTGGGATGCGAGGTTGACTGGGCTGAAAATGGTCGCAAGGCGGTCGAAATGGTGGCGTCAGGATCGTACGATTTGATCTTCATGGACATGCATATGCCGGAAATGGATGGGTTTGCTGCGACGGCCCATATTCGTCAATGGCAACAGCATGCTGGCAACGATCATCCTGTTCCCATCATCGCCGTGACTGCCGATGCCATGTCGGGAGATCGGGAAAAGTGTTTGGCGGCGGGATTGGATGATTATATCGCCAAACCATTTCGTTCACGGGATTTGGTACGTGTTCTTGAAGCCTGGATTCCCGGTATGTCCCGGGATACCCCTTCGACGTTGAAAAATGAGACCGCTCAGGTGCAGAAGTCGGAGCAGAATACAACGTTGTCTCCACCGAAGGTCATTGATGAGGAAGAACTTGACCGGTTGTTCCAGGAGGTGGGTGATGAACTCGAATCGATTGTCACCGTATTCCTGCAAGTGTTGCCCGAACGGGTACAGGATATCATCAATGCTGCTGGAAACCCGGAAGTCTTGGCCAAATGTGCGCACCGACTCAAGGGGGGGGCCAGGACTTTGGGGGCATTCCAGTTGGCGGATCTGTGTCAACAGTTGGAACGGAGGGCAAAGCAGGGCGAAACGGATCATCAATTATTGTTGGATCAAATCGAAAAATCAGCGGACCGCACTCGAATGATTTTGGGCGAGCGGTTTGCGAATCATTAATTGTAACTATTTCTACTTTGTCACATTCATTAATCAGGGATTGTTGACACTCGAAAAATTATTGAAAGAAAAAAGGGGTCTGGGGGCAATCCCTTAAGCCCCCTTTTCTCTTTCAATATTCCTATGCATATCAGTCAATTGCCAGCCATCCTCCCCAGTTGATGAATGTGACGGGGTTGAATCAATCAGAGGTGATTTGTTTCATGTAGATATAATTATCATCTCCGAGACGGTAATAATCTTTCAGGACACATTGCCGCACATACCCCGCCTTGTCATAAAAGTGGCGCGCACGTTGGTAACCGGGCGTGGAAGAAGTTTCCAGATAGATCCTTTTCGCCCCTGCATTGGCGATGGCCAGTTCCGCCGCTTCCTGGAGACGTTTCCCCAGGCCACTGCCGTGCCACTCGGGGCGGACCACCAACCAGTAAAGATCGAACCGGCCATCGGTGGCCATGATGGGTCCGTAGCAGACGTATCCCGAAAGTATTCCGGAGGGTTCCCGGGAATATAAAAAGAAATAACCGCTTTTGTCCCCCAGGGAAAGTCTCGATTCCACCAATTCGACCGCCATCTCCACTTCTTCGGGGTTGAAGTTGCCGGTACTCGTCACCAATGATCGTACCCGGTCCATGTCCTCGGGTACGGTGACGGAATCAAAAGAACCCGCCACGGCAGTTGGATGGGTCATGTCCTCAATCCTTTATTAGACCTTGAGATGAACGCCAATTGTGTGTGGAAAATCTCTTGCCCCTTTTATTCCCTGATTTTTGTTCAGGGCTGCCTGGACCAGGCGCAGGGTCAATTGATCATAGGAGATGCCAGAGTTAAGGATTGTCACGACAAAACCGGCATCACGGGAAATGCATGGATTGGCATTGACTTCCAGGATCCAGGGTTGATTGGTTTCATCGACCCGGAAATCGACCCGAACATACCCTTCCATACGGAATCGTTGCCAAACTTCCAAAGACAACCGGGTCAGATGTTCCAACAAGGAACGGTCCCGTTCGGGAAAATCAAACCGGCGTGGGGTATGGTGAAATCCGAAGCTGGAAGAATCCCACTTGGCGGCATAATCGACGATTCGCAAAGCATGGTCGGGATAATCAACAAACAACATTTCCACGGGTGGAAAGACCTCTCCGCCAGACGGCCCTTCGACAATGGAGACATTGAACTCCCGTCCTGCGACATATCGCTCCGCAAAGTGGGCGTGAGAAGAGCGCAACGCACGTTCAGCCAATGCTTCGGCAACTTCGCTTCCAGCTACGACCGATCGTTCGTCCATTTCCAGGGAACCGTGTTCCCAAATGGGTTTGATGATCCACCGATCATCGCCCGTGATCCCGGTTCCGGTCAGTGTCCAGGATGGGGTGGGAAGACCCATTGCCTGCAAGGCATCCTTGCAACCACACTTGGAATTGACGATCTCCTGAATGGCGCCTGATACCCCGGTCAGTGGCACACCGATCTCTTCCAATCGGAGTGCCGCTTCATGGGCACGTCTGCCCAGACCACCCAACCCTTCCACCAGATTGAAGATGACCTCGGGCTGAGATGCGCGAACCTGTTTTAGTTCTTCCAATCCGGGTCCCAATGCAATCACCGGTGCCCGGAATCCCAAACGCATCAGGCTTTCCGCCACTGCCCGGGCTTGCGCCCGGGTATCTTCTTCATCGATGCTCGTCCCCCAGGCACCATGAACCACCGTTACCACCGCGCCATGAGGGAGATCGGGGACGGGAAAATCGGTTCCGTCCCTCATTCCAAACGTCTCCGGCCCGCTTCCAGGATCATTCCCAGCAGATCGTCATATGAAACGCCGACAAGACCGGCAATGATCGGAAGATCGGAATGGGTTCGATGCAATCCAGGCAAAGGGTTGGCTTCGAGGAAATGGGGATTGCCTGCCGCATCACAACGGAAATCAAGGCGTGCAACGTCACGACATCCCAAGGCCATAAACGCTTCCTGGCCAAGTTGGATGATCCGTTCGCCCAAAGCATCCGTGACCCGGCGATAGCTGACCCGTGACTCGCTTAATTCCTTATTGGTCATGGTATAGACTTCGGCGTCAGCCTGGTCGTTGAGATGGATTTCCATCACCCCCAAGGGGCGGACATCAGGCGCATTGCCGATCAATCCCACGGTAAACTCCCGCCCCGACAAAAAGGTTTCCACCAACACCGGTTGTCGGAACCGTTCCAGTTTGGCCGCAATCACCCGTGGCAAAGCATCACGGTCGCGTACCAACGATTGCAGATCACACCCCTTGCCCGTCCCCTCCCAAAGGGGTTTGACGAACAAGGGGAGTGGCAGGTCGATGGATGCGACTTCCGCCATGGATGACACCACCCGCCAGGGGGCAGTGGGAATTCCTGCTGCATGGACCACCCGTTTGGCCATGGCTTTGTCAAGCGTCAACGCCATGGTCAACGGGTCGGAAAACAGATAGGGTTGGCCGAACAGTTCCAATACCGCCGGAACCTGGGCTTCGCGGCTGCGTCCGTGCAACCCCTCAGCGATGGAAAACACTGCGTCCCAACGTCTTCCCTGAACCAGATGCCGTGCCAACTGTTGGCCTCTGCCGATCCGTTCAACCTCATGCCCCAACCGGTTCAACGCCTCTTCGATGTGATTCAGGGTATCCCCGGTGTCAAATTCAACAACGTCTTCTGCGCTGAATCCCTCTTTGAGGTAATCGTCGCGCAAATCATAGACAAAACCGATGCGCATGAATGCATCTCCCCCGCCGACTCAGAGGGAATCGCCAGCCATCCCATCGGGATAGCGGCAGGTTCGGCCTTGATAATTGGTCAACAGCAGATCACCCTCTTCCCGCTTCAGGGGCATTCCGGGAAGAACGGGAATCTTGCCACCATTATCGGGGGCGTCGATGACATAATGGGGGACCGCCAATCCCGAGGTGAATCCACGCAGTTGACTGATGACTTCCAATCCTTTGGCCACAGGGGTTCGGAAATGAGACGAACCGGGAATGGGGTCACATTGATACAGATAATAGGGTCGGACACGATGACGTAACAGACCATGATACAATCGCTTCAGGGTATGTGCATCATCATTGATCCCTGCCAGCAACACCGTTTGCGCCCCGAGGGGAAGGCCGGCATCGGCCAGACGACCCAGAGCCACCGAGGCTTCCGGAGTCAATTCGTCGGGATGGGTGCAATGAATATTGATCCATAACGATTTGAACCGGCCAAGCAATGCAGCCAAGGCTGGCGTGATCCGCATGGGAAGAACCATGGGCACCTTGGTTCCGATACGCAATATTTCCACATGAGGGATATCGGCCAGGCGTTGGAGTAGAACGCCCAACTCTTCATCGCCCAGGGTCAGCGGATCGCCACCGGAGATGACGACATCGCGAATCCGGTCATCGCCGGCGATATGATCGACCGCCTGCCGCCAATGTTGCCTGAATCCCTGAAATTTTTCGTGGGATTGGGTTCCCACCATGCGAGAACGGGTGCAATAACGACAATAGGTGGCGCATTGCCGGGTCGCCATGAGCAGTACCCGGTCGGGATAACGATGTACCAATCCGGGAACGACTGTCCGTTCCTCTTCCCCCAGCGGATCGATCAATTCCTGCGGCGCAACGATACGCTCTCTCCCAACGGGTATATGGGTCCGCCGCAAAGGGTCTGTTCCGTTTTCCGGGTCCATCAACGAGGCATAATATGGGGTCAACGCAATGGGCAACTTGGGTTCACCCCGGCGAAAGGCTTGCATTTCATCCGTCGTCAGGTTGAACAGCCTTTGCAAATCCTTCAGCCGCCGGATGCGATTTTTCAATTGCCAGCGCCAGTCGCTCCATTGTTCATGGGTGACATCGGGATAATGAAGGTTGCGGAATTGTTGACTGCGTTCGTTTTCTGGGAAGGTGGGCGACAGCCCGGGAAGGGAATGACAAAATCCTGAGAGGGGTTGCGTGGATCGGGCATGGCAAGCGTCGCCGCCTGCCGGAGGTTTATCTTCCCGGTCACCTGACGGTTCATCGTCACCGTCGTGACCTCCGTTGGCGTCAACAGTGCCACGACGTAGCAACTGACGCGCCGAGCAGGAAGCACTCGCATTGTTCATTTTTTTTTCCTTTGGCGAAATGAATGACACGTTCGGCCTGACGCCCACTGCGGTTCCGAACGACCCATCAAAATCTGGCTTACGTATAAGTCAAACGTGGAAAGGTTGACAAGGATTTTCTTTGATTGCAACACAATTTTTTTCCCAAAGTTCACTTCTTTGGAATAATCTATTTTTTTTACATGGTTTCCATGAGGTTGCATCGTTCAATCCACAGGGTGTACAGATGCGCGGATGCGTTGATGTTCGATAATTTGACAGCAATATGCATGCCATATCACACGCGAACCTGACACCGTTTGGCGCCATCTTTCTCCTGGCGCATCCACAGTAGTGCTTTTTGGTTTCTTGTACACCATTTGCGGACATCATCCTCGAACGTATCGCAGTCCGCGACGACCTCAATGACTTCTCCCGGTTTCATCTTGCTGATCAGGATGGTCATTTTGAGTTGTGGTTGCGGACATTTCAGTCCCTTGGCGTTCAGTTCTTTCACAGGCATGGTTGTCGTTCCTCATCAAAGGTCACAGCGGTTCTTGGGAAAATGCATGGGACCCAACGTTTTTATCTGTGCGACTACTTCGGTCAGAATATTGACATAACGTTCGCTTTCTCCCGCAGCGACAAACTCGAATCGGCAACGTTGTTCCTCAATGCCGAATGATCGTAGCAACGCCAACAACAGCCGGTGTCGTTTGATCGCATGGATATTGCCTTCCTTGTAATGGCAGTCGCCGGGATGACATCCCAGGATCACCACCCCGTCCGCTCCCTGGCGAAAGGCGTGCAGGACGAACTGGGGGTCGAGGCGTCCGGTACACATGACCCGAATCGAGCGCACCTGGTGCGGTTGTTCATACTGTGCCGTTCCCGCCTTGTCTGCGGCGGCATAGGAACACCAGTTGCAGAGGAAGCTTAAAATTTTGGGTTCATCATCCTGCCCAATGTCCGGGCCGCTCATGCCAATACTCCCTCGATTTCAGCCATGATGGCCGCATGGGTGAAATGATTCCCCTTGATGACCCCTCCGGGACAGGCGGCCACGCAGGTGCCACAGCCCATGCACAGGACCGGGTTGATTCGGGCCTTGCCATGATCCTGCCGCTGGATCGCCTTGAAAGGGCAAAGGGGCAGACAGGTGCCACAACCGCTGCACCGTTCATGTTCTATAACCGCAGTGATCGGTTCCAGGCTCATGGTACCACCAGCGATCAATTCGGACAACACATGACCCGAAACCGCCATGCCCTGGCTCATCGATTGTTGCAGATCCATCGGACTTTGGCACGCCCCCGCCAGATAAATCCCACGGATCCGGGTTTGAGTCGCATCGGTCCGGTTGTGCAACTCGGCAAAAAAACCGTACCGATCCCGTGCAACCTCCATCAGTTTTCCCAGACGGGAATGGTCCTCGCCAGGAACCGTGGCGGGACAAAGGATGACCATGTCGGTCAGGATCGTTTCCGCCAGACCGTGCACTTGCACCTGGAGGTGACTGTCTGCCCGGGACACCCGGAGGTCGTCCAGGCTGGAATATCGGATCGCCCGGGTTTGCGGGGATTGCAGCCCCTTCTGGAGCAGGGAATGGCCTCCCTTTCCCGGGGCGACCCATTCACGAAACAGATGAACCACCTGGGCGTCGGGGATGAGGTCGTGGATTTGTCGGTTGAACTTGAACGCATTCAGGCAGCAGGTTGCGGAACAATAATCCCGGTAGTTGCTTTCCATGCTCCCCACGCAATGGATCATGAGGAAGGATTTCGGGGGGCGCTCCGTATGCAAGAACCTGAGGTTGCCACCGGTAGGGCCGTTGTGGGCCAGCAGGCGTTCAAATTCAAAACTGTCGAAGACCCCCGGGAAGCGTCCATGGCCCAGATCGGGAAAAAGGGAACACGCTTCCTGTTGCGCCCCGATGGCCAGGACAATCGCCCCTGCGTGGAGGGTCAGGTGTTCTTGCGGGTCAGAAAAATCGATGGCATTTTCGACCGGACAGGCTTCCTGGCATTTTCTGCATTCAATGCCCTGCGACCGGACACAGACCTTCATGTCCAGAAAGGGCAGGTTGGGCAGGGCACCGGCAAAGGGGAAATCGATGGCATGGCGTTGATCCATGTCACAATTGAATTCATTCGCCGTCATGGCGGGGCATACCGGAATACATTCACCACAGCCGATGCAATCGGTGGTGACATATCGGGGGCGGCGGGTGACCTGAACCAGGAAATTACCGAAATATCCTGCCACCTCCTCGATATCCGCCAAAGTCAGCAGGGTAATGGCCGTGGCATGGTTGCCGTGCAATACATCATCGAGCATCGGTTCCACCATGCACGACCCACACTCCAATCCAGGGAACACGGTATTCATCCGGACCGGCATGCCACCGATGACCGGTCCTTTTTCCACCAGTGTGACCGTGCGTCCGCCCCGTGCCAATCCCAGGGCGGCTTTGAGTCCCGCAGGACCCGCCCCCACCACCAGGACATCGGGACACACCTGAAGCGATTCCCGCAAGAGGGGTTCATGGCGTTGCACCCGGGCCACGGCTCCGCGAATGATGGCAACTGCCTTGGTCAATGCCTGTTCGGGGTCCGGGGTCACCCAGGTCACCTGTTCCCGTATGTTGGCCATCTGCATGCAATAAGGATTGAGGGTCCCGCGTGCCAGCACTTCCCGAAACCCATTCTCATGTTCCCGCGGTGAACAGGCGGCGATCACCACCCGATGAGGTTGTCTGCGTGCCAAATCCTCTTCCAGGGCGGTTTTGCCTTCCTCGGCGCACATGAAGTCCATGGTTTCCATATAGGAAACTTCCGGAATGTCCCTGATCAACCGCTCAATCCGTTGCGGATCAACCTGTTGGCTGATGATTCCGCCGCAGGTACAAAAATAAACGCCAACCCCCATTACAGCGATCTCCCCTTGCGCAATCAGGTGGGTCACCCGGGTATCACATGAATGCATGAATTCAATGCAAGCGATTGATTAATTAAAAAATTAACAATCATTGCAGGTAGCTGTTCAGCACCCCCTCCATATTGGAACCATTGAAAGAAAAAAGGGGGCTTAAGGGATTGCCCCCAGGGTTCTGACTTTAAATCAAAAACTCCAATTTTTGCTTTTGATTTTGTTTTCGACTTGAAAAACAAAGTCAAAAGCATCGCATGGAAACCATTTTGTTAAAATTCAAAAACAAGGTCAACACCCTGGGGGCAATCCCCCAGACCCCTTTTTTTTCTCAATAATTTTGAATGTCAATAATCCCTGATTAATGAATGTGACAAAGTAGAATTAGATACTCACGGACTTCTCGAACCACCTGGGGAATGGCCGCCGCGACCTCCGGGGTCATGGTCAGGCCAAATGTATCCACATCTCGAACTTCGATGCCCCAGACCCGGATGCGCGCGGGAAGCTTCATTCCAATACTCAATCCCAGCTCCAGCGCCACGGATAGACGGGTATCATGGGACGACCAGGTATGTCGAGCCCCGGGCCAATCGCCAAAGTCGCCACGGATGATCCAGCCGGGGGGATGAGTCCGGGTGATCATCGCATCAATGATCAGGGCGTCATCATACCCCACCAGCCGTTCCATCAAGTGCAACCCCCCGACATTCCCTTCGATGAAATCGATCGATGTTCCCGTCCATTTCTGTTGTTGCAAAGCGTGTATGACCGCAACACCCACCCCATCATCACTCAGGATGGGATTGCCCAATCCAACCACAAGACAGCGGCGCATGTCGGATCAGGAGTCCCGCCGCAGGGTATCGACCACCTTGCCTTCGACATCGATCAAACGGACCACCATCGGCATGTTTCCAGGGAGTGCGTGTGTGGCACAGGAAAAACAGGGATCATAGAGACGGAACGCCATTTCGATCCGATTCAACAACCCCTGATCGACCACCTTGCCTTTTTTGATCAGTCCCCGGGCCGCTCTCGTGGTGGACATGGCGATGGGGGCGTAATTGTTGGTGGTTCCCACGATCAGGTTGACCCGGGTAAGGATTCCTCTGGAATCGGTTTCATAATGATGGGTCAAGGTGCCACGGGGGGCTTCCACCGATCCGATACCGACCCCACGGATCTGATCGGTCTGAACGGGAATCCGGATGCGGGGATCGGTGATTTCCGGATCGGTCGCCAGTTCGAGCATTCGCTCCGAGGCATACAACAATTCGATGAGACGCGCCCAATGGGTCGCCAACCGGTGATGGATCGGTTGGCGACGCCCCTGGTCCAGGGTTCCGGCGCCAAACGTGGCATAAAAACGTTCAAATTCTTCCTGGGCTTGCGGGGTGGGCATGCCGTTGGACACATTCAATCGCGACAGGGGGGATGCGGTATAGACGCCACTCTGTTTGCCATCGACAAACCCGTTCCATCCAATCTTCTTGAGATAGGGAAACTTGAGATAGCTCCAGGGTTCCAGGTGCTCGGCCAGGTGATCCATATAGCATTTGGGGTCATAGTGGACGAACTGTAGGCCGTCGGGATCCACCACCCGAATCTGACCGTCATAGAAATTGACCTGTCCCCGGGCATCGACCGTCCCCATGGAATAGGTCCGGTGCAGATACAAATCCGAGGTGACCAGTTCCATGAAGGTTTTATTGTTCAGGACGATGTCGTCGAACACCTTCAATGTGAAGTGGGCAAACTCGATGTTGGCACGGGCGATGGCTTCAATTTCCAGGCGTTCCGCTTCGTTGACCGCTTTGCTCCAGCCACCCGGGACTCCGGCTGCCGGGTGAATTCCCCTGCCTCCCAGCATTTGGATGACATGATGGTTACGGGCACGACAGGCCATGACCTTTTTTCCGACCTCCAGGCCGACTTTGCGGATCACCCCCAACAGGTTGCGTTCTGCCGGCGGGGCATCCATGCCGACGACGAAGTCAGGTCCACCCAGGGCATAGAAGTGGGTGGTGTGATCGGTGATGAAAAAGGCCATGTACAGCAGTTCACGCACCTTTTTGGCAACGCTCGGGGGTTCGACCCCGAACAGATCATCCAATGCCTTGACGGCGGCCATGTGGTGCGCTTCGGGGCAGACACCGCAGATGCGATTGGTGATCACCGGCATCTCTTCCACCTGCCGACCGACGCAGAAGGATTCAAATCCACGCAGTTCGGGCACCTGGAAATAGGTATTGGCCACCTCCCCTTCGGCATCGAGAAAGATGTCGATTTTGGCGTGTCCCTCCAACCGGGTGACCGGATCGATGGTGATGCGTTTCATTGGGTCCGTTTCCCCCCGAGGATGGAACCGGCGAGTGAATAGGTGTACAGGGAACCGGCCAGATCCGGGATTGCCGCAAGCACGGCATCCACCTGTCGGTGCCAATCCTCAAGATTGCCTTCACGGCAAGCTTCGATGTCGATCATGGAGCCCAATGCGGCAATCATTTTGGCCCCCTGATCCAACACCCCTTCCGGCGGGCCATAACAACCGGTACAGGGCATGTTGACCTTGGGACACAGGCCACCGCACCCATCCCGGGTGGCGATGCCCATGCACAACAATCCCTGTTCCAACAGGCAGGTTTCGGGATCGGCGATGAGTTCATAGGTGCGAAACAGCCGATGAATCTTTTTTTCGGTTCGTTTCCGGACGCATTCTTCGCACACGGTGGAACGTCCTCCACCGAGGACCGCACCACGATCAGGCAGCGGTGTTCCCTGGATGATGGAGTTGATGACGTTCCAAAGTTGGTGGGATTCTGGGGGGCAGCCGGGAATGAAATAATCGACCGCAACCACCTGTTCAAGGGTGGACACCTCAGGGAGGAATTCCGGCAGTGTCAGGCGTCCTTCGGCAACATCGACGACCGTGGCGGGCAATGGTCCGTTGCCTGTCTCCAGGGTCGGACTGTCACGGTAGATGTGGTCCATGAGGTTCTGACGCGAGGCAAGGTTGCCGAGACCTGGGATGCATCCTTCCGAAGCGCAGGAGCCAAAGGCGATCAGAAGTCGGGATTTTCGGCGGAGCAGCCGCGCCATGTGGATGTTTTCAGTGGTACGGATGGCACCGTTGAACAGGGTGATGGCAATTGCGCCATCCGCCATCGCTTCGACCTCCTGGTATTTGACATCCAGGAGGCAGGGGCAGAAGACGAAATCAAAGAACTCCATGACCTCAAGAATCTTCTCATGGAGATTGACCAGCGCAATCTCGCATCCCCCGCACGATGCTGCCCAATACATGGCCAACCCGGGTTTCGTCGCCAATGTTCCCCTCCCGCAACAGGGTCCGAATCAAGGCGATATCATACAATCTTGCGTCGGGATGATGCAACGGCAGTCAACGATTGTGATGTTGGTGGAGGGGATAGGTAAAAATTATTGGGGATTATGAGGTTACCTCGATGATCCTGGTTTCTTCCGTGTATTGTCATGAACGCGCATGGCAATTTCCTGGAGTGCTGTCAGCCGATCAAAGAGGGTCAGGGCATTTTTATAGCTGTTGATTCCGGTCACAAGCGTTTGTTTTTCGTCCAGATCGCAAATTTTGTATTCATGTTGACTGGCGACAATCGACAATGATCCCATGGAGGTTCTCCCGGCAAGGCGTGAATTGACTGCAAGGAGATCCTGCATTGGGCATGCCAATCATGGACAAAGCCTGTGATTCAGGAAGACCACTCAGTGAATATTGCTGCTGGCATATGTATTGCATCAATTGTTCTTAATGATGCTTACGGCAGGTGACTACGCCATGCCCAATGCCTGTTTGTAGAGGTGAAGGATGGTTTCCTCCTCTTCGATTTCGTTGGGATCGCGTTTGCGCAGCCGGACGATCTGGCGCATGATTTTTGGATCGAATCCCTGGGATTTGGCTTCGGCGTAGACGTCGCGAATCTGGGTGGCCACTTCGGTTTTTTCTTCTTCCAGGCGTTCGATACGATCAATGAAACGCAACAATTGATCGGCGGCGATCTCGTCACTGCCGACGATTTCCCCTTCATGGGAAGCGGGTTTGTCTGGAGATTCAATCACTTTCAAATTCATGATGATACCTTTGGCATGGTGATTATTAAAATCTTGACGACAGCATAGCGTGCCGTCGTGCAATTTGCCAGTCTTTACCCCGATCCTGTGACAGAGTAGGATGGGGTTGAACGAAAAACCGTTCGTGGCGTCCAACCAGCGATACCTCAACACGCCCTCTTTGGAGAATTTGATGTCCCTTTTACAACCCATCGAAGAATCACTGGCGCTTTTGCAACAACATGTCCGCGTTTTGGAAGATGTCCCCAACATCACCAAGGCGGGATTCATGAACATCGCCGACCACATGGGCGATTTTTCCGCCAGTTTTGCCTCGGGAGCCAGTCGAGCGATCACCATTCGTGAACGGATCGGTGTCCGGGACAGCGAGATGGGACTTTCCGATCTTCGCCTCAGTCTGCGTCAGATCTATCGTGAGATCACAGCGGTATTTGGTTCCCTTGAGGTTTTGATCAAGGACAAGGCTGGGTTTTCCAAAAGCATGGAGCGGATTACCGATTGGGGATTGCGTTTGGAGCAGGATGCCCATCTGCCGCTCATGGTGGATCAGGTTCGCGGCCAGGGAAAGGAAGAATTGGAGCGGCAGACGCTCGGGGCCATCATCGACAGTCTGATGCGGCAAATCCGCCCCCTGATTCACGAGGTGGCCTCTTCTTCTCAGGAAGCAAGCGACATCATGAACCACCTGACCCGGCGAATCATGGCCGATCTTGAGACTTCCAGCCACGGTTTGGATGTCCTGAAAAAGAATACCTCCAACACCTTGAAGCGGATGAGTACGGCGGTCACACGATTGGACGGGGATTGTTCGACGCTCGACAACCAGACCGAGGGGGTCAATGAAATCATCTTCGAGATGGTTCAGGCCATGCAGTATGACGATATTTCGTCGCAACGCATCAGTCATGTCGTTGTCGCATTGAAACGGGCGGAGGAAAAACTTCTTGCCCTTCAGGCCAATTCCGATCCCGATCCCAAGACCAGTCTGCGTTGGTTTGTGCTGGTCACCCGGATTTGCACTGAACAGTTGCGGTCGATCAATGCCGATCTGATCAATGCGGTGGGCTCCATGCATGGCCAACTCACCCGTATTTCCGATATTGCCGAGGGACAGAAACATTGTGTCACCGCCGCGCAAGGGTTCAGCATGGAATTGCGCAAGGATTGCGCTGAAATCGGTTATCACCTGCATATGCTGTTGCGTCTGGGGGTGTTTGACGAAAATCTGTCCAATGATGTCCTCAAAACTCTTTCCCGGGCGGAAAATTCCATTTTCCAGGCCAAACGTTCATTGGACATGTTGACCATGACCAGTGAACGTTTGGAACATCTGGTCATGGGATTGGACACCAGCCGCAATGGTCGTCTGGAAAACCTGGCCCGATCGGTTGCGGACATTTCAAAGGTCATCAAAACCGAAGGAAAAGAATATTCGGCCCAACTGATACAGGCGGTGGACAAGCTTCAGGAAATGACCATGTTCTTTTCGGAGAAGACGACCCCGAAGATCATGCGGACCAATAGTTTACTTCGGCGTCTCCCCTTGATTCTGCAACAGATCGAAACCACCAATACCGACATTCGTTCGATGATGACCGAAAATTTGGCGGGTTCGCGTACCATCGTCATTCAGATCATGTTGCTCTCTGCGGAGATGACGTTTCACAACGCCATCGACAGGAAATTCACCAAGATCATCGAGCAGCTTGCGAGTATCAATGCCAAGGTTGCCGGAGAAGACATCTTGTCGGGACTTGAGGGCAACTTGCAGGAGATGGCAAAGGAATTCAAGGATTTGGCGGATATGTACACCATGGACAGTGAACGTCGCATCCATGGCGAGATTTTGGGAGAAAATGTGGACATGTTCGGTGAACCGACCGATTCCGAGGATACCATCGAATTGTTTTAATCACCCAGGGTCCGGTCAATGAAGTTCATCGACCCCAGAATTGACTTTGCGTTCAAAAAAATCTTTGGCAGCGAGGATGCGAAGGATATTTTGATCAGTTTTTTGGAAAGTCTTCTGGGTTTGGAGGGCGAGCGCCGCATTGCCGAGTTGACCATTCTGGACCCATTTTTGGCACCGAAGATCAAGGATCTGAAGTATTCCATTCTGGATGTCACCTGCCGGGACCATCGCGGCATTTCCTACATTGTCGAGATGCAGGTACAAAAGGTGGCTGCCTTTTTAAAGCGGATTCAGTACAACGCCGCCAAAGCCTATGTCCACCAGATTGAACGGGGTGAGGATTATCCCAGGCTCAACCAGGTGATTGCCATCACCATCACCGATTTTACGCTGTTCGATGGTTTTGAACATTGCGTTTCGCGGCACGAATCCCGGGAGACTTTGACGGGGGCATCCCATCTTCAGGAGATCCTCTACTATTTCATCGAACTGCCCAAGTTTACCCGCTCATTGGATGAATTGTCCGATCTCCTTGATCAATGGATCTATTTCATCAAATTTGCGGGATCCTTGGAATCCATTCCAACCCGTATGAATCTGCCACCGATCCGGCATGCCTTTGAAAAGGCCATGGTGGCCAACATGACCTCCGAGGAGTGGGAATTCTACGAAAAGGCGGGAATCGCCATCACCGACGCCAAAGGTGCGATTTTATTGGCGCGGGAGGAAGGCGAGGCCAAAGGGAGGAAGGAAGGCGAGGCCAAAGGGAGGAAGGAAGGTGAGGCCAAGGGAAGAATGGAAGGTGAGGCCAAAGGGATTCTGGAAGGTGAGGCCAAACTGCTGACACGCCTGTTGCAACGGCGTTTTGGCCCCCTCCCCGGCTGGGTTGGTGAAAAGATCGCCCGGGCCGATCTTCACTCCCTGGAAGCATGGAGTTTACGATTGATGGAGGTTGGGTCGCTGGATGAGGTATTTGCGGACAGGCATTCATGATTCATGAGGGTCCGGGGGGATGGTTTCCGGACCCTCATGATTGATTTACGATGCCATTTCCAGGAGCAGTTTGTTGAGTTTACGAATGAAGCCCGGGGGATCGTCCAGTTGTCCTCCTTCGCCGAGCATGGATTGGTCGTAGAGGATGTGGGCCAGATCGTTGAATCGATCTTCGTTGGTTTCGTTGTTGAGGCGCACCACCAGGGGGTGACCCGGATTGAGTTCCAGGATGCGCATGGATGCGGGGACGCTCTGTCCCGCTTCCTTGAGAATTCTGGCCATGGTGGCACTCATGTCGTGTTCGTCACTGACCAGACAGGCGGGGGAATCGGTCAGGCGATGGGTCAGCCGGACTTCCTTGACGGTTTCTCCGAGGGATTTTTTCACCCGTTCCAGCAACCCTTTGAAGTCCCCTTCTTTCTTTTCCAGATCTTTCTTTTCTTCCTCGTTTTCAAGTTTTCCGAGGTCCAAGCCACCTTTGGCGACCGATTGCAACGATTTGCCTTCGAATTCGGTCAGGTGGTTGACCAGCCATTCATCGACCCGGTCGCTCAACAACAGGACTTCGATCCCTTTTTTGCGGAAGATTTCCAGGTGGGGGCTGTTTTTGGCCGCGGGGAAACTTTCGGCGGTGACGTAATAGATTTTTTCCTGATCGGGCTTCATCCGACCGACATAATCCTTGAGTGAAACCTCCTGGTCGGCGGTATCGGCATGGGTCGAGGCAAAGCGCAACAGTTTGGCCAGTTTATCCTTGTTGCTGAAGTCTTCGATGACCCCTTCCTTAAGCACCAAGCCGAAGGTTTTCCACAATTGTTTGAAGGTATCGGGTTCTTTTTCCGCGAGGTCTTCGAACAAACCGAACACCTTGCCGACGGTCCCTTTGCGGATGGCTTCGACCATGGGGTTGTTTTGCAGGATTTCCCGCGAAATATTGAGCGGAAGGTCGGAGGAATCGATGATGCCGCGGATGAAGCGCAGATAGCGAGGCATCAATTCCTTGGCCCCTTCCATGATGAAGACGCGGCGGACGTAGAGTTTGACCCCGTGTTTGCCATCGCGATCCCACAGATCGAAGGGTGCCCGTTTGGGGACGTAGAGCAGGAGGGTATATTCCTGTTTGCCTTCCAGACGGACATGGAGGTGGGTCAGGGGTTCCTCGAAATCATGGGAGATGTGTTTATAGAACTCTTTGTATTCTTCGTCTTTGATATCGCTTTTGTTGCGGGTCCACAGGGCGGAAGCCTTGTTGACGGTTTCCCATTCGGGGGGTTTTTCTTCGGTCTCCTTGTCCTCTTCTTTTTTGGAATAATCGGGTTTGATCATGAGGATGGGCCAGGAGACATGATCGGAGAATTTGCGGATGATGGAGCGCAGACGCCAATCATCGAGAAATTCGGAATGTTCGTCGGCCAGATGCAGGACGATTTCGGTTCCCCGTTTTTCCTTGTCCACGGTTTCGATGGTGTATTGGCCATCGCCGGAAGATTCCCAGCGGACGCCCTGATCCCTGGCCAGACCTGCTCTGCGGGTGGTCAGGGTGACGGAACTGGCGACGATGAAGGAGGAGTAGAAGCCGACGCCGAATTGGCCGATGAGGTGGGCGTCCTTGGCCTGGTCGCCGGTCAGCGATTTCAGGAATTCACGGGTTCCTGAGCGGGCGATGGTGCCGATATTGCTGATCACTTCTTCTTTGTTCATGCCGATGCCGTTGTCGGCGATGGTGATGGTTTTTGCATCTTTGTCGAAGGTGATCCGCAATTCGAGGTTGGGATCATTTTCGTACAGTGCGGCGTTGGACAACGCCTCAAACCGCAGTTTATCGGCGGCGTCCGAGGCATTGGAGATCAACTCCCGCAGAAAGATCTCCTTGTTGCTGTACAACGAGTGGATCATCAGGTGGAGCAGTTGCGTCACCTCGGTTTGAAACGCATGGGTTTCTTTATGTTCAACATCGCTCATGATGGCCATCAATCCCTTGTCAAGTGGTCCACGATCGAAAGAAAAATCTTGTCGAGACTGGATATGGGCATTGCAATTCGATTCTGCAAGGGTTTTCTTGAGCTATTTTTTTCGCGGGGGTGGAAATCAGGGGGGAGGCGAGGATCCCGGGTTGGTTTTCAGGAGCATTTGGTTGGTTTTGGAGCGGCTTTCGCCGACGGAGGAGACGCGGATGGCGGCATGGCCTGTCACGGGGCATTTGTGTTCACAGATGCCGCAGCCGATGCACAGATCGGGTTGGACGTAGGGTTGTTTGAGGGTGATGGTGTGGCCATTGCGGTGGGTTTGGGTGACGGTGCGGTACCAGATGGCCTTGGGTGAGGTGGGGCAGACCTCTTCGCAGACGATGCAGGGGACATCCATGGCCCACGGGAGGCAGCGGCCATGGTCGAAAAAGGCGGTTCCGAGGCGGATGGGGTGGTCGAAGGGTGGACGACCGACTTTTTGGTTGACCGAGAGGGGACGGATGGCCCCGGTGGGGCACACCAGGCCGCACAGGACGCAATGGTGTTCGCAATAGCCGATGCGATTGATGAGGATCGGGGTCCAGATCCCTTCCCATCCCCCTTCCAGCAGGGCGGGTTGCAGGACGTTGGTGGGACAGACGCGCATGCAGGCTGCGCATTTGATGCAGCGTCGGGCAAAATCATCTTCGGCAAGCGATCCCGGGGGACGGATCAGCGCCGGATGGTCGAGGGTGACCGCCGAGACGGAACTGCGCATGAGCGGAAACACCGCCATCGAACCGACGGCGGTTTCAAGCAGACGCCGGCGGTTCAGGTCGAGGGGTTGATGGATGCTGCTTGAAGTTTTCGGCAGGCCATAATGCAACGCCCCGGTGGGGCAGTCTTCGATGCAGTTCATGCACAGGTGACATTCGCTGCGCCGCCATGCGGCGTGGGGATCGCATCCCCCCTGGCAGGATTGCAGGCATCGGTTGCAGCCGGTGCAGTGTTCGACATGGCGTTGGATGCCGAATATCGACCATCGGGACAGGACTCCCAGCAGTGCGCCCAGGGGGCAAAGGACCCGGCACCAGAAGCGGGGCATGAACCGGTTGGCCGCCAGGATGGCGAAAAAGAGCATCGTGATCACCAAGCCGCCATGAAAAATGGGTCCATTGGCATAAATTCCCAACCCCCCTGCCTGATCCAACAAGGGGAGTCCCGCAACCGTCATGGAACGGACGACCAGGGCGATGGGATCCAATACCCCCACCTGCAACCCACCCGCGAGGGCGACGACCAGGAGCAGCGTCAACAGGTAATATTTGATCCGGAACAGTGGTCGATAGGCATTGAGCCGATGGCTTTGGGACGGGCGGGGGCCGGTGGCGCGCAGACCGAAGAGTTGGTTCAAGATCCCCAGGGGGCAGATCCAGGAGCAAAAGAAACGCCCCAGGAACAGGGTTGGAACCAGGATGACGAGCGCCAGGATCAACCCGTCGTACAGGGTTTGGCTGGTCATGAATCCACCGATGGCAACCAGGGGATCCATTTCCAGGAACATGGGGATGTCGTACCCCTGCATGCGCCGGAAATCGGCGATGATGAGCAGGAAGAAGAAAAGACCGAGAAAAAAAGCGGCGTAAAGACGCCTGATGGCCCGCAGTCCAGGGATGGGAATGTTCATGATGTGAGAATCCTATCAAAGGTGACTTTGGAACGGCAACGCTTTTCTGGTATCCTTGGGAACTTCCAAGAAAGGAGATTTTTTAATGATCACCCCTCTGGCCACCAAGGCCGATTTGAAATTGGCGATTTCCGAATGCAGGACCGACATCATCAAATGGATGTTTGGCGTGGCTGCCGGTCAAGCGATGTTCATCATCGCAATTATAAAATTATTTCCCTCCCATTGAGTTGGTTATTAAGGGTACATGATGGGGGGTTGTATGAATGCTTCAACAGGGATGGGATGCAATGAAGGGATCAGAAAGACATTCGGGACAGATGCCGATTCTTGAATTTTTACTGCGGCATTATAAAAATTTCAACGCCCGGGTCACCCGGGATGCGACCCTGGCGTATTGGCGGCATATCGAGTCGGGGGGGCGGATGTTTTGGGCGATGGCGGGGGCGATGTCGTCGGCGCAGTTGGGTATTTCGCTGGCGCCGGCCATTCGTGCCGGTCTGGTGCATGGATTGTCGGTGACGGGGGCCAATTTGGAAGAATCGTTGTTCCGCCTGGTGGCACACGATCATTATCGTGATTTTCCCGACTACCGTTATTTCACCAAGGAGGATGACGCCCGCATTCTGGCGGCACAAATGCGGCGGGTCACCGATACCAGCATCCCCGAGGATGAGGCGTTCCGGGCGGTGGAAAAAATTCTCGTCCCGATGTGGCAGGAGGCGGACCGAACCGGCAAGCGCCGGTTTTGGCATGAATATTTTTTCGAGTTGATTCAGACCATCGGAACGCAACCGTGTTCGGGGTCGCCTGATGAATGTTGGCTGTTGGCGGCGGCGCGGGCGAATCTGCCGATGGTGGTTCCCGGTTATGAGGATTCGACCTTCGGGAACATTTTTGCTTCCCATGTCAAAACCGAGGAGTGTTCCGCCCACATCGTCAAATCGGGGATCGAGGCGATGGCGTGGTTTTACGATGAATATGATCGTTTGTCCGCCGATCCGGGGGTGGGATTTTTTCAGATTGGCGGTGGGATTGCGGGTGATTTTCCCATTTGTGTCGTGCCGTCGATCAAGTATGACTTGCAACAACCGGTCAAGCCCTGGGCCTATTTTTGTCAGATTTCCGATTCCACCACCTCTTATGGTTCCTATTCGGGGGCCACGCCCAATGAAAAGATCACCTGGGACAAATTGACGCCGCAGACGCCGATGTTTGTCATCGAGTCGGACGCGACGATTGTGGTGCCGTTGATGTTAAATGCCCTGCTTGAATGTCGGAGCGATCCCGCCACTGCCAATGCCATGATTGCCGCCGCGAGCAATGCGTGTTGAAATCTATAAAAATTATTAAAAGAAAAAAGGGGTCTGGGGGATTGCCCCCAGGGTGTTGATTTTGATGTTGACTTTGCTTTTCCATCCCCCACAGGGGGCCAGGTGGACGAAGTCCCCCAAGGTTCTCCATTAAATGATTTTGATCGATCACCAAAATGAAAACCCTGGGGGCAATCCCTTG
Organism: Magnetococcales bacterium DCbin4; assembly: GCA_002753735.1. Lineage (GTDB taxonomy): Bacteria > Pseudomonadota > Magnetococcia > Magnetococcales > UBA8363 > UBA8363. The sequence continues at coordinate 29,112 of PEAN01000046.1, forward strand.
AGACCCTTTTTTTTTCTCACGCCCTGAAGTTCACATGTCCTTCCAAACCGCCCATGACGATCACCACCGAACAGCGGGTTTTTCCCTGCTGGAATTAAGTTTGGTGTTGATCATCATCACTTTGTTGATGGGGACGGTGTTGCGGGGGGAGAATTTGATGGATGAAGGACGTTTGCACCGCTTGGCGTTGGATCAGGCGGCGGTGGCGACGGCGGTGCAATCCTATGTGCGGCTGTATCATTTTTTTCCCGGCGACGATCCCAAGGCGCGGGAACGTTGGCCAGGGGCGATCAACGGCGATGGTGATGGCCGGATTTTGCTGCTTTCGCCGGAAGAAACGCAGGCGTGGAATCATTTGATCCTGTCGCATTTGTTTGTTCCCAAATCCATTTCAAACGGTTATCCCCAACACATCCTGGGTGGGAATTTCCGCCTGATTCACCATGCTGCCCGCCTGCCGGGTGTTACCTTGTGCATGGAAGACCTCCTTTCCCTTCAGGCCATGGCCTTCGACAATCGCCATGACGACGGCGATGGCCGCGAGGGTCGCATTCGCAATCCCGGTCCCTCCTTGAATACCAACGACACCGCCCCCTGGCCCATCGAGGGGGAACGTGTGACGATTTGCGTTGCGTTGTGAAACATATTGACGTGATGGTTATGATGATGCTACAGTTTCATAGACCTGTTGTTTCGCAACGCAACTAATTATTTTCAATGATTATGATCTAAGACATAATATTCAGATCTTTCGACTGTATTCCAATCTGGTTGCGGTTTTGAAAGGTGACACATGGCTGAATCTTCCTGCCAACATGAACTTATACATTGCTGCAACGGTGTCCTTACACCAGACTGTCTCTTCAATTTAGTTGAAGCTGCAAAACTTGAATCCAATATAAATGGCGCTTTGGCTGGTTTCTCTATGGCAATAGCCATTGTTCTTATTACAAGTTCCGTACAAAATTCATCAGGAAAGGAAAATATTAACCCATTAATGGAAGGATCTGTATCTGTTTTTGTTACAGCAACTTTTACAAGCATTTTAGCAGCGTATCTTTTTTCTTCTGTTGGATCTACGTGGGAACACAACCAAATCCGAGCTCACTTACTGCTGTTCTCTGCCGGAATTCCATTCATTATTTCTGCAACTCTGTTCATGTTCGGCATCCTTCTAGCATTGGACAATTTCAAGTTTGTAAGCGCAAGGAATGTCTCATGGTTCGTTCTATGGTTTCTAATATTTATAATAATGTTCCGTGTTATCGCAAGTTCCGTTGCAGTCGTTGCGATAATGAATAGTAAAATTGCCTGGGATATTTGGACTGATTATCACAAGCTTTTGTCTATCTCAATAGGTTTGTTGGGTTTCCCGTTGGTGAGTGTAATCATTCGCTCTTTAGTAAAGTTTGGAATTTATGAGAATTGCTGGATATGCCGTTTTTCCAAGTGGCCAGATAATGGTGGTAATGTAATATATAATTTCCTTATTTATTCTGCATTATTATGCCTTGTTTGTGCGATAGTGCCGCGTTTTTTTATAGACGATATTCCTATAGCTGTTCAGTGGTGGCACCTTCTATTTTATATATTTGGCTATTCCCTGAACGTAGGATGGTTAATACTTATCATTCCAAGTTCAAGGAATAATAATCACATTAAGTATCGTCGCTCTAATAAAGAAGATATTGAGAATACAGTCAATGAGGAGTCTATTATGTTATCAGATGAAAAAATTTGCTGCACAACAGCAATTAGTAGAGCAAAAGAGAGTTTTTCTGGATTTTATTTTACAGCAATAAGCATTATACAGGGGGTGGCTTTAGGAAAGCTCGGGGACCAGTTTTACACGAAAATTAGTTCAGAGCATGGCGAATTTTTTGATGTTATTCCTTATTTCTTGGTATCCTTTTTTGTATTATTTATTGTCCAATATGAAATTACTGGGATGGCAACATATTTCAAATGGGTTCCTCAATTTGTTGACAGTCTAATACCATTAGCATTGGGTTTTCTGGAATTTGGGCAGTGCCTTCTAATCGGGAATTCTGCTTGGTGGCTTGTTTCGACGTTCCTTTTTATTGTTGGTGCTTTTGGATTTTGGAATAGCTTAAGTCATTGTCGTGATTCTGATTATGCCGATACTGAAATGTGTAAATATGATAGAGACAATTTAATGAAGAGCTCCGTTATAGCTCTGATTCTTGCTTTGGCTATGTTTTTAGAATGGCTGTATTTTCCAATATTTGAATATCATATATTGTTCATGGTAATTATCTCTCTGATTGGATTTGCTGTCTGGCGTATTTATGTCACAGATCTTCTCAGGGTTTGCTTAGAAAATAGTACTTCTATTGCTGATCAATGCCATGATTATTCGAGTAGATATTTGTATCTTCCTAGATCCAATCAAAATGTGGCTGGCGGCGATGGACCCGAAGAATGCTCAGTGGCAGCGCGACCTTTCTATAAGTCACAACCAAATCGGCGAGGTTTTTCAAGAGCAAGGAAATCTGGAGGGTGCTCTGGACGCTTTTCGCTCTGGGATGGAGACCAGAAAGCGTCTGGCGGCGATGGACCCGAAGAACGCGGATTGGCAGCGCGACTTGGCCATCTCCAACGAACGAATGGGAACCCTCCTCGCAGAACAGGGAAAAAAAGAAGAGGCGGTTCCTTACCTGCGCGCCGCTGTTGCCATCGTCGAAGCGGCGTTTGCTCGGTTTCCCCCCAACCAAAAGCCGTTTCAGTATAATTTGGAAAGACTCCGGGCAATCCTGGATGCCATCGAAAAGCCAGAAAAATAGGATGCCCGTCGGGTCTTAATAACAGGATGCCATCATGGCCATTCCCAAGGGTCGATCACGTCCAGACCAGGAAAAAGGAAATCCTGCCGGTTGTGCGTCACCAGCCGCAGTTCATGATGCAGGGCCGTGGCAGCAGGCAAACTGTCGATGGCGGGCAGAGAACGTCCAGTTTCTCCCAACAGCCGTCCCCTGCGGTCGGCCACGGACAGGTCGATGGATAAAACCCTCTGACCGAACCATCCGGGAAGATCGTGTTCCAGCCACAGACGCAACCGCTCCCGTCGGGATCCGGGGGCGAGACGCTCCACCCCCTTGTGACCCAGGGTCAGTACGCTGACATGGATGTGATGATCAGGAACCTGAGACAACCAACGGAGTACCGTCGGATTCGGCTCGGTGCGCACCATTTGATAGCCCATGGGTGTCGAGCAGGTAGCTCACGCCGGTTGTCAAACCTTTCAACCGGCAATGCGTTTGCCTTTCTTCGCAAAAAACGCGAAGAAAGGCAAACCAAGGCGCGCGCCTGCGCAAGATCCCCGCAAAAACCACGCGGGAATCTTGCTTCGGGTGAAAGGGCGCGTGAAAAATAAAATCAAAATCAAAATCAAAATCAAAATCAAAATCAACACCCTGGGGGCAATCCCCCATATATGGTCCGCCCCGCGATGCAAGAGGAAATTTCATCGATAGTGAAGGAAGAGTTGCACCCATATATCCGGCCTTC
>PEAN01000004.1:0-11439 GCA_002753735.1 Magnetococcales bacterium DCbin4
GTTGGACCTGATCCTGCTCGATATCGTGATGCCGGGGGAGGGGGTGGAAAGGGCGGTCTCCCGAATTTTCCCTTGGGCGTCGGTCTCGGGAGCCTCCTGTTGTCGGGTACACTCCTTGATGATCCGGTTGATCTGCTCTTTATTGCGTTGGGCGTGGTCATGGATGCGGGCGGTGGTTTCGGTCAGCACCGGACCCGTGGTTCCGGGCAGTTTTCCCGAAGGGAGGAAAAAAGCGGCAAACCATTGTTCCAGGGTGGTCTTGTCGGGTTCAATGAAACGGTTCAGGGTGGCCAGTCGGACGTTGTAGGAACGGGTCCAGGTGGGGCGATTGAGGAGAAACATCCCCATGAACCAAAGAATGAAGGTTTCGCCAGGGTTGCGATCCCGCGGATGTTTGGTTTCGGCGTCCAACTGTTCGATCTGTTGGTGGAACTTCATTTCCACATCGTTCCGGGTCACATGGGAGCGTCCGTTCAGAACGGCGCGGGTGGGTGGCGAGTCGAGCTGTTCATGGCTCATTCGGGTGAATTGTTTTTCCCACTGGGACAATTCTTCGAGGAGCATTTGGACCGATTCGTGGTCGCGGCGGCCATGACGGGCGACGGATCGGGAAAATAGAATCGGATCGGCCAGATCCATGCTGATCGACAAAAACAGGATCAATGCCAGCAACAGTCCCCCGGTGGCGACGCCATAGCGTTCCACCAGGAAAAAACGGAGTTCCGAGAAACTTTTGTGGCGCGCTTCGGGGATCATGCCGGCGCGGAGTTTGTCGATACCCTCGATTCTGGGAATGTTCATGCTGGCGGTGATGGCATAATTCCCCGGCTGGATGTTGCCCGACAGGTCCACCTGGAGGAGAATCTCCAGGTATGCCTTCGTCAAATCGTGCAGATCTTCCACAACCTGACCGTAGGTTTCCTTGGTGTGTTCCAGGTCGGTGACGATGGTCCCCACCAGGGCATTGATCTGGTAATGTTCCAGGGCCAACAGGCGTTGAATCTCTTTCAGGGAATAGCCGTCCGCACTCATCAGGGTGTCGAGGGTGGTCAGACGTTCGGCAATGGCGTTTTCGGTTTTTTCCAATTCATGGGTGTAGGTGTTGCGCAGCAGCTCGATTTTTTGCCGCATCGAGGTGAAAAAATCGATTCCCGCACCGGAGAGCATGAGATCAATGGATTGGGCAAACGGGCTGTTGTGGGACAGATTGACATCGGAGATCCCCGGTTCATAACCACCGAAGACGATGAAATGTTTGGCCCAGTAGCGCGGTCCCTTGCGGGCGTCACCACTGGAGGCCAACCCTTCCGCCTCTTCGTTGGGGATGTTTTCAAGCATGGGGATGAGGGTGGCCAGGTTGTCGTCGAGGACCGCCTTGAGGTCGAACAGGGAATCGGGGGCGTCGGTGGAGGCGAAAAAACGGTTGCCCAGTGCTTCCTGGATCCCTTTTTTGATGATGGCGGCCTGTCCTGCCAGATCCTCCTTCTTGGAAAAGATGGAGACGATGCCATCGAAGTTGGTTTTGATGGAAATCGAGGTGAGGAGCAGGGCAAGCACCATCCAACGCGGATGGATGAAAAAGGCGTCACGGATCCCGGCGAATACCCGTCCGCTTTCGGCAATGGCGGTGAACATGCGGGTTTTGAAGTCCAGGATGGCCGCCGAAAGGGCGACGCCGAAACACAGCGAGACCAAATAGCGTCGCGACTCCCTTTCATGCCCCTGGAACAGTTCCAGGATGAAGGAACCCGCTTCCTGCGATTGCAGCAGATCATTGACGCCTCTGTAGGTGGTATAGGAGGATCCGATGAACAGGAGGATTGCCAGGGGGGGGCGGGTGAGGATGATCCATTTGGACAGGGTGGCTGCGAGTTTGGTGAAGAGACCACCGAATTCCTTGGGGCGGAGCCATATTTCCCGCAATGTGGGGGAATAGCGGACAGGGGGGGGGGGGGGGGGGGGATCCCTGCGGAATTCCCGGGCGAAAAAGGCGAACAACCCTTTCAAGGTTGCCTGGAACAGCAATCGGGTCAGTTCGTGAAAGGGATTGTGTTCCAGGCTGAGTTCCTGGCCGGCGGCGATTTGATCCTGAAAATGTTTGAGGTCGCGTGCCGTGTGTTCCCGAAGCGGTTTACCAGTGGTTCCGGTGGATGGATCGAGGTTTTTCCTGAAGTCGGCAACGATATGATCGATTCGGGTCTGGTCGTTGGGCGGGATGAGGGTGGGCAGGACATTGCGCAGTTCATTCTTGCGGTGTTCCAACAATTCAAAATCTTCGGTGTGTGGCGGGGCATGTTCTTCATGTGGGGGAGCGGAAAAAAGCTCGACCCGTTGTTTTTGGTGAGGGGGATGAAACAGGTCGCCGACCAGACTGCCGTAGAGTTTGAGGATGTCGTCATGAGCCATGGTCGGTCAAGATCTCAAGAATAACGGCGTGAAAAAAATGATCAAGAAAATAAAATGTTTTGAGGTGCTACCCTCAGAGTTTTGATTTCAAGCCGCGGTCAGCGTGGGATACATCGTTTCCGTCATTTCCACGAGGGTGGGAATTCATGGATTTGACGCGACCGGTCAACGCTTTCGCAGGAATCACGTTTGAAAACGAAGCATCCTGAATCTGGTTGCAGTTCATATCCTCATACAGGTGGATGTAATAAAAGTCAAAACCCCGGGGGCGATTTCTTGATACACTTTTCTTGAATCAATTTGGATTGCTTTTTCCATGAATGAACATTATAGCATGACAGTCTGTTTCATTCTACCATCTCCGGGAGATTGTCCATGAGGGGATTGAACGGATGGGCGGGGGGAATGGTCCTTCTCATCTCGATGCTTCTGCCATGGCATCGGGCGGTCGGGGATGAACGGATCGGGATGGTTCTGGGGCAGGCCATGTTGGCGATCGAAGGGATGGGGGCGGATCCCCGGGTAGGGCTTGACGGTCTGGAGCGGGCGGCGGCGGCAGGGGATGGTCTGGCTGCGTTGAATCTGGCGGTGGCGTATCAGACAGGTGTGGGAATTCCCAGGGATTCGCGCCGGGCGTTTCATTGGTTGCAGAACATCACCACGGGGGCGAGTGTTGCACGGTTGACGCCCGAACTGGTGGCTTGGGTGCGGCTCAAGACGGGGTTGGCCTATCTGGGAGGGGATGGGGTGGAGGTGGATCGACGGCAGGCACGCCGTTGGTTGCTCAAGGCGGCGGTACTCGAATCGGCCTACGCCGAATACATGTTGGGCAGGATGGATGAAGAGGGGACTGATCGGGTTGCGGCGCGTAATTGGTATCGGCGGTCCGCAGCCAGGGGGTTCGTCCCGGCGCAGGAGGCGCTGAAACGGTTGGACGGGTTGTGATGCGGCGGGCGCTTCAGGGTTTCTTTTGCAGTTTGACCAGGCTGTAGAAATCCTTTTCACCCATCTCCACGGCAATGTCGGTGGTGACATGATCGGGATGGGAGGCGCGCAGGAGATAGCGTCCCTTGGGTAGCGGCATGTTGGAATGATAGGGTTGGGGGTAATTGAGGAACTGAATCCTGGCATCCCCGGGGATGAGGTCGAGGCGGAAACCCCTGGGGGTCGGCTCGTTCCAACGGAGGGTGACCCGGATGACTTCGTTGGCGATCACCTGAACGGTTTCGGTTTTTTCCCCCAGGGTGGGAAAGTCGGCCTTGATCCGGTATTCACCTTCAAGGACATTTTCGGTGCGTGTGGGTGATCGGCCCAGAGGGGTATCATCCAGGAAAAGATTCGCCCCCTGGGGGGCGGTGTCGATGGCGAGGGATCCGGTCAGGGTGCCGACGGGACTGGAACGGTTGGCCAGAATGAGGATGGCGACATTGTTCTTGTTGGCAATCACGTTGAACCTGCGACCGAGGGAACGGTATCCCATGTGGCGGGCACGTAGATCGATGGGGCCGGTCGGTGGTTTTTTGATGAGAAAAGGGGCGTTGCCCATGACGATCTCATTGACCAACACTTCGGCACCTCGTGGAATCACCTTGATGAGGAGCGTGGTTTGCGGGGTCTGGTCGTCCTGGGCCATGGCTGCCGGGGCAATGCAGGAGAGGAACAGAACGGCCATGAGCAGCGGGAGGGGCACTGGGGGACTCCGTCGTGTTGGGGATTGGCATCGTGACGAATTCGGCATAGGGGGCGGCATATCAGAATTTGGGACGGTTCAACATTCATGATACCATGCGTCGGTCCTGGCGGTACAAGGAGGGACGATTGCACTCGAAGATCTCTATGGACGGTTGAAGTGTCAAAGGTGTGTTGATCTTGAAGAATGGACAAGGATCGATGATGGCTGGTTCCAACCCGCTCCCGAAGGTTTTGATTGTCGATGATGTCGTAGGAAACGTCAAAATACTGGCGTCTATTCTGTGGGGCGGCTATGATACGCTATTCGCTACTTCGGGATCCGAGGCACTTGAGTTGCTTTCCTGTCAGGATGTCGATCTCATCCTGCTGGATATCGAGATGCCCGACCTCAACGGCTATACGGTTTTGGAACGGATCAAATCCGATGCACGGCTGAAGGAAATTCCCACCATCTTTTTGACGGCCAGAAATTCAACCGAAGACGAAGTGCGCGGTCTTGAACTGGGGGCTGCCGATTACATCACGAAACCTTTTTCCTCTTCGGTGGTCCTGGCGCGGGTTCAGACCCAGTTGAGCCTGAAACGGATGAATCGGCAACTGGCGGAACTGACCCGTGAACTGTTGGCCGAACGGCAATTCATTGAATCAATGGTCCAGACCATGGTGGGGCCGGTCCTGGAGGGGCCGGTGGAACCCGGGAATTCGCATCTGCGCTATTGGATACGACCGTTGGAAAAAACATCGGGCGACCTGCTGATGGTTGCAGACAGCCTGAAACATGGTCATTATTATTTTCTGGGCGATATTTCCGGTCATGGCCTTTCTTCAGCAATGCTCGGGCCGATCATCTCCTATATCTTCTATTCCATGACGGATCGAGGCGGTTCGCTTGCGGAGATCATCCATGAACTCAACCATTATCTGAAAGCCAAAGTGCCGCCCAATATCTTTTTGGCAGGTTGTTTCATCGGGGTGGATCCGCAGTATCGGCGCATGGAGGTGTGGAACTGTGCCATGCCGGATGGGGTGGTTTTTCGTGGGAAACGGCAATTGAGGCGGTTTGTTTCCAGATTCCATCCCCTGGGGATTATCGACACCCTTGATGGCGACCCCGAAATCATCGATTTGTCGCCTGGGGACCAGATCATATTTTATTCCGATGGCATGGTCGAAGTATCCAATCATCAGGGTCGGGAATTGGGGATTGATGCCCTGATCGGGATCATTGCGACCATGGTGATACAACATGAACCGATGCAGTATGTGTATGACCGAATCATTGATTTCAATGGCTCGGAGGGGCAGAAGGATGACATGACCATTGCAGAAATCCTTGTTTGACCCGATTGATGGGGGGGCGTTCGGGCGCATGCATGAGGGATCGTAGGGTGCGTTCATCTCATTGCCAAGGTCGATTCCCATGGGTCAATCGGGATCGTTGCGCATCCTGGTTTCTGGACGTAAAGCCATTTCTTGATAAGGGTATGTCATGTCGGCAATTCAAATTCATGTTGACAGCGACCGGGATGTGCTGATTGGCATCTCAGGTGCGCTTAATCATGCTACATGGACGGCTTTGCGCTATCGATGCCGGGATCTGGAGGATATCCGGGTGGTTCGGGTTGACCTGGCCGCAGTGACATCCATCGATTCGGCGGGGATTGGTTCGATGTTGATGATCAAAGACTGTGTCGAAAAAAAAAATGGAAAGGTGGTGTTGGTTGGCGCTGCGAAGAATCCCAATGTCGATCACATCATCAAACTGGCGCACCTGGACAAAATCTTCACCATCGAGTGAGGGTGGGGTGCGGAGGGTAAATCGACCCACGAGATCGTGTACCCTCCGATGTGCGTTGTTTTTCAGGAAAGATGGCGTTTGGCGAGGAATTGGTCGAGTGCCCGGGCCATGCGGCGTTCGCGCGCCAGCAGACGGATCATCTCCTGTCCGTCATCTTCCAATGGGGCATCGGCAACCATGCCATCGCCCGGGGTATGCGGTGTGTGCCAGGTCCATCCCGTCCGTTCCATATGGCGGTCCATCTCTTCCATGGCCGGGGGTGGGGTATTGGGGACGCGGACGCCATGGGGGGGGATCGTTTGCAAGGCCATGGTAACCATTTCTCCTTGGGTAACAGGTTTCTTGGATGGCCAGTATGTCTTGCTGCTGGCGGGTGATGGACAACAGGAAATGCAATTCAAATGCCATGAAATGTTCCTTGCTGAAAACCTTTGATTCCTGGTATTTTCATACTTGGTCTGCCATTCGTGGAACAGGGGTCTGATGCGCGTACCTTGGCAGTGTTGGGGAGCGGTTTCCCTCTGATTCGGATCGGGAACGGGGCGACGGGGTGGGTGTCATGGAAAAGCTGGCCAGTAAATTGCTGACGGAATTGGGACCGGGGGATGTGTTGACGTTGACAGGTCCGGGAACCGTGAAGTTGAGCGCGGTCGAGTCGGTGACGATTGCCAAGACTTCGACCTTTGGGGGGAGTGGTCTTTTGGGGAAGGCTTCCGCCAAGTTCGCCCTGCCCGCCATGTCGGCCCATCTGCCGGCGACTGCCATCGGTCCCGCGTTCGGGGTGGGGTTGTTGGTGCTGGGGGCCATGTGGCTGGTCAAAACCTGGACGGAAGTTGAAAAATGAAGGTATGAACTGAATTGTCAAGAAAAAAAAGGGTCTCGGGGTGATTCTTTGATACCCCTTTTTTCTCTTGATCATTTTTTTTGCATGTCAACACGCCCAATAAAATGGAGAAGCGATCATGGCTGGTACCGAACCGATGCTGTTTGCCGTTGAAGGGGCCAGACAGGCGGCCCAACTGGGAACCTTGTCGGGCAAGACCTTTACGGTGGGACAGGTCTCTTCGGTGGGCAAGGGGTTGATGGGGAACTGGTTGTTTTTGCAGCCTGTCGGAGCGGTGGGGGCGGAGGCGGCCAAAAAAACGGTGGCCATCAAGCTGGAAGGGGCGCGGCAGTTGTCCGACCTTTCGGCCATGATCGGTAAAACGGTGACGGTGGCCAAATCCCCGATGACGGTCGGCGGGGCGTGCAACTGGCTGGCACTGCATCCGGTGGCCGGCGGGGCTGCCACGGTGGGTGGGGTGGCTCAAGGTTCGACAGCGGGGCTGGTCATGGTCAAGCTGGAGGGGGCGCGTCAGATGGCCCAGTTGTCTGGATTTTCGGGCCAAAGCTTTACCGTTGTCCCCTCGCCCATGATGGGGGGCAAGGGTGCGGATTGGTTGTTCCTGCAACCTGCCGGAGGTGGTGGCAAGTTGGTTGCGCTCAAGGTACAAGCCAATGCGGGCAGCGCGACTGCCTCCTCGTTGGTGGGTAAGACCTTCGTCCTTGGAAAGTCACCGGTTGTTGCGGGCAAGGGGGGGACATGGTTGTTGTTCAAACCGGCGGGTGCAGCCGCTTTGGCCAAGGGTGGGGCGGTGGCCGGGGTTGTTGCGGGGACCGGCAAGATGGCCACGGTGCAAACCGTTGCCTTGAAGCCTGCTCCGGCGGCGGCAGTGGCCAAGGGTGGATTGGCCGGGATGGGTCAGGGGGGCGCATCGCTTGCGCCGAAGGTGGTTGCTGGCAAGTCGGGTTCGATGGTGGGTACAGCCGCGGCTGCCAAGGCGGGGGGAGGGGGTGCGGCTCTGAAGGGGATGGGTCTTGGTCTGGCGAGCTGGGGACCGGCGGCCTTGTTGGGGGTGGCTGTGGTTGGCGTCGGGGTCTACAGTTACTTGAAGCGCCGTCGGGAAGGCCAGGGTGACGAAGAGGTCACGGTCGCCATCTGAAAGGGCCGGGCATCCTTTCAGTCTGAACCCTTCATGGAACGGATATGGGGAACAAGGTTCGGGTTTTGGTTCGGGCGGTGGTCATCGCCCTGCTTGTCGGCTTGGTGTTTAAATTTTTGATGGCTTGGTTCCTGAGAATGACCCGTATGCACTGAGGTTGCCGTCTTCGCGGACGTGATCTTTGATGGCCTTTGGAGCATGTTTCAGGTTTCGCACTCCGCGATGGGTAACCTGTGTCAACAGGAGACATTCCCTTCTTTGCCCAATGGGTCCCTTGTTTTCATACCGGCATGACCTGCTTGTTCCGCTCTTCATGTCGTCTACAACCTCCCGCCTGATCTTGGTGCTGGATTCCTTTCCTGCATTGAATTTGCATGGCTGTCCGTTGTTTTTTGAGGCCGGGACCGTCACCGGTTAAATGCCTGTAAAAATATTTATCGTTACATTTCTTTAAGTTTTACGCTATTAAGAAATGATTATGATCGAATCTGTGTTGATATAATTTTAAAGTTATACAATATAGATCTGTTTTTTTTTATTTGATTGATATGAAATATTGTATGATGATATCATTCTGCCCAGCTGATACGTGGGATCATTGACTGATTTTGTTTTATTTGTCAGGTAAATGGTGTTCATTATCAGTGCTTATTTCGATGTTACAGTATTTGTCTTGGACATCTTATTTTTTTACTTTGGCAGGGGGTGGATATGCCAGTTGCTCAGGGTACGTTGCAGGTGACCGACGTCGAACTTGCCAAGCTCACTGGCAAGACTTTTATTGTCGAAGGGGTGGGGACCAAGCATGTTGCCATTGTTCCGTTGACGGGGGTTGATGGCAAGGCGGTCACGACCGGTCACAAGATTATTTTGTCCAAAAATGCTACCATCGAGGGGTTGGCGAAGACGGGTGCGGGCAAGGGGGTTGCCGGGGGCAAGGTTGCGATGGCGGGTCCTGCGGCGGTGGCCGGGAAGACGACTGCGGTGGGCAAGGGCGGTGTTGCGGTTGCGAAACTGGTGGAAATCGAAGGGGGGGGTACCTTGGTGGGGGGGGCGGGACCGAAGGTGGGACTTGGTGGATTGGAGATCCGGGGAACTTTGCAGCCGGGTCCCAATGGCAGTGAAGTCTTGTTCAATGGCGGCGAGGCCAAGTTGACGGTCAAAACTGTGGCGGCCAAGGCCAAGGGAGGGACTGTTCTGGCGAAGGGGGCGGGTGCGGTTACCAAGGGAGTGGGGACCGTGGCGCAACAGGCACCTGTGGTCGTTACGGCGACGGCAGCGGGGACGGGTGGGGCTTCTGTTGGGGCGGCTGCGGGATCAACGACTACTGCCAAGGCGGCTGCGGCGGGTACGCTATGGAAAGGGACGGGATTGAGCCTGGGATGGGGATTGGGTCTTGGGGCATGGGGTCCGTTATTGCTGGCAGGTGCGGTTGCGGCCGCGGGGGTTGGGGTTTACAGTTATATGAAACGTAAAGGCTCGTCTTGATTAAGGTTACGGGTGCATGGCCGTAGTTTTTGCGATTCGACCGTTTTCCAGGTAACGATGTGCGGGAGGGGCAGGATGATGACGGACAGACTCAAAAGAAAGGCAGGGCGCAGAAGTCGGGTGATGGCCATCATGAGCTATCTTGGGATTTTGTGCCTGATACCTTTGGTGTTTAGCCGGGATGATGAATACGTCGATTTTCATGCACGGCAGGGGGTGGCGTTGTGGATCTGGGGGGTTGTGGCCATTCTTGCCTTGTACCTTCCTGGCGTGGGCAAGATATTTTTTAACTTTTCCATCCTGATCATTACTTTTCTATCGTTGGTGGGGATGGTTGCGGTCGTTTTCGACCGGGCTTGGCGTTTGCCGTTCGTGCATCACCTGGCCATGAAACTGTGATATTCTACAGATTTGTTTCCTTATAGTGTAATGGAGTTCGAGTGATGCCAGCGACAACGATCAATGCGGATCTCCTGCCGGGCGAGGTGATGACCCTGATTGGCCCGGGCAAGGTTGAGTTTCAGGCGGCGCAGGTGGCCAAGACGGTGCAGGCTGCCAAGGTGGCCAATGGTGCTGCCGTCGGTGTTGCCAAGACGGGTACGGCGGTTGCCTCCACGGCTGCCAAGGCGGGGACTGTTTGGACCGGAAAGGGGTTGAGTCTGGGATTGGGTTTGGGGCTGGGGGCCTGGGGACCCGGGTTGTTGGCCGCCGCCGCTGTGGGGAGTTACATCTATTATCGCAAGAAAAAATCAATGCGATTGTGGCCGTTTTGAGGAGCATGAAAAAAAGGGGTTCACGCAAAAGCTGAACCCCTTTTTTTTTCTTGGTCGTCAGGAGTGCTGGGCTGATTGATTCTTTTTGATCATTGTTCTGCCTTGGCAAGCCAAGCTTTGATTTCCTTGTGATCAGGACGCAGGTTCGCCGCTGTGCGCCAAGCGCGCACGGCTTGTTCGAACTGACCAAGCTTGGCATGAGCGATCCCAAGGTAATAATGCAGGTGGAACCGATCCGGATGGGTCAGGGCAACCGGGCCCATGACGGCAATGGCCTCCTGGCGATGTCCCGACAACAGCAGCGATTTCCCCAGAAGTGTCGCGACCCCGGCATCATGGGGATGCATCTTCCGTAGATCACCCAGCAATGTGGTCGCCTCTTCCAGGCGCCCCACGCGGGTATAGGCCAGCCCCAGATTCATTTGACAGGTATAATCGTTCATCCCCAGTTCGATGGCGCGTTCCAAATGCAGGATCGCTTTCCCATAGCGTTTTTGGTTGACCGACGCAATTCCCAATGTCCGCTCCAAGGTTCCCGGTGCGTCGTCATGCTCTGACTGCGGTGTGATGAAATGAATTCTCGGGATGGCGATGGGATCCGCTTGTGCATCCAAGGCCGCCAGCAAATTTTTTGCGGTGGGTGCTTGTCCCGGGAACAGATGGGGTACACCAGGAAGATCGGTCGTGCCTGGAGGAAGCTCTGCCCCATCCCGCCCTGTGGGTATGGCACAGGGATCGGCAACGGGGGAATGGATGTGGTTTGCCAGGGGTGCGGTGGTCGATGGATTCATGGTATTCGGCCTCTTTCTCGGGTAGACGTACAGCGGATACGTCTGATGCAAGCAAGAAAGATGCCGGCAATTTGGGATCAAAAGAAGGTGAAGCGCTTTCTGCGACAGTAATAATAACCGCCCACAGCGCCCAATCCCAGAAGAATCCAGGGGTTGACAGCGCCAAGGCTCAGGCCGAGAATTTTACCGGAGATCAGTTTGGCAGGAATGGATTTGGCAATGGTTCCACTGGTGGCCTTGGTCAGGGTGATGTTGGCAGCGGGGTTGGGCACCATGGGTTTGCTCCCGGTGTGGGTTCAGGTTGAATCGGTGAAGTTCATTTATAGAGCGAAATGGGTGGCGGGCCAATGGAAAAAAATGGGATTGGGTGATGTTTCCAAAAGATCGGGTCATGTTTGGCATCAGGGGTGGTTGTGGTACAGTGGTATCGGTGGGTTGACTTCAAAGTTTGTAACTGCCCAGGTACCCCCCGGTTCGGAATTGTTGAAAGAAAAAAGGGGGGGGGGGGG
>PEAN01000004.1:11497-115159 GCA_002753735.1 Magnetococcales bacterium DCbin4
TAAAACCAAAGTCAAAATCTAAAGTCAGAGTCCGGGGGGCAACCCCCCAGACCCCTTTTTTTTTTCAATAATCAAATCCGGAAGGTACCCGGGTATTTATTAAAGTTTTTATTGGGCTGAGGTGCGTTCATGCTTCCTTTCTTGCTTCCGGTGGGGGTGTTTTCGGCGTTGGGGTATCTGCTGGGCAAACGGGCGGCCCAAACTTCGTCGGGAGGGGATTCCTCCGGTTTCGGGGAGGTCAGGGTGGAAATCCTTCAGGATTTGGTCATCAGCGATGAATCCCTGATTTTGGCTTCCGAGGAGGTTCCCCTGGACAACCGGTTTGGTGATCGGGTGTTGAGCAGTGACAATGAATTCAGTCGTACCGCCACGGTATCGTTGGACCTCGACCGGGCATCCGAGGTCAGTAACTCTTGGCGCAGTGGCCTGGGCAAACTGTTCGTCAGTGAAATTTCCGGCGAGCTGTCCAAATCATTGGGCGTGAAGATCGGCAGTCAGATCAGTCGCAGGATTCGGCTGAATTTTTCCGTCTCGCCCCACAAAAAGGTGATCTACCGTGTCATTTGGAAACAGGAATCCCGACGCGGTCAGTTTGAAATTCTGGTGGATGGCAAACGTCGTTTCCGTGTTCCCTATCTGATCACTTATGGCCTGTCCCATGCTGTGGAAAGCATTGAGGATCCCGCAGGTATTACGCTTTCTTCAGAGGTGATCGGCCAAGGTGGCACGAATGCGGAAGGGACGGGAGAACACCTCGAAAAGTCGGAATGATTGAATGATGTGTCAATGTGGCATGGTTCATGCTTGCTCTTTAGGGATGATTGGGGATGTTTGCCCAGCCAGATGATGGGTCTGTGGTACGTCGCACAGGCCGACCCGCCTGAAGATCAGGAAGGATTACCAAAACAATGGCCACTTTTTCTGCGATCCGTCCGACTGATGGTTTGTTTTCCATCACGCTCCTGGAACTGTTTGCCGGATTGATTTTCCTGGGATTCATCCTGCTGTCGTTCTTCGCCATGACCCAAGAACCGGTTCCGGTTCGCAGGGAGGTGAAATATGAAACGGAGGGGGTGGTGGTCGAAGGGATGGTTGCGCGTTTGGCGGAACATCTCGACAATAACCTCAAACAGCGTGATGACCAACTGGGACGGATGATCACCGATCTCGGCGACAAACTGGACCGAATTGATGAGCGCAGGGAATTGAACTGGTCGCGGCTGCGCAATGAGATCAATGAACGCCTGAAATCTTCGGTTCAGGAGGCGATGCGACAGGGATCGGAGCGTGGAAATGCGGATCCGGTCCAACTTGCCCAGGCCGTTTCAAAGGAGGTCCCCGTGGTGAATGATGCCGAGGTGACGGGATCCGTGGATCACATGGTCGCCATGGCTCCAGTGCCGCAGCCGATCGTACCGGGCATGGTGGAGGGGGCGGCGGCGGTTCTGGAAGCAACGATGACCCCACCTGCGGCGTCTGTGACGACTGCCATGACCGAACGTGAGGTGGTCAAGGATGCAGGGGTTGTTGCTCCCGTGGTGCCCGAAGTGGGTGCCAGGGAAGCGGTACCCGTGGCGGCGGTGGTCCCTGCCACGATTCCGGCGGCTGCCGTTTCGGTTCCGGTGGTGGTTCCTTTGGAGGAGGGTGTTTTCGATCCTGCACCCGCCGAAGGGGAAAAACGGGGTTATTATGTCTCCATGGGGTGTTTTTCCCAGCAGGGAAACGCCCTCGAATGTGGTCGGAAAGCGCGTCCCCTTGCACCTCGGGTCTACAGAAAGCGTTATCAAAACGGGTCGATGAGCTGTGTATTCTCCGGTCCTTATCAGAACAAGGGGGATGCGCAGGAGGTTTTGCAACGGTTGCGTGTGGAGGCCGGGATTTCCGATCTTTCCGTGGGCTCCTATTGATATGATGAATCAATATCAATAATTTGACAGCTGTTCATCGGTTGACGAATGTGACAAGGTGGAACCGATCATCTCGAAGCTACAGAAAGGTCGCAATCTGACCGATGAAGGGCAGTTTCCAGGCCCGGACGAACAAGACCGAAACGACACCGGCAATGGAAAAAAGGGCGATGACCAGCACTGAAAAACTGAATATGAATCCGCCCAGGACCGGGATGTACAGGCTGAAAATAGCCAACACGCCCCAAATCCACAGGACAAGACCCTGTCTGGCGTGAAATCGGACGTATTCATCACCATGATTATTGAAGATCAGTGGGACGAGACAAAGGACCCCCAGATAGCTGAACATGGCAAGCAATTGGGATTTGGGTGATTGGCGTTTCATGATCAGCCAGGTACGTTTTGCCATAAATGGAGGCTCCCAAAGGTTCAACTGACGGCATCATCAAGTTCATTGATCTTGTTTTTTTTGTTTTTCAAAAAGCTGTAAATCCCGACACCCAGGGCGGCGGCGGCACCGGCGATGATGATGGGTGCCCAACTGCCAAGACCGATCCCCACGGCAGGTACGCTACCCGACCAGAAGGAACCTCCGGCAGTGATCCCCTTGATGGCAATCCCGTTGGGGGAAGCGGCCAGTATCCCTTTGCCGGCGGTGAGGGGAGCGGAAGCGGCGATGCTTTTGCCCGCAGTGCCCTTACCTGCAACCAGGGTTCCCGTGGCAGCCCGGGTGGCGGTCCCTTTGCCGACGGCGGTTTTGGCGGCAACCGTCTTGGCTGCCTTGATTCCTTCGGGGACTTCCAGTTCAACCCCGGGGGGGGGGGGGCGCCGAGCGCCGGTGCCGCGGCTCCTTTGGCGGGGAGAACTGTCGCCTTGGCGACGCCTGCGCCCTTGGTGGCGCCAGCGGTTTTCCCTGCGACGGTCTTTGCGGCCCCTTCGGGCGCTTCGAATTCCATTCCCGGGGTCCCCGGGGAAGGCTTGACGGCGGGGAGTGGTTGAGAAACGGATGCTCCCGTGTTGAAACTCCCGGTCTGGGCATTCGCGGCATTGGCCATGGTCTTCCCCTCGTATCAAGCGGATGGTCGGGACGATCTTGTTTGTAGGTTTTACAGGTTACGTCAACCGGTTAAATATAATACAACAGGTACCTTTATTTTTCACGGGGATTTGATTGGGGTAGATTTTTCCTGGGATTGTACACTATGGGAAAGAAAAACACGGCGCACCTGCCTTTGGGATCCGTACTTCATGGATACAAGCTTCTACGGGTTCTCGGGGCGGGAGGGTTTGGCATCACCTATCTGGCATACGATAAGAATTTGGGACGAGAGGTTGCCATCAAGGAATTCTTTCCAAAAAGTTTCGTCGAGCGTCGAGATGATGTCAAGGTGGTTCCCAAACCCGGGAGCAACGAGGAGTTGTTGCGGTGGGGGATGGAACGGTTCACTCTGGAAGGGCAGACCCTGGCCCAGTTCAAACATCCCGCCATCGTCGGGGTCATCCACTTTTTTCAGGAATATGGCACGGCATATCTGGTGATGGAATATATCATCGGTGACAGCCTTCCCGTTCATATCCAAAAGCACAAGACATGGTTTCGTGGGATACGGTTCACCACCGAGGAATTGTTCCGCTTCATCCGTCATCTGTGTTCGGGACTGGAGTTGATCCATGATGCGGGGATCATTCACCGTGACATCAAACCCGACAATATCATCATCCGTCCCGGCGGCATTCCCGTATTGCTCGATTTCGGTGCCGCCCGGCAGACCATGATGGATCGCAACCAGGATCGAAGACTGACGGTCATCGCCACTCCCGCCAATGCCCCCCCGGAACAGTTCATGGAGGATGGGGAACAGGGTCCATGGACCGATATCTATGCCCTGGGGACGGTATTGTACCATATGTTGACGGGGACTTCGCCGCCATCCTCGGGCAAACGGATTCAGGAGCTGACTTCCGACCGTCCCGATCCACTGGTTTCCCTTTCCCAAACATTGGCCAACCGATATCCCGCACGGCTTTTGAACGCCATTGATCAGGCATTGATCATCGACCTGAAAAAACGCCCTGGAAGCGTCCGTGAATGGTTGAACTCGTTGCGCGCCCCGGGTGACACCCGACAGTCCGTTACCGGGAATACCGCGTCACCTCATCCGGTCAAAGGTTTCGCGCGTGGCATGGCCATGCTGTCCGATGGTTGGAAGACCCAGCGACGCTGTCTGTTCATCGGTTTCGGGTTTGCACTGATGTTGCAACCGGTGTTCTATCCGGGGTGGCGGGCGATATTCCTGCGGACGCATGCCATTCCTTCCTCGAATCCGCCCATGGTGGTCCAACGGCCTTCGCCCGCTGCATCCGATGAATCAAGTCAGGATGTTCCAACCACGGAAACGAGCCAGGATATTCCAACCAAGGAGTCCCTTTTCGCTCTGACCATCGTGACCGAACCCAAGGATGCCAAGGTCAGAATTCTCAATATCACTCCCAAATATCAACCCGGAATGAAACTCCCCAAGGCGGATTATCATCTCGAGGTTTCCGCGGATCGCCATCGCACGGTTCGTCAATGGATCACCCTTGATGCCATGGACAAGAATATGACGGTCACCCTTCAGCCTGAATAGTTCCATCGTCGGGAGTGGTGGTAAATCCGGCCGGGATCGGTTATTGTCCAACGGCATGGATCCGGATGAGGGAATTGAGACTGTTTTCCTTGTAATTCCAATGTGTCCATCGGAGGAAAAGGTTGTGACATCTTTGAAAGACCTTGTGGATGAAACGGGAAAGTTCGATTTCCAGGCGCTCAAAAAGTTTGCCCGGGAGCATGACCAGAAAACCTTTCTGTCGGTGATGCCCGATTGGATTCTGGTAGGGTCTGGACTGCACCGGGGTTGGAATCTGCCCGTTGAAGAAGGGGGTGGAAATGTTGCCGGAACGGTCATGTTCCAACCGGAGCAGCGTAAACAAGAACCGACACGGTTGAAAATTCTTGAACACAGTGTATTTCCCCTGGTTCCATGGAAAAGTGGTTTTAACGAATACAGAAAAAAAAATATTGTCACGATCATCATGGGGCGCTCTGTCAAATGCGACATCGTCCTGGCAGAACCTTCCATTTCTGCCGAACACGCTGAATTTCGTCTGGATGTCGGCGACGGAACCTTGAGTCCCGCCTGCTTTGTCCGTGATATGGGGTCAAGCAACGGGGTGTTTGTCAATGGCAGCCGTCTGGCTCCTTTCTGGACTAAAAATGTCGCTGCGGGAGATGAAATCCGGTTTTCCCGGTTTTCCGTGATTCTGGATCTTCCGGTCAATCTTCATAATAAATTGAAATATGGCTGACCCATGAATCGAATGGCACCCGTTTCGCTCACCATTGAAGAGAACCCCCATTTCCCCCATGTCCATTGACCCGAATCAAGCCGAGCGTAACAGTCTGTACCTGGTTGTCGCATTGTCGATGATATTCATGACCCTGGTATTGGCTACCCAACCCCTGTTTTTGAAAGGTTTGGGACTGGAGCGGGATAATGCCGGTTTCATCAATGCCAATATCCAGGTGATCACCGAACTGGTCGATCTGCTGTTCGTCGGTTATCTGGGGTATCTCTCAGATCGCTTCGGACGGATTCCCATCATGTACTACGGGTTCGTATTGTCCGCCATTACTGCCGCGCTGACGCCGTTCTGTCTTGAACTCGGTCTGCTCGTGGGGATCAACGGCGTGGCTGTTTTTTATGGTGCGCGCATCCTCATGTCGATTGGTTCCACCGCCGTCTGGCCGCAACTGGGTACCCTGACCGGCGATTATTCCACCCGTGAAGATCGGCCCATGTTGCTGGCCAAGGTGGGGTTCATGACCGCCTTCGGGGCGACACTGGTGTATGCCGTCTTCATGCAACTGCCCAAATACATCGGACTGACCCTGGTCATGATGATTCCGGCTGTCACCGCAGTGGCCGGTGCCTGGCTCACGCGTCATTTCCTGGTGGAAAAGGCACCTCTGTCCCGGGAAAAGACCTTTCCCTTCAAACAGGTCATGGCGCTGCTCAGGCAGGAAAAAGAGTTGCGTCTGAGTTTCATGGCCGCCTTTTCGTCACGCAACGATATGGTGATCATCGGCCTGTTTCTGATGACCTGGTTCATCTATTTCGCCGATCTCCTCCCCGAGGTCGGTCATGCCCGGGCGGCGGCCCGGGCGGGGATGGTCATCGGCTTCATTGGTCTGATCATCCTTCTGAGCCTCCCTTTCTGGGGGTGGTTGATCCATAATTTTGGTCGCGTCGAATCCTTGACCCTGGGTATGGTCCTTTCAGGTGTCGGATTTACCGGCATGGGGTTGATCATGAACCCCTTGAGTGGATGGACCTATCTCCCGGCACTGTTCGTCGGTCTGGGTCAGGCGGGTTGCCTGTTGGCGCCACAAACGCTGGCCCTGGACTTGTCGCCGGAGGATACCCGTGGTTCGGTCATGGGGGCGTTCAACACCGTGGGCTGTATCGGCATCATCTTTTTCATCCAGATCGGCGGCTTCCTGTTCGACATGATCAGCCCGACGGCCCCGTTCATATTCACCGGGCTTGCAAATTTCATGATTATGGCATACGGTCTATGGGTTTTACGTTCTGACGCCCATGAGGTTTGTCGCAAGGAAGGACAAGGCTGTGGCCTTGATTTAGATGTCTTTGAAAAGTAACGGGTTATTTGCAATAATGGCATCTTGGTCCAAGTGACCTGGAACCTGTATCGCGGATGGCTGGGAGTCTACGGATTGCATGGTCAAAATCATTTTCGGATTGCTTGCCCTTGCGCTGGGTCTTTGGGGTCTTTCGGTCTGGTGGTGGTCCGTGGTGGAAATGCTGCGTGGCTTGGTTTCCCTGTTGCTGATCATCATCGGTTTTGTCGCCCTTGGGGCGGGAATCACCCGTATCCGTGATGCCGGGCATCAGGATGAGGTGGGGGTGGACGAGGAAACGGGTGGCAAAACGGCATTTAGGGATGAGTAGAGGCTCATGGCGCTCAAGTCTACCGGATCGGATAAGTTTTGTGGCAAGGAATATCACAAGTATCTCTACCTCATCGTCGTGATTGCAATTGGTATCATGATTGGTGGGTATTGGTATTCCGGATACAATGGCGTGACCCGGGGTGAGCGTGTTGCGGCGCAGGTTGCCAACGTTCCCCAGGGGGCCCCTTTCCCCGGTCAACCCCAGGCGGTTCCAGCCGCCATGCCGATGCCATCGCAGGGACCGGTCGATTTTCCAACCCCCGACACCGGCCATCTGAACCGGCCCGGGGGATTTGCGGCGGTGGTTCGGTCCATGATGCCGAGCGTGGTCAATATCAGTGCCCATAGTGAATCTTCGCCCCGGGTTCAGCCCGCCCAGGGGGACCAGGCCAATTCTCCGGTCAACGGTCCCGAGCTGCCACGGGCGGTTCAGGCACCCGCACCCGGCAGTCTGCAATTTGCCGATCCGTTCAGTGGCGTGTCCCAGGAGAGTATCGGTTCCGGGATCATCGTGACGACGGAAGGACATGTCCTGACCAATTTCCATGTGGTGGAAAATGCCAAAAATGTCGTTGTCCTGGTGTACAACGGGGCAGGTGATAAAAGTTTTTTTGCCGAAGTGGTGGCGCGGGACAATACCAGGGATCTGGCGCTGCTGTTGATCGAGTCTGCCGACATCCAACTCAAGCCTGCCGCCCTCGGCAACAGCGAAAACGCCCAGATTGGTGATTCGGTCATCACCATCGGTTCGCCGTATGGGTTGAATCATTCGGTCAGCAAGGGGATTGTGTCCGGCAAGCGCAAGGTGGTCAATATTGGCGGGGTTTTGCATAAAGGATTGTTGCAGACCGACGCCGCCATCAATCGCGGCAATTCCGGCGGTCCTCTGGTTGACGGGCAGGGGTGGGTGATCGGGGTCAATACCGCCATCTATACCACCACCAGTGCGTTTTCGGGGGTTGGTTTCGCGGTTCCGATCAATGCCGCCCGTGATTTTCTCGAAGATTGGATCACGCTGCCCGGGGTTCGTCCTGATCTGCCCATGCCGGGGCAGGCGGCGGGGGCACATATTGCGGTCCGTCCACCGCCCCCCATTCAGGCCAATGCCCAGCCGCCCCATGGTGATCGCGGTCCTTGCGCCAATTGTCATGACATCCTTCCCGGACCACAACCGGTTGCCCTGACCCGTCCATCGGTCGCAGCCCCCCGTAATCCGGGTCCGCCCATCCGGGCCGATGCCACGATGCCCCATGAGGATTGGGGGCCTTGTACCAACTGCCATCAAATCCTTCCTGCCACTCAGCCCATCGCGTTCGGGGTGGGACCCGGTCCGGGTCTGCATCGACCGGCGGGACAGATGGGATTGCGGGGTGCCGGTTTGGCGGCGGATGAGGGCAATTTTGATGCCATGCAACAATTTTCTTTCACCCCCGGGGGTGCCATCGGGGTGACGGTTGCCGGGGTGCCCGATGCCCCTGCGGTTGCGGGGGACAGTGGGATCGGGATTGTCTGGAATCTGTTGGATGCGACCAGTGCTGAGCGGTTGCGGGTGCCGGTCCCGTTTGGGGCGGCGGTCAATTCGGTGACACCGGGGTTGCCCGGGGAATCGTTGGGCCTCAAGGTGGATGATGTCATCCTCAAGGCCGATGGTCGCTGGCTGCGAACGGTCGAACAGGTACAGGAGGTGTTTGATCGAGTGCAACGGGGGGAGGTGCTTCGCCTGTTGGTGTATCGCGACGGGGTTCGGATGGAATTGAACACTGCCAACATGAATGTCGGTGGCCAGGCACCTTCGGCGACCTGGTTGCCGGTGGCGGGGCAGATGCCAATGACGCAACCTGTCATGGTACCGCCTGGGGTTCCCGAACCCATGGTCACCATGAGGCCATCCATGGCGATGCCGCCGCAGCCGGTCCCGGGTGGGGAGAACGGCATGAATCCGGGGGGGATGGCAAACCAGGGATCATTCGGCAATCCCGTCCCGGATGCTCCGGCGTTTCCCGGTCAACCACTCCGGCAAACCGCACCCGCCGCGCCCACCGAGTTTGAATGGATGGGGATGGAGATGGTCCCCATGGATCAAGCGGCATGGCAGCGCAATCCCGACCTCACAGGCAAGTGGGGTGGTTTGGTGACGGATATCGATCCCGGTGCCCAGGCACAGCGGGCCGGCATCAAAAAAGGGGACCTGGTGGTGGCCATCAATGGTGTGCCGGTCCTTTCGGCACAGGCGTTGGATCAAGCCATCAAATCGGTCAAGTCGCAGACGGGTGTATTGGTGGAAATTGAACGGATGAAACAACGTATGTTTGCCACCTTGCAATAATTCTACCCATTCATTGGGCTTGGGACAGAGGTCGGTTCGGGTCTGTTCTTTGAACCACGGGTGTGGTTATTGAAGCTTTCAACGGGGAGTCGATTGGAATGATTCAGGAAATGGATAAGACGCTGTTTCTGGGGATTGATCTGGGTACCTCCCGTACCACCATCATGTCCAGTCGCGGAGGTAAGGGGTTGGTACGATCAGTGGTCGGCTATCCCAAGGATATTCTCGGGGTCAAACTGCTCAACAGGACGTTTGCCGTAGGTGATGAAGCACTGGCCAAAAAATCCTACATGGATCTCCATTTCCCCCTGGAGGATGGGGTGCTCAAGGAAACGGGGGAGCAGAATACCCAGGCGGCGCGGGAATTGCTCAAACATGCGGTGGGTCTGGTCTCTCCTGCCGCCGGGGATCGTTTGTGTGGCATTCTCGGGGTTCCGGCCCGGGCGTCGGTGACCAACAAGGGGCAACTGTTGAAGATTGCCGATGAGGTGATGGATCTGTCCATGGTGGTGTCGGAACCGTTCATGGTGGCGTATGGGTTGAACCGGTTGACCAATGCCATCATCATCGACATCGGTGCGGGGACGACCGATCTATGTGCCATGAAGGGGACCATTCCGTTGCCGGAAGAACAGGTGACGTTGCTCAAGGCGGGCAATTACATCGACGACCTCCTGGCATCGGCGATTTCCGAGGCCCATCCTGAAGTCCAGATGACCCATCTGTTGGCGAAAAAGCTCAAGGAGCGGTTCAGCCATGTCGGTCCGGGATATCAGGAAATGGCGGTTGTCGAACTGCGTTCGGGCGGAAAACCAAAAAATTATGATATTCAGCGCGAAGTTCGTTTCGCCTGCGAGACCATCATTCCCGATATTTTGGAAAATTTGGAACAACTGGTCAACGTATTCGACCCCGAGGACCAGGCGGAGGCGATGAAAAACATCATCCTTGCGGGGGGGGGGTCTGCCATCCGGGGGTTGGATGTGGCCTTGAAAGAGGGGTTGAAAGCGTTTGGTGAGGTTCATGTGTTCAAGGTGGATGAGCCTGATTATGCGGGTGCTGCGGGTGCCCTGAAGTTGGCGACCGAGTTGCCGCCCGATTATTGGACCCAGGTTGGCGATGTGATGGGGGAATGATCTTTGTGAGGAAATGGCCATGACAAGACCGACTTTGACAGGGACGCAGGTGATTGCGGCCATGAGCTATCTGGGTATTTTGGCTTTGGTGCCGTTGGTATTGGGGCGGGTGGATCCATTCATCCAGACGCATGCGCGTCAGGGGGTGATCCTTTGGATATGGGAGGTTTTGGCGGTTTTCGCCTTGGTGATCCCTGTCATTGGCAAACTGTTTTTCCTGGTTTCGAGTGTTTTGTGTTTTTGTCTGTCGGTGGCGGGATTGATCGCGGTATTCCTGGGGCGGACCTGGCGTTTTCCGCTGGTGGGGAAGCTGGCCGAACGGCTTTGAAATGATCAAGAATAAAATGGGGGCTTATGGGATTGCCCCCGGGTTTTTGTTGTTGATGATCTGCCCGCAGGGCTTCTGTAGCGTGTGTTGTCCCATCCTCTCGACGGCAAGGAATGTTGGGCGTGCTTCGGCTGATTTTGTCATTGATTTTTGCCATCTTGTTGTTGATTTTCACCTCACAGAACATGCATGGGGTTGAGGTGCGGTTTGTTTTTGGTGAAGCGGTGGAGATGCCGGTTATTCTGGCGTTGGCCGGGGCGTTCATTGCGGGGTTTGCGTTGGCTGTTTTTTATTTCATTGTTCGAACGGGTGGAAAAAAGGGCAGGGATGATGGCGACTATTAGGGGTTCATCATGATTTCATCATCCTTGAGTATTATTTAATCAAAGCATATAGATCATGCGCTATTCCAAATGTGTTGTCTGTTATGAAGCGGTTGGCTGGATTGGTTTCGCGACCAATCTGATCCTGTCGATGCTCAAACTGTTCATCGGTGTTTTTTCCGGTTCGCACGCCCTGGTGGCCGATGGTCTGTATTCGGCCAAGGATGTGGTGACCTCTGTGATCATCATCGTCGGCCTCAAGGTTTCCCGGAAACCATTGGATCAGGAACACCCTTTTGGCCATGGCAAGGTTGAATTCCTATTGGCTTTGGTGATCGGTCTGGTGTTGTTGGTGGTGACGGGGTTGTTGTTTTATTTTTCTGCGGGCAATTTTTTGGAGGGAAAACATAACGCGCCGCACTTGATCGCCTTGTGGACGGCGTTGTTGTCGGTGGGGATCAACTGGTTTTTGCACCGTTACACCCGTTGTGTCAGCACTGAAATCAATTCGCCGGTGGTGGAATTGTTGTCCAAGCATCATCTGGCGGATGGTTATTCGTCGATGGCAGTGGCCATGGGGATTGTGGGGTCGCATTATCTGGGCATTCCGTGGCTCGATACGGTGGTTGCCATGTTTGAAAGTATTCATTTGATCTATCTGTCCGGGGAAATCTTCTGGAATGCATTTCGGGGTCTCATGGATACGGCGGCACCCAGGAATGTGGTGGAACGGATTCGCATGGAGGCGTTACGGGTTCAGGGGGTGCGGGAGGTTGGTGAAGTACGGACCCGGCAGGTGGGCCAGGAATTGTGGATCACGTTGATTATCGGTGTCGATCCCGAATTGACGTTGATGCGGGCAAAATCCTTGGCCATGAAGGTCGAGGAGGCGTTGCTGGCTTCGATTCCCCATGTGGGCGATGTGGGGGTACAATTTCGTTCCCATCAGGATGGCGAGGCGACTTATGAACAATTGCGGCAGGAAGTTTCGCAAGACATTGGGTTGTCGCACCCTTGAGGGGTGTCTGATGTTTATGATGATCAAGAGAAAAAAGGGGGCTGGTGAATTGCCCCCGTGTTTTTGATGTTGACCTTGTTTTTACATCCCCCCTGTGGGGGATTTAGAAACAAGGTCAACATCAAAAACAAAATCAAAACCCTGGGGGCAATTCCCCAGATCATTTTTTTTTCTTGATCATATCAATGTCAACACGCCCCGGGGTTGGGCGAGCCGGATATCCATGATGAAGCCCAAGAAAAAGTTGATCCCTCCTCCTTTTTGTCGTCAAAATTGGAAAGTTCCCGCCGTCGTTTTTTCTCTGTTGATTTTTGGGACCTTCGCCTGGGGGATTCATCTCATCCAGGAACATCGGCAGGAGTTGCGTGCCCTGGCCGACCTGTCCCACCCGTCAACCGTGCCGACGGTCGAAGTGGCGGCGTTGCCAACGGCGGCGGGCCATGACCCGGTCGATACCATGGTGCGGGCCGCGCTGGTCAATATTGCCGGCATCTCAAGCGCCTCTGGCGGGGGGAACCGATTCGTTTCGGTGGGGTCGGGCGTGCTGCTGACCGCCAACGGTCATGTGATGACCGCCAACCATCTGCTGGATGGACTCAAGGAAATTTTCATCCGCGTTCAAACGCCCGTGGGACCCAGACAATACCCGGGGCGCCTGGTCAAGGCGGTTGTCGAACATGATCTGGCATTGCTCAAGATCGTCTCCAATGATGTGTTTCCCTATCTCATTCCGGGAGATTCGCGTCCCTTGCGTCCGGGAAGTCCCGCCGTGGCCTGGGGTGATCCGGACGGTTCATCGGTTTTGCGCCATGCCGGGGTGATCAATTCAGAGGTTTCCAAGATTCCGGTACGTGTTGGAACGACGGAGCTGACCCATTTGCTTGCCACCAGTGCGGTCAATCATTGGGCCATGGTGGGTGGACCCCTGGTGGATGAAAAAGGTCGGCTGCTGGGGATCAACCTGTTGATCCAGGCCCCGGGGAATACCTTTCTGGGATATGCCCTTCCTGCCCACGTCGTGGTCACCCATTTCCAGGATGTGATCGATTTCCCGGTCCAGGCATTGGTTGATCGCGTGCCTGGAGGAACCGGGGTCGGCCAGGCGATCCCGGCCGCCATGACGATTCAGCCGCAGTCTCCCGTCATCGAACGACCGCCGCGCAAGGCGGATGAATGGTGGAACCGGGCCAGGGCCATGCTGGAAGTACAAATGGGGCGTGCGCTTTCCTTTCCTCATGAGGTGATGACGGAGATCAACGCAGGTACGGGCAACCGGCACGACACGGTGCAACGGTTTTTCGGGTTTCCGATCCCGACTTTTTTTGGATTGTTGTTGCTTGGATTTTTTTCTGGATTATGTGGTGGCATGATGACCATGGGTGGGGGGATCATCAAGGTCATCGGTTTGATGTCAATTTTCGGCTATGGACTGTTGCTGGTACGTCCGGTGGCCTACATTACCAATATTTTCATGTATGGGGCGGCGTCGTTGCGCTATCGGCGCGACCATGTCTATCGCTGGTCTGATATTCAACCCATGGTCCCATGGGCCATGGTGGGGGGGGTGTTGGGTTATTTCACGGGGAATGTGTTGAACGTGGGGGTGATTCGCGTCATGTTGGGCATTTTTGCCCTTTTTCTGGCCATTAAAATGTTGGTGGAAATTTCTGAATCGAAAACTCGGGAGGGTTTGTTGGGGGATCTTCAACGGGCCATCGGTGCGAGTGAACCAACGGGATCCTACCCTTCGTCCATGGTGGGGCATTCGACCCTGGCACATGGGCTGCTCGGATTGCCGATGGGGGTCATCAGCGGTATTCTGGGGATCACCGGCGGGGTGATCGAGGTACCGTTGCAACGTTATGTGTTGCAGGCTCCTTTGCGTCGCGCCATCGCCAACAGTGCGGTTCTGGTCTTTTTCGCCTCCATCGTCGGATCGTTGGTGGCCATGATCCATGGCATTCAAAGTGGTGCCTTTTCGTTCATCACACCGGTGGCCTTGGCGCTTATCCTGACCCCCGGAGCCTATTTCGGCGGGTTTGTCGGTGCCTGGTTGACGACGGTGGCACCGCTGAACATGTTGCGGTGGATATATGCCGTGTTGATGTTCATCATTTCCGTGCGCATGATGGTGTCATGAACGATTCGGGACAAAAGGTGGTGACCCTTGGTATCCTGGTATTCCTGGGGATCCTGGTGATCGGATTGTTTGACGAGCCTGACGGTTCCCGTGTGCAGGAGACGGTCCCGGGGGGTGGGACGGTGATGGTTCAGGGGGGGCCGGTGGCACCGGTTGCCCAGACCGTGGCAATGACCCCACCGGTGCGTGTGGGGGGCAACGGTCCGGCACTCGCAGCCCGGGCACCGCCCCTGATGCAGGTGCCCGGGTTCGTCGCCCCCGATCCCAAGTTGGCTGAAGCGCATTGGCAGGGGATGGAAGCGTTGCCGCTTTCAACAGAACTCAAGAAAAAATTGAATCTTCCGATGAAGCTTGAGGGGGTGTTGATCGATGAAGTCAGTTTGCAGTCGGCCCGTTCGGGTTTATTGGCGGGCGATGTGGTGATTGCGATCCATCAGCGACCGGTGGTGCGATTGAAGGATTTTTATCGGGAAAGTCGGAATGTCCAGGATCTGGAACGGGTATCGATCACGGTGTACCGTCAGGGACAGGTGCAAAATTTTCAACTGGAGGCCGTCCCGGGGGAAAATCTGGGGTTTGCCCAGGTGGAAACGGCACCCATGATCCTTCCGGGGGACATCATGCCCCATCCCTATCGGGGACCCTGTACCGATTGCCATGCCGTCGGGACCACTGGACATTTGGTTCCCGACCCCGACGGGGTTATCCTGCCACCACCACCGATCAAGGCAGGGGTGTCTCGACCTCATATGGATCGGGGACCCTGTCAGGCCTGCCATCCGATCATTCCTTAGAGGATTCATCGGGAAGGGTTTCCATGTCGTACAGGAGTGTACTCTGTGAGATCTGAACATCGGAATGTGAATCCCATCTCCGAGATTGGTTTTTTCTTTCATGCCGCCCTGCACCTGATCAAAAAGGTCTATCTCTCTTCCACGGAAGGGTTCAATCGGTTTTTCACGGTCGATGCGGATTTGAGGGTTCGTTTCTATCGGGAGCGAGGGGTGGAATATACCCGACGCGGGCGGTACGACATTGGGGTATCGATGTTGGAGCAGGTGTTGTTGGAATGGCCTGCAGACGAGGATACCCTGTTTCATCTGGGATTTTGTTATTTGAAGATGGATCGTATCGGTGATGGCATTGAATTGTTGGAACGGTCTGTGGCATTGGGGGGGGGGAGTATCCGGGTGGGTTCCATTCTGGGCATGGCTTATCTGCAGACCAGGGAGTATGCCAAGGCAGTGGAAATTCTTGAACGGACACTGAAGGATGATCCGAAAAATTTCCATCTCAACCACCGCCTGGCGTTGGCCTTGGATCAATTGGGACAGCATGACCGTGCGGTTGCCTGTTTTGAGAAGGCGCTGGAGGTTCGTCCGGATGATCCCAAGGTGCACCGTGCCCTTGGGTTCACTCTGGAACAGATGGGGCGTCATGTGGATTCGGTGGCTCAATTCAAGAAGGCGGCATATCTTGAGGAGCTTTGAAAAAAAATGATCGCGTCAAAATAGGGGTCCCCGCCTTTGCGGTTAAGCAATCATTGGGGCTTTTGATTTAGAGTACCATGCCGCTTCCTTCCTTTCTCTGGTGACGCCCATGGATCAACCTTCCTCCTCGAACCTGGAAGAAAGTCTTTGGCAGGCTCCCCAGGGCCGCATGGATGTCATGATCCGTGCTGCCATGATGAGACGCCACGCCTATAAGGCGACAGGGACGGTTTCCGGAGAGGATCGCGATGAAGGGGGTCGTGTGGATGGGGGATCTCTGGATCAGGGATTGAAATCTGGCGTGACCTTTTCCGGAGTACGGGAAGCCGTGGAGGATGTGTTCCGGGGCATGCCCGATACTGACGAGGTCGTTTTCAAACCCTCCATGGATTTGCAACCATCACAAGAAACGATCAGGCCTGATTTCAGAGAACAGATGGAAGAGAATGTGGCGGTCCCTGTCGTGAATGTCATGGAGGAACCGGGGCAACGGTTGGCTCCGCGACAACGGGAGCCTCACGTTGCATTATTGGGTGCACGTCTGTCCCTGGGGCAGACCTTGGATGGCGACGTGGGGTTGGGTGCCGACTCGGGTGGGATGAATGTGGAACGGGCCGAGGGGAATGTACCGATATTGCCCATCCGGAGGCGGCAAAGCACCGAGCCGACGCCATTGGAATTGTTTCATGCCATGGCACGCCGGCGGGAGGCATCGATGGGTGGGCATCTGTTCGGAATCGATACGGAAGATGCCCCAGGGGAACAACCTGTCGTCAGTCGGCGTGTCGGCTCTGAGGCGGATTTGGACAGGCGACCGGCTCCGCTTGCGCCTCGTGGATTGACATTACCGGAAACGTCTCGGGATGTACCGCAGGCTGGAGCCGCCCGGCGTTTTATCGAGGGTTTGACAGGGAATCGGGGTCCCGGGTCGGGTGGGGTGCGACGGGATGAGGCGCCACAGGGGGCCATCGTATCGACGGTGATGGTTCCCGTCCCGATGGTGGAGGTACGGCAGGTGGCGACGGAGCAGGAACCCGGGGTGCAACCTGCGGAAGTACACCCGGAGGTGCGATTGACACCCCAATTCCACGAAGAGGGCCAGAGTGGTGCGTTTGCCCGCCTCCTCGACAAAAGCAAACGGTTCCATAAGGGGGTGGCTGGGACGGAGGAAGAAGCGGCGTGGGTGGAGGAAACGGCAACGCCCTCCCGGGTCGTGCGTGCTGTTCCGGCGGCGGTATTCCCGTGGCGGATTCCGACAACCGTTCAGGAACACCGATGGGCGGACATGCCGGCTGAATCAGGTGAGAAAACCCAGGGCAGAGGGGATTCGGAGGGGAGTGGGGAGGGTTTTTCACAGTCTGAGTTGAAGGTGTTCTCCAGTATTCAAAAGGTTGTGCCAGAGTTGGATGCGATGCCCGGGGCAGAGGTCGCGCCGATTGCGTCTGGGGCAGCGGTGTCGGTCGTTGCAGCGGGAGTGAAACCGGAGTTGGAGATTCCAGATCCATTGAGGGTGGAAGAAACCGCCCTGGGAGAAAATGCACGGGACGATTCAGTGATGGATCCACCGGTGGTGGCGAAACTCAAGGCGGCATCCGAGGTGGAACTCAAGGCAGAACTCAAGGCAGAACCCGGGGTGGAACTTGAGGCGGCATCCGAGGTTGAACTCAAGGTAGAACCCGTGGTGGAACTCAAGGCGGCATCCGAGGTGGAACTCAAGGCAGAACTCAAGGCAGAACCCGAGGTGGAACTTGAGGCGGCATCCGAGGTTGAACTCAAGGTAGAACCCGTGGTGGAACTCAAGGCGGCATCCGAGGTGGAACTCAAGGCGGCATCCGAGGTTGAACTCAAGGCAGAACCCGAGGTGGAACCCGAGGTGGAACTTGAGGCGGCATCCGAGGTTGAACTCGAGGCAGAACCCGAGGCAGAACCCGAGGCAGAACCCGAGGTGGAACTTGAGGCGGCATCCGAGGTTGAACTCGAGGCAGAACCCGAGGCAGAACCCGAGGTGGAACTTGAGGCGGCATCCGGGGTTGAACTCAAGGCAGAACCCGAGGCAGAACCCGAGGTGGAACTTGAGGCGGCATCCGGGGTTGAACTCAAGGCAGAACCCGTGGTGGAACTTGAGGCGAAATCTGACGTGGAGTCCGAGGCGCAACCGTTTGTACATTCGGGAGTAAAGGGGGGATCTGATCCTGAGCCTTTGGCATCGGGGTCATCCGGATCGGTGGGATCTGGGATGGCAGGGATGAATGTTCCGGAACAGGGGTCAGAGACGTTTCGTTCCTGGTCGGAATGTTTGGATGATGAAGTGTTGATGGAAGGTTTGCTGGACAGGGTCGATTCTGAACCGACGAAAATGGTGTTATCCCGTGTGCCATCACGATCGGGGGCACGGTCACGGAGGTTCGATCAGTGGCATTTTGCGTTGCTTTCGGTATTTGAATGGTTGAACCGGTTGTCCGGGAAGGTCATGCACACCTACATCGATCTGATTTCCCAGGGGGCGATGAGGTGGAGTCACTATTATACCAAACGCGGCAACCGTTTTTTTCAACAGGGAATGATTCATGACGCGGTGTTTTGTTACCGCAAGGCATTGGAAAAGGATGGCGGGAACGTCGAGGTATTGTCGGGATTGGGACGGTGTTATTTAAAACTGGGTGCTTGTGACCGGGCGTTGGGTTTTCTGGAAAATGCGAGGCAACGGGATGAAACGGGTGGTACATGGCTGGACGACGATCTGATCGTGGCTTATATTGGTTCTGGGCGGCACGGTTGGGCTGAGGGATGGATTCGTAAACAATTGGCGCGTGCGCCGAATGACCCCGGGTATCGATCCACCTTGTGGTTTCGCCTGGCGGAGGTGCTGGGGCATCTGGGTCGGCACGAAGAATCGGTATTGGCCTACAAGGAGGCGGTCGTGCTGGATCCCGAGCATGCGCAACATTTGCGTGCATTGAGTTCTGTCTTGCGTTTGGCAGGACAGGAGACAGCGACGTCGCACCATTCATATGTGGATGCCGGGCAACGATCCGGTGATCATCCGGTGATCAAGGAGACGCGCCATGAAATATCCCCACTGTCCCAATTGTAAAGGCACGGTGGTGTGGTACGCCTTTTCCATGAATGTGTTCATGGTCATCTTTAAGAGTGTTTTGGCGTTGTACAGCGGATGCTCGGCATTGGTTGCCGATGCATTCCATTCAGCGGCAGATATTCTCGCTTCCACCGTCACCATGATCAGCATGAAAATTTCCGGCAAGCCTGCGGATGAAGATCATGTTTATGGCCATGGCAAGATTCAGTTCATCTCATCGGCCATCGTCGGCATCATTCTTCTGACCGGTGCGGCATTCATCATCATTGGTGCGCTGACGTCCATTATCAAGGGGGATTACAGTGCTCCCAATGCCATTGCCTTGTTGGGGGCGGGGGTTTCGGTGATCGCCAATGAGTTGATGTACCACTATCAAAGTTGCGTGGGACGTGAAAACAACAGCCCCGCCATTATCGCCAACGCCTGGGACAATCGTTCCGACGCGATTTCTTCGATTGCGGTGATGATCGGTATTGGTCTGGCGGTCTTTGGTTTCCCGATTGCCGATCCTTTGGCAGCGGCAGGGGTTGCCCTGGTGATCATCCATATCGCCGTCGAGTTGATCAAGGATGCCATTGATGGTCTCATGGATGCTTCGCCCGAGGTGGAAGAGTTGCGTGAAATCTACAATGTGGTACGTAGCGTCAGTGGTATTCTGGGGGTGTCCTACATGCGTGCCCGGACGATCGGTGACGAGTTGCATGTGGAATTGAGTGTGGAGGTTGATGGTTCTTTGTATGTGTATGAAGGGGATGTCATCGTCGATGTCTTGAAGAAACGGATTATCAACGCGGTGGATCATATTGGTGGGGTTTATGTGTTCTTGACGCCCCATGAAATGGCATGATGTCGTCGTGAAGGAACGGTCATCGGGAAGGGAACCATGAAGGTAGAGGAAGGCTTGGCATTCCTGGCGGCGGCGGTGATCGTGGTGATTGTCGTGGTGGCGCTTTTGCCTGATGCATTCTGGCATCATCAGGGTGACGGTCGTGAGCAGGCATTGTCTGTTATGGATCAGGGCGGGGGGCAGGCGTTGTTCGTGGCCATGCCGGGGGCCATGGCGAATCATTCCGAGGTGCCGGGATCGTTGTGGAACGGAGTACAACCGCATATGACGCCGGTGGCGGGGCAGAATGTGGGCAATACGGTTGCTGATCAGCCGGTGCCGCAACCGGGTGGTCCGTTGAATTTCGAGCAGGCCCCGCGAGTGCAATTTTACGGGAAGGTGCAACAGATTACCGAAATTCAACAGAACGATGGTCAGATTCATATATGGATTCATGATCCGGTGGGGGGTGAAATGCAAATCTCTGTGGCACCCCACTGGTTTTTGAAATTGGTGAATTGTCCATTGAACCATGACAGCACCGTGACCGGAATGGGGTTTCGCTTTGATCGCAAAAACAAGGATGCCCTGGTTTATGCCAAAAAAATTCAGGTCAATGGACGTATCT
Source organism: Magnetococcales bacterium DCbin4 (assembly GCA_002753735.1). GTDB lineage: Bacteria > Pseudomonadota > Magnetococcia > Magnetococcales > UBA8363 > UBA8363. The sequence continues at coordinate 31,734 of PEAN01000004.1, forward strand.
GTCATTTACGCAACGACGAGGGCTTTGCCCTTTGGTCCAACAAGTTGCGGTAGGCAATGAAGAAACCGGCTCAAGGCAATCCCGGGGGGCGTTTGTTCGCGGGGGCCATGGTGGTGATGGTGCTTGTGGTTGCGGGGTTGGTGGCCAGAGAGCGTTTCGGCGGCTCTGTCAATCGCCTGTTTCAGGATTGGATGGCGACCGACAAGGTGTCGCGGCAGGTGAAGGGAGAAATTTTTGGTTCCATGCCTGCACCGACGGAGCCTTCCATGGACAAACCGGTGCGCGACATCATTGCACCGAAAAAAACGCGCAAGATTGTGGTCAAGATGATTCCCCAAATTAACCGTAATGCCAGGATTCCTCATTCCTATTGGGGTCCCTGCACCAAATGTCACCTGATCATCGGCGGACCACCGCCCGGCAGCCAGCCGATCACCCCTGTGGGCAAAGCCTGGGAAAAAGCTTCTACGTTCAGAAAGGTCGGTCCCCCCATCCTGCCTGACTCCACCCGGCATCATCCCCCTTCGGGGCGTTGCATCAAATGTCATGACATCGTCGTGGAGGTTCCTATTTGAGGGTGGGGAGAACGATCAAGAAGAAAAAGGGGTGTCCCTCTTCGCGGGAATGCTGGGGAATTGCTTCTGAATGATGATTTTTGCGATCAATCAGAAACATGAACAAGCATCCAGGTGGGCTTCTCCTGGTGGCCGGACATGAATTTATTTTTCTGCGGGATGTTCCGGTGTCGGATCGGAGTGGCGTTTATCGGGGGAGGGGATGGCGTCGGCAAAGATCATTCCATCATGGGATTTGCCGGGAATGATATTTATCAAGGAAATACTTCGGCAACATCTTTCAATATGGGGATTGGCCAAGGTTTGATGAAAATAATCCCTATTCTGGATCCTGAAATACATCATCCAGGGTCTTGGCTTCGAGGATCCGGTCTCCCCAAAACTCAAGGGTGTCCCTGTTTGCGGATTGGATCTGATGGATCGATGCCTCGGTCAGGGGGCCGAAACGCCGTTGAATCAGGCGTAACAGAAGGGCAGCTTCTCCCTCCTGCAATCCTTTTTGGATCCCTTCCTGGCGTCCTTCCTGGCGTCCTTCCTGGCGTCCTTCCTGGCGTCCTTCTTGAAATCCTTCCTGTCTGCCCTTGGACCATCCCTGGGCCTGCCACGCCTTGGTCCATTCCTGTACCGTTTCAGCCAGCATGGTATCCACCTCCAGCAAGTCGTTGAATTCCGGGACGGTTTGTCCTGGCACTTTTTGTGGCAACAGAACCCGTCCCAACATGACGGTGAAGGCCCGTCGCAAGCTTGATTGTTCCGGGGCCTGCAACCACAGGATCAATTGTTTGACGACCTTGTGGATCTCCTCGACGGTCCTGCTCTTTTCCAACCGGCAAAGTGCCATGACAAGATTGTGTTGAGTCGTCGGTTCGGTGTTGTGATACCGAACCAGGTCGATCAACAGGTAGCGCACTCGCGGGCGGTATTGATCGAGTCCTCCGGGGATGGGTTGGACCAGCTCCGCCACATCGAGGGCCGAGGTCCATTTCCGTTTGCCATTGTAGAGAACCACCGGAAGAATGGCCGGGAGTCGATTCTGTCGCTTTACGACGCCCGATTTGACCAGGTCCTGGTACAAAAGCATGATGTAGGTGGCGATCCGGATCGACATGATCCAATCGACCGTCGATTGAAATTCCAGCAATAGATAGATGAACAACCATTCTTTGCCCCAGCGGACCCGCCAGATCACATCGTCTTCACGATCACGCAAATCGTCGGTCACGAAACTGCCGCTGACTTTTTCCAGGGTTGAAAAGTCGAGTTGTCTGACCCATTCTTCTTTAACGAATCCTTCAAGGAGATCCCGGACCATGTCGGAATGGCTGAACAGCAGTTTGTAGCTTGAGTCATGGTCGGACAAGGAACACCCCGATTCGTATTGCCGTCGTTTCTTGAACCATCCTTAATCCGGTTCAAGCTTAATCGCCATCACCAGCAAAGGCAAGCCGATTCCAAGGTGGTGTCGTTTTGTTGGATTGCTTGATTGTACCCAATGATTCTCATGATGTTACTTGTCTGCCAATTTTTATGTTGAGGGTCTGGATGCGGCCAACTGGTTCCAGAACAAGGTTGGAATGGGTTGGTTCAACATGGCCAACGCCACGAAAAACAACCAGAGGGCGTTGAGGGTTGGGGGGGTATTCATGGGCAGTGTGGCATGGATTGCCTGAACCAGGGTGCGCAGGTGTTCATCGCTCAGGGAGGTCAGTTCATGCAGTGCCCGATCCATCGCCTCCAGACCGCAGGCGCTGGCCGGTTCAAGTTGACAACCGTGATTTTTACCCAGTCCCAAAGCCTTGATGCCACGCGCAAAAGCCTCTGCCGGGGGATCGCCGCCGACCCGGGCGGTGAGGGAGAGGCAGATGGAGAGGGGTTTCGCATGTTTGCGGAAGGTGCTGACCCGCCGGTGACCGGGGACTTTGAACGCTTCGGGCGCCAGGGTGGACTGCACGATTTTTTCCATGCTGTATTCCACCAGGCTGATTTTCCGGTCGAGACGAATCAGCGATTTGACTGTGGCCAGGAGGTTGGTGCGGTCGTTCTGGTTCAATCCCGCCAGGGCCATGGTCGATAATCGTACCAATGCCAGTTGTGCCGCCGGGTCGGTGTTTGCCAGGAGTGGCAGCAGTTGTTCCGTCGTTTTGACCCGGGATTCCGATTCCGACCGGGAAAGAAAGGCAATGGCTTGGTCTTGATCGGAGGAGGCTCCGATCAGCAGGGCGTGGAACAGGGATACATTGGTTTCTGATTGGGCCAATGCCCGAACCAGGTTGCGATGGACTTCCGTCACGATCTGGCCTGCCTCCAGCATGGCATCGGCCAGGGCCACACCCTCGTTTCCCCCCTTTCCCCGGGTCGCCAACGCTGCATCGGTTGGCTGGGGATGGGGGGTATCACTGCCGTTCAGGCCATACCAACGTCCCTGAATCAGTTTGGGGAACGTCCCGGAATAACCGGGGTCCAATAGCCTGATACGCTCCAGCAAGGGGGGGTGGGTATCGATCCAGTCAAAGATTGAAGGGGCCGAGGTTTGGCTGAAGTAAAAATGGCGATATTCTTCGCAACGGGGATCACGGATACGGGAGCCGCTGCTCAGACCGCCGATTTTCTGCAACGCCTGCGACAACCCTTGGGGATTGCGGCTGAACTGGATTGCACTGGCATCGGCGAGGTATTCCCGTTGCCGCGATACCGCAGCCTGGATCAAACGGTTGAAAAAAAGAGCCAGTGACCCCAGAAACCACATGGCATATCCCACGAGGATGCCCAACAGGGCCACACCTTCGCCCTGCCGTGCCCCACCCACGTTCAGATTGCTCCAGGCTTTTTCCGCCAGGGTTCTACCGGCGACGGGGAGCATCTGTACCCCGGCCAACAGAATCATGATGCGCATGTTGAGTCGGGTGTCACCATTTGCGATATGACCGATTTCGTGGGCGGCGATCCCCTGTAATTCGTCGCGTGTCAACCATTCCAATCCGCCACGGGTGATGGCGACGACGGCATCCCGGGGGGTATATCCGGCGGCCAGGGCATTGATGCTGTGGTAGGCGTCGAGGATGTAGATGTGTGGGGTCGGGATTCTGGCTGCCAGAGCCATTTCCTCGACGACGTTGATCCACCGTTTTTCTCCGGGGTGGGATGAAGCGGGATCGGCGGGCCGTCCTCCCAGGCGTCGGGCGACCGCCACACCCCCGATGGATAGATTGCGCCACGCGCGCACCATGCCGAAAAGAACCACCAATACCGTCAGGATATGAATCGATGCGATGCGTTCGGGACGGTACGGTGATGCGACGGGATCCTCCATGAAGACCCATTGCATGGAAAAAATGGTATAGAGGAAATACAGCGCATGAAACGCCATGGCCACCGACATCAGTGACCAGGGGAACAACAACATGATCTGCAAGGTCCGCCGCCGGGCCACGGTTTGGCGATCAAAGAAACGGCCCGGTGACGTCAGGTTCATGGGATACGCCCCTGTGGATTAAAAGGTCACCTGTACCGCTGCCCGTTCTTCCGCTGTCAGGTCATCCCAGGGCATCGCCTCCTGGAACCCCGCCATTCGGGCAACCAGGGTATCGGGAAAGCTGGCACGGCGGGTGTTGTAGACCATGACGGCATCGTTGAAGGCCTGACGGGCAAAGGCAATGCGATTTTCCGTTGAGGTCAGTTCTTCATGAAGACGGGCCATGGTTTGGTCCGCTTTGATCTCGGGATATTGTTCCACGACGGCAAACAGGTTGCCCAAAACCCCTCCCAGGCGTTGTTCAGCCCCCATCAAAGCGCCCATGGCTTCGGGGGTGGGTGATCGATCCGCGGTTTTGCGGGCGGTATCGGCATGATTGCGGGCGTTGATGACCGCCTCAAGGGTTTGCCGTTCATGCCGCAAATAGCCTTTGGCGGTTTCAACCAGATTGGGAATGAGGTCATGACGGCGTTTCAATTGGACGCTGATTTGGGAAAAGGCATTTTTACGTTCATTGTCCAACCGCACCAGGCGGTTGAAGAGTGTGATGCTGTAGAAGATTGCCACGAGAAGGGCGGAAACTGGAATATACCAGGTGATGGTTGCGGCGGCCGGATTCATGTTCACCTCCCAAACGATGTAATTTCGTCGTGGTGTTGGCTCAATGATTTTTCGTATCGAGGAGAATCTTGAGGGCACCGGGTTTCATCGCCTGGGCCAGGGCATCCCGGGCCTGTTCCAGGGCAAAGACGTCATCGATCAGCGATTCCACCATGATCAATCCCCGGGACATCAGTCTCAAGGCGGGTTCAAAGGGACCGCAGCGGGATCCTTCCAGGGAGATTTCATGCAGGGCGAGGCGTGAAAAGTCGAGGATATAGGAGGCATGTACCGTCGATTTCATGATGATTTTGCCTCGTGGACGTACCAGATCGAGGGCGAACCGCAAACCTTCCGGTGAACCGCTGCATTCGACGACCCGATCCACCTTTTGGCCAGTGGGCCATTCTTCTGGTTTCATCCCCTCGATGGCGTGGTTTCCCATCCGGGTCCATTTTTCAGGATGACGCCCGATCAGCAGGACGTGGGCACCATTGAGGCGCAAAACCTGGGCGACCAGCAGGCCGAGTTTGCCGTCTCCGATCACGGCAACCGTTTGGGACGGTGGGATGGGGATGCGTTGCAGAATGGCGACGGCGGCGGCCAGGGGTTCAGCAAAGACCGCCTGCCGGTCCGACAGGGTTTCAGGCACTTCATGGAGGTTGGCGACGGGGAGCAGGCAGTATTCCGCCATGGCGCCGTCTTTATCGTGAATTCCCAGAACCTGTCGCGAAGGGCAATGGATACTGTCGCCGTTTTGGCAGGGGGTACAGGAACGGCAGGGACAGTTGATCTCTCCCACCACCCGCCGACCTTCCCACCCGGGGTCGGGACAGGCTTCCACCGTACCGACGAATTCATGACCCAGTGTTCCTCGAAACTGGCCATATCCCTTGAGAATTTCTCGATCCGTAGTACAGATGCCCGCCAGATGGACCCGAATCAGGGCTTCGGTGGCACTCGTGGGTTTGGGAACGGTTTTCACCTGGGCCGATTGGCCATCGAAGACGAATGCCTGCATGCCAGCGATCTTTCAAGGGATGGTTTACGATGGATATTCCTTGTACTTGCAGACAAGGATGCCAAAAATTTGGAGCACTCCTTTCACTTCGATCAAAGGATATCTGGAGTTGAGCGGTTTTAGATATTTTTGTTCACCATGAAGGATGAGTTGTTTGAAGGTCGGGCGATTGTTGCCTTCACGGGCCACCAGGCATTTGTTATGTGAACTTTCACGTTCGGGGTCGATGATGATGGTTTCTCCCTCGACGAATTCGGGTTCCATGGAATCATCGGCGACGTTCAAGGCAAAACATCGATCACTTGCTTTGGGGGCTACGGGGATCCAGGAAATGATTTCCGGACGGAAGTTTTTCATGTCGGGATCCTGGAATTTAATCAACTCGTCCCATGAAACCATTGGAATACGTCCAATGAGCGGGTATGATTGATGTGGTATTCCTCCTTCTCCGATTCCATGGGTATCGGCCAGACAGGAGGCGGCTCCAGGAAGTGCCATTTCACCACGACCGGTATCGAGCCAGATGGGATCGACGCCACAGGTCAGGGCGATGGCGATGGTTTTCCGAGACGACTGTGATCCACCTCCCTCCAGCTTGTGGATCGCGGTTTGGCTGATACCGACGCGTTCCGCCAGTTCCTTCTGGGTGATGCCCGCATGTTTTCGTGCCATTTTGATGCGTTCGTTCAATGTGTTGGACATGACGATGTGACTCTTCCAGCGTGGGTTCCCGGGTTGGGTTTTTTGGTTTGTTTATAGAAAACAATGATTTATATTTGCCATCGAACAATTGGTCGTGTTCGTGGCCGACGCTTTTAATACCAATAAGCTTATTATGGCAGAAAGTCAAGATGAAAGGGTGACGGTTTAATGGCGAAAGTTCTCCATTGATCCCAGATGCAATAGCCAAGGAACGATAGACGTACAGGAGCAAAACAATGATAAAGATCCGTGGTGGGTGTGGCGGGCTTTTCAGGCGTTGAAAGGAGGGGATGCGATTCCGGACGGTTGTCAAGCGAGTGACACTGCGGGGAAGGGGAAACGGCAAAATCTGGAGTTTCTGCTGGTTTTTGTAGTCATTCCAATGATGGAAACGAATTGGCAACATATTTGCTTTCGATTAACCCAAGCCAAGCAAAGCCAAATCAAATCATGTGAACATCAACCCTTTATCAAGTCATGCGCTGGTGGTAAGACATAACGATGCACTGCATCAAAATGTCACATGAACTTGGGAGGGTTGGTTTTTTTAAATCGGTCGCCCCATTGGGCCGCTATCATAACGGAATCAACCTAGCCGTGTGGTGTCATGCTCATGAAAAGAAAATCAAGGAAGTCTCTTCTATGTTTGACGTTGGTATTGGTAATGCTTCCCTTTACCGCGGGTGCGACCGATGGAACACCTCGTTTGATCAACAAGTCCAACTTTAAAACCAATGACAGGTCGGGCAACAAATCGACAACCAGCAAAGCGGTTGTCAACAAATCGAGGCAGAAGTCGGCGCAGCAGGCCAGCGTCAAGCCCGCCCATGGCCGCAGGAAGGCAACGCCAGCGGGCAAATCGGGGATCGATTCCGTGCGCAATTATGCCGACCTGGTGATGGATGCCAAAACGGGGCGGATTCTGCATGCCACCGCCCCCGATGAACTGCGTCATCCCGCTTCCTTGACCAAGATGATGACCCTCTATCTGGCGTTTGATGCCTTGAAGAGCGGCAAGTTGCGTTTGAATGACCTTTTGCCCGTCTCGCATGAAGCCTCCATCCAGGAACCCTCGAAATTGGGGTTGCGGCCGGGGCAGCAGATCCGGGTCGAGGATGCCTTGTTGGGGCTGGCGATCAAGTCGGCCAATGATGCCACCGTGGTGTTCGCCGAGGCATTGGGGGGCAGTGTGGAGGGGTTTGCCCGCATGATGACGCAGAAGGCACGGGATTTGGGGATGAACCGATCGGTGTTCCGCAATCCCTCCGGTCTGCCCAATCCGGAGCAGGTGACCACCGCGCGCGACATGGCGATCCTTGGTTATGCCCTGATCTATCACTTTCCCCAATTCTATCCTTATTTCAGCCGGGACAAGTTCTCTTATGCGGGGGTGTCGCACCGGAATCACAATCGCCTGATGAGCCGTTATCAGGGGATGGATGGCATCAAGACCGGTTTCATCCGTGCGTCCGGTTTCAATCTGGTGGCATCGACGGTACGCGGTTCGGACCGGTTGATCGGGGTGGTGTTCGGTGGTCGTTCCGCGGTGGAACGGGATAACCGGATGGCGGCGTTGTTGGATCAATCCTTTGCCCAATTGCAGAGTGTTCCCGGGCGTCGGGTCGATACCGCCGACAATCGTCAACTCGATGGCGACGCCAATGTGGTTCCGGTTCAGGACAAGTCCGCTCTGGCTGATCAGGATTCCGGGGTTCTCTCCGCCACGGCCGAACAAACGGTCGCTTCAGAGCAGACTTCGGTGGCGCAACAACCGCTCGTGACCGTGGTGGCCAAGGAACCGCAAACGCAACTGGTGGCCCACAACGATCGGTCGCACTATAAGGATTATTACACCCTCTCCTTAAGCTTCGTCGGCATGATGGGCGTCATCATCTTCCTGAAACAAAAAGGTTATCCTTATCTTACGACGGTCCGCTCCCCGGGATATTCCGCGCACCGGATGGCTTCTCACAGGACGGGATGGGCGTGATTGATTGACCGCGCAAAACCCACCCCCTGGTGCTCCTTGCAGCATGGAGTTCCAGGGGGTTTTTGTTTGTGGGGGGGAGGGAGGGGAAACAAGATTGATTTCGGTGGACTGGAATCATGAACTCCGGGATAATCCAATCAATCACAATCAAGAGCGGCCATGGCGGAAAATCACGAAAAACAGTCCAGCGATGAATTTGATGTTCCCTGGAAGGATATCATTGAAGCCTATTTCCCTGACTTCATTTCATTTTTCCTTCCTGTGGCGTTTGATGGCATTGATTGGCAACGTCCGTTTGAGTTTCTCGACAAAGAGTTGTCCCGCATTACCCATGCGTCCGAGATCGGTGATCGGCGCATGGACAAGCTGGTCAAGGTGTGGCGGCGAGATGGGGTTGAACTGTGGGTACTGATTCATATTGAAATTCAGGGGAATCGCAAGCCCAACTTTGAGTTGGGGATGTATGTCTACCAATACAGGGCGTTTGATCTTTATCAAGTACCGGTGGTCGGTCTGGCCATTCTGGCGGATGAGGAGATCGGTTGGCGGCCAACTGAGTTCAGTTACGACCTTTGGGGAACGAAACAAATCTACCAGTTCACATCGGTCAAGTTGCTGGACTATTCCGAGGCCGAGTTGAACCAGTCCCGCAATCCGTTTGCGATGGTCACTCTGGCGCACTTGCGTGCCAAGAGGACCAGGCATCGGGCGGAGGATCGCTTTCAAGAAAAGCGGCGTTTGATTTATAAATTGTATGAATATGGTTTTGATCGGCAACAGGTGACGGACCTGTTTCGGTTCATTGACTGGGTGCTGCGTTTACCGGAAGCGCTTGATGATCAATTGCGGGCAGAGATCGTTGCTTTTGAGGAGAACCAAAACATGCCGTACATTACGAGTGTGGAACGGATTGGGATGAAAAAAGGCCATCGAAACGGAGAGGCTACGATGTTGACACGCATGTTACAACGCCGTTTTGGAACGGTTCCGGAGTGGGTCAATGAAAAAATAGCCACGGCGGACCTGACTTCCTTGGAGGAGTGGAGTCTTCGGTTTGTGGACGCACAATCATTGAATGAGGTGTTTTCGGACAGGGATGAGGGGCGCCAATGATTTGTGTCCGAGGAGAACAAAGACATGCCGTACATTACGAGTGTGGAACGGATTGGGATGAAAAAAGGCCATCGAAACGGAGAGGCTGCGATGTTGATGCGTCAACTGCAACGCCGTTTCGGACCTATACCGGAGTGGGTCAATGAAAAAATGGCCACGGCGGACCTGACTTCCTTGGAGGAGTGGAGTCTTCGGTTTGTGGACGCACAATCATTGAACGAGGTGTTTTCGGACAAGGTTTGAGGGTTGCTTGTGTCGGGGTCGGATGCCCTATTCACCTTCCGGTTTTTCTTCCTCCTCCCAATCGATGTCCCATTCATCCGGCATCTCTTCCCAGTAGGGCAATTCAAAACCAAGCAGGTCGTTCAGGGTCACCTCTTTGTCGTCGAGCAGGAGCAGGTCGCCGCGCAGCCAGAACCGGACCGCCTCGGCGTAGGGGGGCGGCAGGTGTTCGGGATGACGGATGGTTTCGTCCAGATACTGTCGGTCCCCATCGGTCAATTGCCGTGCCACGAGCCGGGCCAGGGTGGGCCACAGGGGAAGGTCGTTTTGCCGGGTCCGGTCGTATTCCTCCATGGCGTCCCGAAACGGTCCCGGATCACCGTTTTGTTCAAAGGAAAGGCGGCAGGCGGCTTGGAACAGGCGCAGTTCCGGTTGCCATTCGGGGGGGGTATGGGGCAGGAGTTCTTCGGCCCGGGAGGCGAAAATAAAACGGGGACTCAGGCGGTTGGGCTGTAAGAATTCAATAAACGTAAATGTCAGATTATTTTTATTATCTACTGACAATCCAAAGTCATGTGCCAAGTCGCGTGCCAAGTCGCGCGCCAAGTCGCGCGCCCAGTCGCGCGCCCAGTCGCGCGCCCAGTAGCGCGCCCAGTAGCGCGCCCAGTAGCGCGCCCAGTAGCGCGCCCAGTAGCGCGCCAAGTCGCGCGCCAAGTCGCGTGCCAAGTCGCGCGCCCAGTAGCGCGCCCAGTCGCGCGCCCAGTAGCGCGCCAAGTCGCGCGCCCAGTAGCGCGCCAAGTCGCGCGCCAAGTAGCGCGCCAAGTAGCGCGCCAAGTCGCGCGCCCAGTCGCGCGTCAAGTAGCGCGCCAAGTCGCGCGCCAAGTAGCGCGCCCAGTCGTGCTCTTCCTGATTCAACGCTTTTCTGGATCTGGTCCAGTGTGCCCCAAACAGCGCGAGTGTATCTTTGTTTTTTTCCAATCCTGCCAATGATTGGAGATGTTGACCAAGCACCGATCTGTGACCGGGGACGAGGCGCAGGAACGCAATCCAGGGTGTGGATTTCCCCGGCCACAACGGGAAAGAAGCGGCGATGATTCGTTCGACAGCCGCTGGAGCATACCCCGTTTCATGATCGGCAAGGTAATGGACCATCCTTTGAGTGATCAGATTGGACTCAGGGGGGGGGGGAGGGGAAAATTTTAAATGCTCAGCCGCAGTCGCATGGCGAACCCAGGCCAACCATGTCGGGGCCATTTTTCCAGCCCGATGCATTGCTTTTTCCAGTGCCTGTTGCCGATCCTCCCTTCGGCTCCGTCCCCAATATTCCACAACCGTCTCGGTTTCATCGCTCCAGGAGGAATTCAAAGATTTCGTCCACTGCCTGGCCCACCGATCAACGGTCGAAACCAAACCCAACCCATCGGCGAGGATGGTTCCGGCCAGAAACAATCCCTTTCGTTCATCCTGGAACAATGATTCCAACACCGGTTCAAGATTCGGGGGATGTCTTTTGTCGATCAATGCCGCCCACAGACGCAAGGTTTCCCACCAGAAATCATGCTGACCCCATTGTTGAAACAGTTCCGGATATCGATCCTCCCGGTTCGTATCGTTCAAGTGTTTGGCGGTGAGGTATTCCTGAAAACTGAGATGGACGAATTGCAGGCGGTCATCGGCCCGGGCCATCAGCATTCCGGCACTGTCGAGAAGCCAGACCAGAAAACCTCGCTTATGCTCTGGCGTCTCCTCCCCTGCCCAGGGAAGGGCAACCATCTCTTCCAGGGGAAGGGTGATGGCGGCTGAGGAATGATGTTCCTTGCCGGAAGACTGAACGGCATGGGCGAGATCGGCGGTGTAGCGCAGGATCCTGTCGTCATCCGCAGGTTTCCAGGAGTCGGCTCGAACCCGGCCACCGCTCATTTTTTTCATTTTGGGGATGTCCAACAGCAACAGGTCAACGCATTTGATGTACAGGTCGATCCGTTTCTCCGGAAGGGTCGTGTTGCGGCTGATGAGCAACATCAAGGTCAGGAGCAGGGCGGTCCGCGCCATCTTCCGGGCGTTTTCCGAACGTTCCAGGGAGGCCATGAAGGCGGAAGTGTTCCAGGTGGCATCGGGTCTTTTGACGGCGAATTGAAAAAAATTGGCAACCAGGTCGGCGATTTCCGCATCATTCAGGGGTTGGATGATCCGTTCGTCGAAACCATCCGCGCCACTCGGGCGGCCAGCACCGTAGGGACGGCTGGTCACCACGCAGCGCACTTTGGAATGGGCATTGAGGAAACCGACCAGTTTTGCGCGAAAATCATGCCCCAATGCCCCCAGTTCATCCCAACCATCCACCATCAGGATGGGACGGATGGGACCGGGATCTTTGAGAAACGCGGTAAACCGCTCGACCCATCCCGCCATTCCCTGTTCCTTGAGCCAGACCGCAAGCCAGGCATCGATGGAATGCTCCTCCCGCGAAGCTTTTGCCCAATACCCGGCCAGACTGCGCAATTCCATCAGGATGGGGAGGGCATCGGTCCGCCGCAACAATTGGTGAAAGGTCCACCGGATCCAGGTCGTCTTTCCCGCCCCCGCCTGACCACGGATGATCAGCGGTTGTTGCAGTTCCAGGAGGTCTCCCGGCATCAATGGGGTACCGGCATCAAGGACGTCGGGTTTGTCGTGTTCACCCAGACGCAGGGAGAGGTACATGTCGTCGAGGGAGGCTTCCTCGGTATTCCATCCCAACGTCAACGCATGGGTGCCGGTCGCACTCAAATCCCAACGGGGACGGGCCTCGGTCAGACGTTGGCGATACGCGGTCAGGAACGGTCCCAGATCGGAAGTGGGGGGCGTCGGCAGCGAAGTTCGTTCCGCCTTGAATCCTGTGGGCAGTGGAAAAGGTTGCAAGGGGTGATCCCGATGGGTCCCGGTGGGGATGAACCGCCCCCCGTCCGCCTTGCCCGAAACGATGGCCTTGGGATCATAGACGAGTGGTCGGACACCCAGTTGTCCCTCGGCGGTGATCGTGATCAATTGACAGGCGTTGGGAACCTCTTCCGGCAATTGATCTTTTTCCACCCCCAGGCTGCCCGCCCCCAGCAGAATAGCACTGCCCCCGGATTGCCAGCCCCAGGAGACGCCGGTCATTCCGGCATGTTGATGGCCATACAAGAGCAGATGCGGACACGATTGTCGGACCAGGGTTTTGACCCGATCCTTGTTCTGGAAATCCTTGGCATCTTCGGGATTGTGATGCAGGGCCAAAATTTTCAGCCGTTCGTTCGGGGAACCGCGCCAATGGGCCAGGAGGGATTCAACCTGTTCGGCACTCAGTTGACCTCGGGTCTCCCCCGGCCGATGGGTGATCTTTTCGCAGGAGTTCAGGGTTGCCACCGACAACCGCAGCGAGGGAAAATCCCATATTCGCGCTCCCCGCTCCAGGCGTTGCACATGATCGGATGCGGGGAGGAATTTTTTTATAAACTGTTCATAGTTATTGAATTTTTCCGTTTCGATCCGGGAAAGGAGCGCCTCGTCGGTCAAGGCGTCGTTTTCCTTCAATTCCTCTTCCACCCGTCGGCATACAAAGCGGGATAGATCGTGGTTGCCGGGGAGGAATACAAAACGATCCCGGCCAATTCCCGCTTCCCCCGCCAGGGCGGCGAAAAACTCAAACGCCCGATCATACTCGGAGGGCTTGGCTTGATTGGCGATGTCCCCGGTCACGATCACAAGATCGATCTGTCGGTGTTCGGGCAAGATTTCTCGGACCGATGCGGCGGTCCGTTCGCCCAATTCCTTGGGCTTCATGGCGGCAAACCGGCTCCCCTCGCCAAAATGAAGGTCGGACAGGTGCAGAATATGAAGGCCGTTCCACGATGGACTCATGGGGTCCTCAAGCGATGGTGACGGGGGGGCGGACTCGGGATCACGCGGTGCGAGGGGAATCCCTCCCTTGCGCCGAAGGTGAAATCCAATCCGGTAAATCTCGGGCAGGGTGATCCGGCCATCCTGCAACACATGAAAGAGGCCAATTTCCTGCAATTCCTGCCGTATCCCGGGGAGATCCAGCTGTCGGGGGAGACGGCGCAACGTATCCTCCTCCCGTCCTTTTTTGATCCGTTCCAGACTGCCGTGCCGTTGCCATAATTTTTCAATTTCCTCTCCGACCATTGGAACCGTCTGCCCGGCCATAGGCTCGAACAACGGTTCAACCCAGGGATGGTCTTCCTTTATCTCCTGAACTCGTACCGCAGAAGCCTGCTGGAGGCCAAACCGGAGGGATTCGCCGGGAAGGGGAATGGGGTCCGAGCCTGATTCGGCATGACGGGCAGCATGGCGGATGGCGGCAAGGAAACTGCGCGGGCTGATCTGTCCGTTGGCATCTCCCAGATGATCGGGCAACCAGGTATGGGGCATCCCCCGTTTGCGGTCTCGCCCCATGAACGGGCCGGTCAGGGCATGAAAGACCTGTTTTTGCCGTTCTTCGTCGATTTGCAGTGGGGTGGGTAACCGCCAGAATTCTTTTTGTGGGGTCCACCGCAGGCCGAAGCGTTCCTGACAGGCGTTGCGGAACCCTTCGCCATCGGGGGCGTTGCCCAAAAGATGCCATAAAAGATTGTAAAGATCCCGTGGTGGCCAGATCAGCCGCTCCTTGTTGCCGATCAGTTTGGAACTGTCGGGAAAGTCGGTGATCCCGGGATCGGAGAGCAGGTCGGGACGGATAAAGACCTTGATGTGGAGGTGACGAAAGGAACGGAATTCAAGGAGCGATTGCAGCAGTTCCCGGGCCATCCGCCGCATCGTGCGCCAATGATCCGAAGTGCGATCCAGGGCATCGAACAGGATCAGGCGCTGTTCGTCCTTTTGTTCCAATCGTTGTTCCAATTGCAGAAAGGCCCGTGACGTTTGTTCGGAATTCTCCTGGATCCAACGTACCCGGCGTTCCCAGTCGGAGAGGGCGGGTTTTTGATCGGCATCGAGCAGGTGATGGGCGAGGATGGCGCGCCAGATCGCACCCACCGAACATTTTTGCATCAGCGCTGCAAAGGATTGCCTGTCGGGATAATCATCGGGCCGGACCGCTTCACCGAATCCGGGGAAAATCTTCATCGCGGGATCGATGGGGAAATCATCCCGTTGTCGCGCCAATCGTTCCCTCAGCACCGGATCGAGGAGGCAGGTATACCAAAAACTTTTCCCCGAGCCGCGAATCCCCTCGACGAGCGTCTGGCGGGGGTGCAGGGCGCGGGCATGCGAGGCGGGCAGGTAGGGGACCAGGGGCCGGAACGCGGCATCATCCAGGGCATTCAGGTATTCGGGAACGGCCTGAAGAATCAATGCGCGGGTCGCGGCGGCAGGCAAATAAACGGAGGTCATGGGGCAGTGGGCAACAGGAGGTCGGCCCGCTCAAAGAATTCTCCGAAGGCGGCGGTTATGATGGGTAGAGGCACCCGATTGGGATGATGGACCGGATCAAATCCTTGCAGGTGGGGCATCCAGCGAATGTTCCAGGGGGTGTGGGGCGCAAAGCGGTCGTTCAGATCAAAGTTGAAAAGGGGTGCCGCTTCATCCCCCCCTTCATCGTAAAGGGTTGCCGTAAACAAAAGATAGAATTGTTCGCGCAACTTTTCTAAATAATCATCTGCATTGAGGTCCGGTATCATTCCCGCCACGATTTGCAGGTGTTCCCGGAACTGCTCCAGCCGGGTATGATGCCGCAAATGGTGGAAAAGGTGCTGATACCCCCGCCATGTCTGGGGGGTATGGATGGCGAACAGAAAGGCGGTCGCTCCCAAACGGGTTACGGGGACGGCGGAAATATCGTGCAATCCGGCACGACTGTCGATCAGGACCACATCGGGCTGTTCCTGTTGTTCCAGGGCGCTCAACATCTGTTCCAACCGTTCGGCCCAGGGGATGGCACCCTTGGTGGGGTGGGGCAGATCCTGATAACACCGGGCCAGCTTCGCCATATAGTCCTTTTCATCCCTGCCATAGGCGGGAACCACCTTGATCCATCCCTCACCGGCGCCCTGAAGTGAACTCGGGGCCACCATTCCCGACTGCACCCAATTCCCTTGACCCACCATCGATTCCACGAACCAATCCACGATACCGAATTCGGGCTGATGGTCATCGGGCAGCAGCATCGTGCCGACACCGGGTGATTCCAGGTCCAGATCGACGACAAGCACCTTGCGTTTGTTTTGCGCAAGATGCCATGCCCATACCGCAGCAGCGGTGGAACGTCCCACCCCCCCCTTGAGGCCAAAAAAGGTGAAACGCTGCGGTTTTTTTTCAGAACGGTTCAACTTGGTGGGCGACAACCAATCCTGGCCGGTGACCTGGCGTTCAAGGAGATATATCGTTTTTCCTTCTATGACCTTGAGCGGGATTAATTCACTGGACTTGAAAAAACGTTTTGGATTGGGAAGATCTTCATGAAAAAGAAAGAGGAGTTCTTTTTTATAGGTGAACGCCCCCAGGGCGGGATGGAGTTGATCTGAAAGAGGAATGAGGGATGTTTTCAGTTTTTCATTGTCCTGGGAAGCATTCAGGGCAATGCGGATGCGACCGCGCAGGTCACGTAGAATGACAGGGTTTCCGGGTAAGGATGAAAGATGCGCCTCTACCTTCTGAAGGGCAATGTCGAGGGCTTCATTGAATGTGATGTGACTCATTCGAGGGGTTTTTCCGGTTTGTGAAGCCGAAGTATTTTACATAGTCTTATGGTCCATCGACGTCGCTTACGGAAGTTATCGATTTTGAGGTCATCATCGGAACAATAACGTTGATGGATGGACCAATCATCGTAAGGACAATCGTCAGGTAACGTTGAAAGAAGGTTCCCCTTCCTTATTTCTTCCAACGATGCTTGAAAATTGGCCAAGAGTCTACCTTGATCCATATGGGAACGAAATTTTTTATTGTTTTTCAAATCCTGTTCATCCCGCGGATCGTGTGCGATCCACAAAGCCTTGATCATGCATTCGGCTGCCAGGCCATACAATTGGTCGGCATTGGCGTTCCGCTGGTTTTTCAGGAGGAATTCTGCATCTCGCAAGTGACGTTCAGCCGCCTTGGCATACTGTTCGACGCATTCCCCCATGGGTCATCCTTTTCGGGTGGCACCGGGATCGAAGGTGAGGGCGACGGAATTGATGCAATAGCGTAATCCCGTGGGTTCGGGGCCGTCGTCGAAGACATGGCCCAGATGGGCATCGCAGCGGGCGCACAGCACTTCGGTTCGGTGCATGCCAAAAGAAGAATCATCGCGGTTGGTGAGGTGTTCCTGCTTGAGGGGGGCGAAAAAGCTGGGCCAGCCGCAGCCGGAATCGAATTTGGTTTGCGAGGAAAACAATTCGGTGCCGCAGCAGACACAACGGTAGATGCCCGCATCCTTGAATTCATGGAACCGGCCACTGAACGGCGCCTCCGTGCCGTGGCGTCGGCAGACCTGGAATTGTTCTCGGGACAATTCCTGCATCCATTGCGCATCGGATTTGATGATTTTATCCATGGGATGCCTCATGCCGTGACGGGGTGTTCGGCGGCGGCGGGGGGTGGCTCGGGACAAAAGTCGGGCAACAGTTTTTCTGCCAATCCCCGATATTTTTCGGTCACATCCCGGGAGAGTTTATAGGCACAGAACCGGGGGCCGCACATGGAGCAGAATTCCGCATTTTTGTGTGCCATGCCAGGGAGGGTTTCGTCATGGTATTCCCGTGCCCGATCCGAATCCAGGGCGAGTTCGAATTGCCGGTTCCAGTCGAAACGATAACGGGCGCGGCTCATTTCATCATCCTGGTCGCGTGCCCCGGGACGGTGACGGGCGATATCGGCGGCGTGGGCGGCGATCTTGTAGGCGATGATGCCATTGCGGACATCCTCGGCGTTGGGCAACCCGAGATGTTCCTTGGGGGTGACATAACACAACATCGACGCCCCCTTCCAGGCGGCGATGGCGCCACCAATGGCCGAAGCGATGTGGTCATAACCCGCCGCAATGTCGGTCACCAACGGACCCAGGACGTAAAACGGCGCTTCGTGGCACAACTGCCGTTCCTTTTCCATGTTCATCTCGATCTGATCCATGGGAACATGACCCGGTCCTTCGATCATCACCTGGACATCCTGTTCCCAGGCCCGTTTGGTCAATTCACCCAGGATGCGCAGTTCGGTGAACTGGGCGGCATCGGAGGCATCATGCAGGGAACCGGGACGCAGGCCGTCGCCCAGAGAGAGGGTGACATCATGGCGTTTGCAGATTTCGAGCAGGCGGTCGAAATGGACGAACAGGGGGTTTTCCTGTTCATGGTAGAGCATCCATTGCGCCATCAATGCCCCGCCGCGAGAGACGATTTTGGTGATCCTGCTTTCGATCAACGGCAGCACCTCCATGACCACGCCGCAATGAACGGTCATGTAATCGACCCCTTGCCGGGCCTGTTCCTCGATGACATCAAGGATCATGTCGGGGGTCAGATGGCGGACATCGGGGACCCGTTCGATGACTTCATAAATGGGAACGGTCCCGATGGGGACCGGGGAATTGCGTAAAATGCGTTCGCGTATCTGGGGAATGAACTTGCCCGTGGACAGATCCATCACCGTATCGGCCCCGTGATGAATGGAAAGGCGCAATTTTTCCAACTCTTCCTCAAGGCTGGAGGAGATCTGGGAATTTCCGATATTGGCGTTGATCTTGCACCTGGCCGCAATGCCGATCCCCAAGGGATGCAGCTCCGGGTGATGGATGTTGGCGGGGATGACCATGCGTCCACGCGCCACCTCCGCCTGGACCTGTTCGGGGGTCAGGCGTTCCATGGTGGCAACATGATGCATTTCGGGTGTGATCACCCCTTGCCGGGCATAATGCATCTGGGTAACGTTACCCGTGCGTCCTTTGACCCATTCGGAACGAAAAGCTGACATAAACGTTTCTCCCGTTGATCGTAACCGGAATCATGGTGTGGTGGCGACACTGGGCGACCATTCGCCGGGGATGTCCCGGTGCCGATTCATCGACCCCGCATTGTGCGTATCCCGGGGTGTTTTTGACAAGGAGTTTTCCCCATGAGCCTGCTCCAATCACTCCTGAAGATGGGTATCCCTTGGATTTCGGATCGGGGAAAGGAGACACCGTTGCACTTTGGCGATCCAGTGGCGGAAAAACAAGGGATCATGGATCGGTCCGCCCTCGTCGATTTCTCCCACCGAGGCACCGTCGTCCTTGCGGGGGATGAGCGGGTCTCCTTTCTCGGGGGACTGGTCACCAATCAAGTCAAGGATTTGAAAACCGACCGTTGCATCTACACCGCCATGCTCTCCCCCCAGGGGCGGTTTCAACGGGATTTCACCCTGATTGATCATGGCACGGAAATTTATTTCGATACCGAGCCGGAGGTCGCCGCAGACCTGGTGACGGCGCTCAACTTCTATCGGTTGCGCAGCAAGGTGGAGATCCGCGATCAAAGTACCCTGTGGGGCATTCTGGGGGTGGTGGGGCCAACCGCCGGGGCCAGCCTGGCCGCCGTCTTTCCCGGAATCGACTTGGATGCCGCCCCCCTGGGGACCGTTTGGATCCCGGAACGGGATCTGCGTCTTTGGCGCGACCCGAGGCATCCTGCATTCGGCTATCGCATCCAGTGTTCCGCTGCCGGTTTCGTCGATCTTTGGCAACGGTTGCGCTCGGGGATTCCCGCCGCTGGCTTCGCCGCCTGGGAGGCGTATCGGATCCGGCATGCCCTGCCCAGGGGCGGCTCGGAATGGATTCCGGGCGAAACCCTCCTTCTGGAAGCGGGTGGCTTGGAATTGAACGCCGTCAGTTTCCAAAAAGGGTGTTATGTCGGTCAGGAAACCACCGCCCGCACCCATCATCGGGGTACGTTGAAACGACGCTTGTTTCATGTCACCATCAATGGCCAGGAAACCGTACCGCCGATGACCCCGGTGTTGTTGTCTTCCGGTAAGGAGGCGGGGGTCGTTACCAGTGCCGTGGCCAATGATGACGGTTGTCAGGGGCTGGCAGTCCTGCGTTTGAGCGATGTCGCTTCCACCTTGACCGCCCTGGGGCGTCCCGTCACTGCCAAACGACCCGAATGGGCCTCCTGGGAATAATCAATGATCAAAAAAGGGGGGTGGGGTCAATCCCACGCCATTTTTTCGATGGTGAGACCCCCTTTTGTTTTCTCTGTCATTTTCTTTAATTTCCGCCCAAGGGGCATCCGAGACCCCGGGGTTGGCACCCGCGCTTCTTTTCTGTAGAATAGAACCGCATGGACCATCCGGCCATTGACCATGGCCGCAGTCATCACTCTTTCTGGAATCAATCATCATTCATGGACGCTTCTATCGATGGGGTCAAACCCCTTCCGCCGTTGCAGATCGGCGATTATACCATTCCGGTTCCCATCATCCAGGGAGGGATGGGGATTCGCGTGTCGGCCAATGGTCTGGCCTCCGCCGTCGCCAATGAGGGGGGGGCGGGCATCATTGCCACCGTGGCCCTTTCCCTCGCTTCCCAATACTATCAAAAGGGAAAAGATTATTTCCGCGCCAACATCAAGGCGCTCATCGATGAACTGGCCTTGACCCGGGAAAAAAGCCCAAAAGGGATCATCGGTACCAATTGCATGGTCGCCATCAAGGATTATGAGGCGATGGTGCGTACTTCGGTCGAACATGGGGCGCAATTGATCATCTCGGGGGCGGGATTGCCCTTGCGCCTGCCCGAGTTCGCCCAGTCCAATCCCAGGGCCGCCTTGATCCCCATCGTCTCTTCCCTGCGTGCCGCATCATTGCTGGCCAAACGCTGGCTCAAACAGTACAAACGAATCCCCGATGCCTTCGTCTTCGAAGATCCCAATGTGGCGGGTGGCCATCTGGGGGTCAACCGCAAACAATTGTTCGATGCCCAGCACGGATCCGATGTCGTGGTTCCGGAACTGGCCGAATGGTCACGGAAGGAATATGGGGATGAAATCCCCATCGTAACCGCCGGCGGGGTCTGGGATCGCAAGGACATCGACCATGCCCTTTCCCTCGGGGCCAAAGGGGTTCAGATGGCCAGCCGCTTTCTGTGTACCTATGAATGCGATGCCCATCCCAACTTCAAACAGGCGTTCATCGATGCCAAGGAGGGGGATGTGGTGATCGTCGATTCACCCGCAGGGCTTCCCGGGCGTGCCATCAATACCGAATTCACCCGTACCTTGTTTCGCGGGGGTGAGGTCGCCGATCATTGTTTTGCCACCTGTCTGGAATACTGCCTCTGCCGTGAGCAGAAAGAGGCATTTTGCGTGGCCGCCGCTTTGCACCATGCCCAACAAGGCAATATGACCCATGGGCTCGTATTTACCGGTACCAATGCGGTTCGTCATAATAAAATTGTGCATGTCAGTGATATCTTCGATGAAATCCGTGCCGGTCGCCCCGCCCCTTCCTGAGGGATCGAAGGTTTTGATCGACGCACCCCTTTCCGCCGTCTTGATGGAGTTCAAACCGTGAATCCTGGTCCCCGTTCTCAGGAACGGTTTTTTCGCGCCCTGCCGACATTTCTTCCGGTGGCACAACTGACCCATGTCCATCTGGTCCATCAGGATCCGGATCATCCGTCCCCTTTGGGCGCTTTGAGGAGTCACGGTTTCACAGGCTGTGTCGTTGCCGCCCGGGCCTCCATCACCCGTAATTTTTCATCCCATCCCAAATTGAACTGGGTTTTGCATGACCATCCCACGGCCCTGCAAAAGGCGGATCATGTGTTGTTGGAGTTGCCCCAGGGACGGGAGGCGATTCGTCTGGCGATCCAACAATCGTTTGACAGCATGCCTCCTTCGGGGCGGCTGTGGGTCTATGGCATTCGCGAACATGGGATCCGTTCCCTGGGAAAACATTATGCCTCGGCCGAGGTTGCCCTGATCAAAGGGCATATGCGTCTGCTCGCCATCGATGGCAGCAAGGAAGGGGTGCCGCAACCTTTGGTCGCGGTTCCGTTTCACCGGTTGACGCATGACGGTTTGACCCTGGCTTCGCTTCCAGGGGTGTTTTCCTGGCGGGAGGTGGACGAAGGTTCGTTGTTGCTGTTGGAAGCCATGGCGGATCGGGATCCGGGTGAAAAAGTATTGGATTGGGGGTGTGGTTATGGCTTGTTGGGCGTGGCTTTGGCCCGACGTTGGCCACAGGCGAACGTCGTGCTGGCCGATGACCAGGTGGCGGCGGTGCGTGCCGCACGGGAAACGGTGCGTTGCAATGATTTGGAAGGGCGGGTGGCGGTGGTATTGGAGGATGGCATTGGACATGGGTTGTCCCGGTCTTCATTTTCTACCATCGTGACCAATCCTCCCTTTCATCGCGGTGCCCGCAAGGAACATGGCCCGACGTTGGCCTTTTTCAAACAGGTGGCCACCATCCTCCGACCGGGCGGCAGTCTTTGGTTTGTCGTCAACCATTTTTTAGAACATGGCCGCATCTTGCACCAATGTGGGTTCGAGGTCGAAAAGGTGATTGTAAACAATCGATTTGCCGTATGTCGGGCCTGGAAGGGAAGGCGGTCACTGGGGGAGTGACGGTGCAGGAGGGGCGTTGATCAAATTATTGAAAGAAAAAAGGGGTCTGGGGGATTGCCCCCAGGGTTTTGACTATGTTTTTGAATTGAAACAAAAAGGTTTCCATGCCCCGCTTTTGACTTATTTTTAAAATAAAAACAAAAGATTTAGTCTTTTGATTCAAAGTCAAAATCCTGGGGCAATCCCTTAAGCCCACTTTTTTCTTTCAATAATTTAATGAATGTCAACAGGCACTGAATGAAGCAGAACATTTTGATCGCAACCGACCTTGACCGGACCTTGATCGCCAACGGTCCGCAGCCCGAATCGCCCAGGGCGCGTCCCCTGTTTGATCGCATTGTGGCTCGGCCCGAAGTGCATCTGGCTTATGTGACCGGTCGCGACCTGCAACTGGTTCGGGAAGCGATGAAAACCTTTTCTCTTCCCAAACCCGATTATATCGTTTCCGATGTCGGGACCGCCATCTGGTGTTGGCAGGGCAGTGATTGGCAACGGATTTCCAAGTGGGATGTTCTGATCGCCCCCGGTTGGATGGGATTTGATGGGCCAGCCCTGGCCGATTGGTTGCGGGGGGTCCGTGGTATTGAAATTCAAGAACCCGTGCGCCAGGGTCGCTTCAAACTGAGTTATTATCGGGATGACACCGTTGCACCCCGTCAGATCGTCGGAGAGATTACCGCCATCCTTCAAGCGCGTGGTTTGCATGTTCAGGTGATCTACAGTGAGGATGAAACGACCGGGGATCGATTCCTGGATGTTTTGCCTGGAAAGGCTGGCAAACTGGGGGCGGTTCGATTCCTCATGGAATGGGGTCGGTTTGCCCCGGAACGGGTGATGTTTTCCGGAGACTCCGGCAATGATCTCGATGTCCTGGGATCTCCCATTCAATCGGTCCTGGTCGCCAATGCCATCGATCAGGTGCGCCAGGATGCCGTTGCGTTGAGCCGGGACAATGGTTGTCCTTCAGCCTTGTATCTGGCCAGGGGAAAATACGGAATGAATGGATGTTACGCCGCTGGAATCCTGGAAGGATTGGCCAACTTCATCCCTGATGCGGAACTTCTCGCGATGATTGAGGAGAAAGGTGGGCGCTGAAAGGGGAGGAATCAGTCTGGAAGGGTGTACCCGGGATGATGGTTTCATGGATGCGTTCATCCACCGGGGTCCATGGATTGTTTGATGATCTTCTTACGCGGGCATGGGGATCGCTCCCCATGCCCGGCGTTGTTCATGGGGTCGCCTTGACGGGATGAACTTCCAACAGTTCCACCTCGAAAATCAGGGTCGTCTCAGGACCAATCGCCCCACCCGAACCTGTTTTGCCATAGGCCAGTTGCGGCGGAACGAACAATTTGAATTTTGCTCCCGGTTGCATCAATTGCAATCCTTCCGTCCAGCCCGCAATGACCTTGTCCAAAGGAAAGGTGGTCGGCTGGCCACGCTTGTACGAACTGTCGAATTCGGTACCATCCAGCAATGTCCCGGCATAGTGGACCGTCACATGATCGCTCGCTTTGGGCTTTTCCCCTTTTCCTTCACGGACCACCTGATATTGCAATCCACTGGCGGTTGTCGTGATCCCGGGTTTCTTACCATTTTCCGCCATGAAGGCGGCGCCCTCAGCGCGGTTCTTCTCGCCAATCGATTCCATCTGCCGGGATTTCTCCTTTTGAAAGGTCTCCATCATCTCGGTGCGAACCTTGTCCATCTCTTCCTTGCTGAACTTGGATTCACGCCCCGCCAACCGATCCTGGATCGCCTGCATCAATGATTGTGGATCCAGTTTCATGGGAAAGGTTTCCAGTTCCGCAGCCATGCGCCATCCCAGAAGGTAGCTGAATTTGGCCAACTGGTCCGCCGATGGTTGTTCCTTTCCCTTCTCGACCGGATCCTGGGACCATGCCGCAGTGGGAAGTGCCAACAGGGCCATCAAAGCGATAACCGGAATCCTTCGTTTCAAGACGCGCATCCTGCATCCTCCTGGCGTTGCTTTATTAAAATTTCGGCCAGTAAAAAATCGGCCATGGAATCAACATTGACCGCCTTCTCCGGCGAAAGATACCAGGGGCGGCTGTTGGCTGAGCCATAACGGCAGTTCTCAATCATCAAATGGTCGCGCCGCATGGCGTAGATGGCACCACTGCGGATGTAGGCTTTGGGCGTCAGGTCTTGACGCCGGGCGTTGGGCGGTTCGGGAATGCAAAAATCACAAATGCGATCATCGATGATCTTCTTGATCCGCATCGGATGATGATCTTGCAATTCATGCACGGCAATCACCGAATCAGCCCCGGTGGCAATCAGTTTTTCCAGGCAACCGTCGATGTCTTCGACCGTCTTCATGGGGTTGGTGGCCATCAACTCGATGATGTAATCATACGGTTGTCCCTCGCGGGTTTCCATCCAGGTGACGGCGTGTTGCATGGGATCGCGTGAATTGGCCGTATCGGTCGCCAGGTGGGCGGGGCGCAAAAAAGGGGCTTGCGCACCATGTGCAATGGCAACCCTTTGGATTTCCTCATCGTCGGTCGAAACGACATAATGGGTGATCAGGGAACTTTTCTTGGCTTCGCGAATGGTATAGGCCAATAGCGGAAGGCCCAGAATCGGGCGGATGTTCTTCCGAGGAACACTTTTGGATCCTCCCCGGGCCAGGGTCATGCCCAGGATGCGTGGCGGTTTGGGTGTGGTTGTCATCGAAGGGTTCCCGCGATTCCTTGAATTGCCCGATGGTTTCTTTCATTAGTGATGGGTTTAAGTAACTTAAAATGGGCGCTTTGGCAACAAACTTCCGTCACACGGGTGCAATGCATCCATGTTCATTCGAAGTTCCCAGGGCTATAATTGAACGATTAAAAGAAGAAAAACAGGGGCAGTCCCGTGATCTCCCATTATTCTTGATCATGAATGCCCTGCGACCCAGGAAAGACATCAGCCGCATGATCACACCCACACGACGCCCCGCCCTGTTCCTTGATCGCGACGGGGTCATCAACAAAGAGGTCCACTATCTTCACCGGATCAAGGATTTCGTATTCATCCCCGGTGTATTCGATACCTGCCGCATGTTCCAAAACGCAGGCTTCGCTCTGATTGTCGTCACCAATCAGTCGGGAATCGCCCGGGGATATTATTCCGAAGAAGAATACCACATCCTGACCCGGTGGATGATCGAACGGTTCGATGAGCAGGGAATCACTCTGACCGACGTGATGTATTGTCCCCACCATCCCAAGGGTGCCGTTCCACAATATCGGGTCCAATGTTCCTGCCGTAAACCCAAACCAGGGATGATCGTCGGTGCCTGCGCGCGACACGGCATCGATCCGGCCGCCTCAATCATGGTGGGAGATAAATTCAGCGATATCCAGGCAGGGCGCAGTGCCGGTATCGGTCGGTTGGTTCTGGTCCACAGCGATTACGAAATCAACCTGGAAGAGGCACAACAAGCGCACCATGTCGCCGAAAGTATCGGCCATTCCTCGTTTCAACGGTGGGTGTTCCAGGACGATATCGCTGTCGCCAGGTGAATTGAACCGCTCCATGATCGGAACAGGGGTTCCGGTCTGGAGCGGTGCTGTGGGATTCATCGCGCGGGATTATTCGGTCAAGACCTTTTGTTCCGTGGCCATGTTCGAGTCGGCCTTGAGCATCAATGGGGCATTCGAGTTCTTGGTGACCTCTCCCATGGCGGGCTTGGATTCCTTGGCGCGTTGGGCTGCACGCTGCTGCTTTTTATTGGCTGCCGCCAAGCGCTTCTGCTTGGACTTGTTACCCTTGTCCGCCACTTCCTTGTTCTTGTGATCCTTGCCCTTTGGCGGGGGCAGGTGCCAGATGGGTTTTTGAATCCCGCTCGAAGAGGATATCGTCTCCCTGGCAGCGGTGCCCGCCGGTGTCTGCGTTTCCTTTTTCGATTCCTTGGGGGCTTCCTTGGACCCAACCGGTTTTTGATCGGTGGTCAATTCCTTGGGCTCAGGGGAAGCCCGGGGATCGCCGGGGTGACTCTCGAAGGAATCATGTCCCGGAATGAACGGGCTTTTCTGTGGCACCGGTGCATCGACCGCCCGCCGCTTCTGTTCCAGCCAATGTTCCATCGCCGGCCAATGGTCGATCACCTTGTCGGAATCATGAAACAAGGATTGCACCGACTTGAAAAAATCAACCGTCATGGGATCGGCGCTGGTGGGAATCTCGATGCTCAAGGTACGTAACAGTTGTCCCATGTTGGACAACACCCGATGCCGCGCCGCAAGTTCCTGATAATGCTCAACGACCAGATTGTTCCGGGCACTGAACAGCTCGTTTTCCACATCCAGCAGATCCAGCAGGGTTCGTTGACCGATCCGATATTGCTTGAAAAAGGCGTTGCGCACCTTTTCGTTTTCCTTGACCTGGGTGGAAAACAGTTCACGCCTCGATTTGGCCGCATTCAAGGCGGCATAGCTGTTGGCCAGGTTTTCGGTGATGTCAAGCAACGCCTTGTCCAACAGGCTTTGTGATTGGGCCATGTTGAACGTCGCCTCCCGCTTGGCATGCATGTCCCGATACCCGGAAAAGGCATTGATCGTCATTTCGACGACGGCGCTCATCGATTCACTGCGACCCGGTGACCCCGACAGATGGGCGTCGTTGTTGGCGTTCAACAACAGGTTCACCGCAGGCGCAAAGGGACTGTTCTGCGACAGCGCCTGTTCCTTGCTCGCAAAATATGCCTCCTGGGCCGCAAAAATCGCGGGATGAATGCCCAGGGCCAGCTTCAGCGCCTCCTTGCGTTCCTTGGGGACCAGATCTTCCGGAAGTACGGGTTCCTCAAGATCCCCGGGCGGATAACCGAAGATCGCCTCAAAAGTGGCAGCGGCCACTTCCTCGGTCGATTGGATCTGAGCCAAAACCGCTTCGGCCTGTTTCACCCGCGCCTGGGATTGATTGACATCCGCCTTGGTCCCGGCACCCGTTTCGGCCCGGCGTTGAACCAGTTCCAGCAATGCCTTGTGCGAGTCAACACTTTCCTTGGCCGCCTGGGTCTGTCCCCGGTTTTTCAGCACGTTCATGTAGCTGTCCACCGCACGCATGGCCATCGATTCCGAAACTTCCAGCACCTTCCACGCCGCCGAACGGGCATTGGCCTGGCTGCTCAATACCTGATGCGTCGTTCCAAACCCCCGGTACAGGTTTTGGGTGACGGTGATGCCGCGTTGTTTGGGATTGAGCCACAGGCTTTGAACCCCGGTGGCCTGGGTGGTCGGATTGTCGCTTTCTTCCCGACCGTTGGCGGCGCGTAAATTGATGCTGGGCAAATAGTCCGCCATCGAGCTTCCCACCCGCTCACGCGCTGCAGCAGTGGCATAAATGGCCTGGCTGACTTCCGGCCGGTTGTTGAGCGCCTGGGCAACGGCAGCCGATAACTCAAGGGAATGACCGGGAATTGCCGAAATCATGGATCCCAGGCCAATGGCCATCCCCAGGGCAATCAGTGTCGAACGGTGTTTTCTCATCAAAGTCTCTCTTTCTCCACCAATCGTTGCTTTCGATTGGACCGGAGTTGCCGACGGGTCCGTGTTCACCTGAAAATCGACGGGGACGGTACTCATAACAGGCTGTCCTTGTCGGTCTTGTCGTCCGATTTCTGTTCCGGAAGCGGCTGTTGCTTGACCGGCCTCATCTTGAAATCGGGTACCTTCAGGCGGGAGATGTAATCCATGACGGCGGTGATCTCATCCGGGGTATAAGCCTCGACCTGAATCACCATCAGTGGATGTCCGTTGCGGCGCTTTTCTTCCTTGATCATCTGGAATTGACGGACCAGATAATTGTAATGCTGTCCATACATGAGTTCGAACAACCGGGTGCTGTCACCCTCACCCTTGGAACCATGGCAACTGGCGCAATCCCGATCAAACAATTTTTTGCCCAGTTCCAGATGGGTTCCCGGACCCTTGCCGTTCTGGTCGGTCATCGCCATGGTTTCGATGAAGGCGGCAACATCGGCGACGTTTTGGACACCACCAATTTCACTGGCCAGGGAGAACCGGTACATTTCCGGATTGTCCCGGTTCTTGGAGCGAATATCGGCCAATTGTTTGATGATGACATCCTTGTATTGTCCGGCAACCTGGGGATACTTCCCTTCCTTGTCACCCCACCCGTTGGGTTGGTGACATTTTTCCGAACAAAAATCCATGTAAACCTTCCGTCCATGGACCGGGTCGCCCTTGAGCGCCATGGCTTCGTCCTTCTCCTGGTTGCGTCCATTCCATTCGCCCAGGATGATATCCAGGATCTTCTTGTTCTTGCCGGTGCGCAGATTGGGATCGGAGGCTTTCAGCAATGCCTGGGGATTGGCCAGAATCGCCTTGCGATACATCTTGCGCGCCATTTCCGGTTTGTTCAGCTTTTCGTACACCACCCCCATGTTGGTGAGCGCTGCCACATTCTTGGGATTGAGCTTCAGGGCATCCTCGAGGACTTTTTCCGCCTGGGGATACTCCTTGGCCTGGATCAGCTTGAAGGCTTCCCGGTTCATCTCCCGGCTTTGGGCAATCTTTTTCCCTTCGGGGCTGGTGGGATCGACAGCGGGTTCGGCAGTGTCCCCTTCGCCGGTATTCCCACCCGCAGGGGGGGCCTTGACATCGGCTGGAGCAGCATTCCCCTCTTTGGGCAAGTCGACCGTGCTGGAGGCATCGGCGGTTTCGGTCTCGGCGTCCAACGAATCATCCTGCTTGCCCAACCATGGGGCCTTGGCAAACTGGGCAAAGGGTGGTGTCGCTTCCTTGGCCTTCTCCGTCGCTTTGGGCATGGACAGAAAGGCGCGATCCACTTTGGGGACATCGGGCCGCCAACCCAGGCATCCCGATAATGTCAGCCCCAGCGCCAACGTGGAAACCCAATACCGTCGCATCATAGAATACCTTCATCCGTCAAAAAGACATCCGGGTTCAAGATGAATCTCCCAACGTCCTGATCTTAACCGACCTGGAATCGTCTGAACTGCATGAGAAGCAAAAACCAGGCCATCCATGCCATGCCCGTTGGGCTTTCCTTGTTATCGTTATATTTTCTGTTGGGAATCGGGCACAAGAATTCCACAAGTTCCAATAATGGAACAAGGTAGAATTTTTTTGCGCTCAGTTCAATGGCCAACCTTTACCCTGGAATCAAAAAAAATCCCAGGATTAACAATTTCGAGCCGCAAAATATGATCAAACGTTCATATCGGATGGCGACCCCAGCAGAAGATCGGCGCCTCCCTGGAACATCGGGGAATCCACGGGCCAGGAAACCTCACCCAGAGGATCCATCGTCAACCCGCCAGGGGAATTCTGGGTGTGAAGGAGTGCCAGATCATTGGTTTCATGGAATGAAGAGCCACTCGCGGAGGGATCACCAAAGATCTGTTGGGCCGCAAGGAAGGTTCCATAGGGATCCATGCCACTTTCGTTTGCAAGGGGTGTACGATCGGTCGCTGCATGGGTTTCCATGAGTTCCATGAATTTCTGGTCAAACATAGTTTCATTCATGGCCCGGGGTTCAACAGGGGAAGGGTTCAAGGCATCAGAATCGGTGTTGCCTGGCGCAGGTGTGGTGACATGCAGGGCCAACTCCGAAAAACTTCCTTGGCGTCCGTCATCATAATTGAATGATCCCGAGGACAGGATTCTGGCACCCTCCACGGGGGTTCCCAGGGGGGTGGTGGATAAATCAATATTGCTGATTCCCCAATGTGCCAGGTTTTGCAATTCTCCTTCATCGGTCAAGGCATCAGCATTGGCATCCCGCCAGATGGCAAGGTGGGAAAAGCTGGAATCCCGGGCATCGATCCGCCCGTCCCGGTTGTCATCAAGGGTTGCCAGGGCACCCAGACCAGTGGTTGGTTCCTCCTGGAAATATTCGGAAAACATTTCGGTGACATCATCGACCTGACCGTTGCCATTCCGGTCCAACACCAGAAAACCATCACCCGTATCGATCCACCCATCGGCCACCTGGGTTCCCCCCGCAGGTGACATGGCAAAGGGGTGTCCCAGGGTGGGAAAATCGGTGGCATGAACACCATCGCCATCAAGATCAAACACCAGGGGATCGACCAGTCGGGGTAGATAATAGGAATAGACGGCACCCGTATTGGAAATCTTGCTTCCAGATCCGTTGTCGACATCGGCGTAGGAAGCGCCTATTGCAGCATAATCGCCATGAACCGCGACTGCGCCACCAAACTGGTCGCCATTAGCGACATCACTGCCCTTCAGTTGGGACGTTCGGCTCCAGACGCCATCAGAACCTTCTTTGAAAACATAAGCGGTTCCACCCCAATTGGTGGTACTCAGTTGGGCGTATTGATCACCTGCGACGATGGTATGACCGTCGATGGCGACTGAGGTACCAAAGCCGCTGCTGCCTTCACCACCGTC
Source organism: Magnetococcales bacterium DCbin4 (assembly GCA_002753735.1). Lineage (GTDB taxonomy): Bacteria > Pseudomonadota > Magnetococcia > Magnetococcales > UBA8363 > UBA8363. The sequence continues at coordinate 62,400 of PEAN01000004.1, forward strand.
GGCGGTCAGGGTTCCCGTCAGTTTGGCCGCATGGGTCCAGGTGCCATCGCTCTGGCGCTGATACACCAGGATGGCTCCCGAATCATAATAGGTCTGAGTTGAAGTGACATTATCCTCCCCGGGCATGCCGATGACGAGGGTGTCTCCGGAAACCGCCAACGATAAGCCAAAACGATCATAGTTTCCAAGCTCGGGTGCGGACAGGATTTGGACCTGATTCCAATTGCCGTCGGCTTGTCGTTCATAGACATGGACCACGCCGGAATCATAATAGCCGGAATGATCGTAAAAAGGAGAACTGACCAGGGCGATGTTGCCATCGATGGCCACGGAATAACCGAAATCGTCATACCAGTTTTGGCTTGATCCCAATAATTTTGACTGTTGGGTCCAGACGCCATCGACTTTATGGAATAGATAGGCCGATCCGGTATCGTAGATGCCGGGATTGGCATCGTTGTCATCAAAAGGGGCACCGATGATGGCGTAGTCTCCCGAGATGGCAACGGAATGGCCAAAAGTGTCGTAGATTGCGGCGTCATTGGCGCCCAGGCGGGTGGTCTCGGCCCAGGTCCCATCTCCTTGACGGGTGTACAGATAAGCGGCACCGCCATCAGTTATGCCGGAATTGTCGGTTTGGGGTGCGCCGATGATAATCGTGTTGCCATCGACATCCACATCGGTACCGAAACGATCATCAACGTTGATCAAGTTGGACGTCAGCCGGGTCGTCTGCGACCATTGACCGTTTGCCTGAAGCGAAAACAGATAGGCGGCACCGTAATCGTAACTTTGGTATTGACCATCAACGTAATGGTCCGCATACGGGGCACCCGCCACCATGATTCCCTGATCCATGGCGACGCTGTAACCCAGGCGGTCGGACGACATGCGATCATCGACGACGATCTTTTGTTCCGAGGAGACGACGTCAACGGTGATGGTGACCGAATCGGAACCGCCGTGGCCATCCGAGATCTCATAGGCAAAGGTCATGGATCCCACCGTCAGTTGCGTATTGGCGATGGCCTGGATCTGGGAAAGATTCGATACGGGCAGGGAATCGCCGACATGCAGCGGTTCTCCGTGGTAGCGCAACGAAACCAGATTGGATTCGGGCAATTGGGTGAATGTGAATGTCAGGTCATCGTTGTTGGGATCGGTGGGGGTCACAAGATTGAATGATTTCACCCGGAGGGAACCGGTCGATCCATGGGCGTAGGTCAGGCCGCGGTTGAGGACGTCGATCCAGCCGCCATCAAGCGTACCCAGGGGGGCCGCTTGATTCCAATCCCATCCCAGATGCAGGACATGTCCCCCGCCATGGGGAATGATGCTGACGGTGCTCAAGTTTTGCGGCGTGGCATCCGAGGTGCTGAAATCATAGACGCTGAGGGCGTTCTGTGGCAGGGAAGCGGTCTGCAAGCCGATGGTTTGTGCATTCGGGGGCAGTCCCGTGGCGGCTTCGGAAAAGCTGGTTGAACTGGCCGCGCTGGTCTGCATGCTGATGGCATCGGCATCGTTGAACTCGCTGCGGGTGGTGCCGAAATCGGTGGCCCCGGTTAACGGGTTGATACTGGTATGCAACGTGTAGGTCCGGTTGCCGAACGTGCTGTCGTAGCTGTTCTGGGTTCCCGTGGACATGGGATCGTGATAATAGACCGATACCGCGACGTAATAATCTCCCGTCGTGGGTACTGAATAATCGAGGTAGGAATCGAAGCTGTGAACGCTGCCGGTGCCGCCGTAGGAGGTGCTTGCGTCATCGCTGTAGGTCATCTGGTTGCCGGCGGAATCATAGATCCAGACCATGGTATCGACATCACCGGGGAGTCCTTCTCCGGTGCCATGGTCGATGTCCAGGACCAACCGTTCCCCCCCCAGCAGCGAAAATTTGTAAAAATCCAGATCGACGGCGCTGGTCAGCAGTCCCTGGATCTTGACGGAAGGAAGCGCAGTGTTTCCCAATTCCGGATCATTCGCATAGCCGAACTGGCTTCGCCCAATGACCTGTGCATTGGGCATGTTGTTGTCCGTGACCAGGTTGCTGGATTGCACGGGAACCAGATTCCAATTGAAAATAGTGTTCAGATAGGCGGAATCGTACATCGATACCAGCACACCGCCTCTGGCGACAAAATTTTGGATGACGGTCTGAGCTTCGTTGGTCAGGGTGATCGGGGTTTCCAGGTGGGGAATGACCAGTGCATCCCGCCCTGTCAGCGCCGTTTCCAAGTCACTGGCGCTCAATCCGGTGAAGGTGAAAACCTGGTGGTTCAGTTGTGTCAGTGATGCCTGGAGCGTATCCGATTCGGCGCTGGCGGTCCCGTTGGTATCGACATGGTTCGGATCATCGAATACCGCCACGTTCAGGTTGGAATTTCCCGACAGCAGGCGATACAGGTCCACAGTGATGGTTTGATCGGGACCGCCATCGGGGGGGCTGTTGGCCGGAATGTTCACGGTCAAGGTTGCAGCGGTGGACGAAAAATCACTGTGGTCGCCGACCTTGAAGCCAAAGGAAGCGTAACCATCCCCGAAGCCGTTGGTGGCGGGGGTGAAGATCAGTCTGCCCGCAGTGATGTCCGCAATCGAGACATCCCGGGTCGTGGTGATGGGGGTACCATTCAGGGCCAGTGTGCCACCGCCGGGGGATGGGGAGACCCGTACCCAAAGCGCCGCATCATTTTCGGGATCGCTGTAATTGAAATCGCTGGCATGGAATACATAGGATGCGTTGATTGGGCTGGATACGGTCTGACTGAAGGCAACCGGGGCGTCATTGACCGCCTGGACATTCAAGGTCAATCGGTATTCCGTGGACGAAAAAGAGGTCGAGTCCCCTACCGTGAATCCAAAGATCGCATGGGAATTCCCGTTGGCATTGGGGGCAGGGGTGTAGACCAGACTGCCCGCATTCATGGCCGCAGCGGAAACCACTTGGGTGCCGCTGATCTCCGTTCCGTTCAATCGCAGATGACCCGCACCTGAAGTCGGGTCGAGGGTGATGGAGACCAGTTCATCGCCGTCGATGATCGACAGGCCGAAATGGGTACTGTTGAAGGTGAATGCCGTGTCTTCGAGGGTGGAAATGGTGCCACTGGCCCCCGTCGGGGTATCGTTCACCGGGGAGACATTCAAGCGCAGTGCATGGGGGGTCGATGAAAAGGAGGTCGGGTCGCCGACGGTGAAATCAAACGTGGCATAACCATCGCCATGGGCATTGGCCGCCGGGGTGTAGGTCAGGGAACCCGCCTGGATGGCGGCGGCGGTGAGGGTACGGGTCCCCGTCCATTCCTCGCCGTTGAGGCGCAAATGACCTGAACGGGAGCTGGCGTTGACGCCGACGGAGATCAATTCATCGCCATCCACGATGGCAACCCCGAAATCCTGTAACCGGAACACATAGGGGGTGTCTTCGGCCGTGCTGATGGTGCCACTGCTCCCGGTCGGAGTGTCGTTGATGGCACGAACGTTCAGGGTCAGGGTGTTGGAGGTTGTGGAAAAGGTGTGGCCGTCACCGACATGGAATTGAAAACGGGTCAGGTCATCGCCATTGGCATTGGTTGGCGGAATGAAACGCAGTTGTCCCGCAGCAATGGCGCTGGCGGATACCTCTTGCAGCGAAGAGATGAGGGTGTCATTGACCATCAGCGAACCGCCAGGACCGCCCGTCTGGGTGATCCGGACTGAAGCGAAGGAATCGCCATCAAGATCGGAGAAACCAAAATCATTGAGTGCAAAGACATAGGCGGTGTCTTCGTCGGTGGTGATGGTTTTGCCGGCCCCTGTCGGAGCATCGTTGACGGCGGCGATATTCATCGTCAACGTGTTGCCCGTCAACGCATAATCACTGCCATCATTGACTTGGAATTGCAGTGTAACCTGACTGTTGGCGTTGCTTGCCGGGGTATAACTCAAGGCGTGTGCCGCCATGTCGGCAACGGTGATCACCTGACCGGCGCTGACCGTCTCCCTGTTCAGGGTCAGTAGACCCGTGGTGGGCAGCGTGGTGATCCGAACCGATTCCAGATCATCGCCATCCAGATCGTAAAAGCCAAAGTCTGAAGCCACCAGGGTCAACGGCGTATCTTCATTCAATGAGACGGTCTGGTCCAATCCCTCGGGCAGATCGTTTTTCGGAAGGACATCCAGCCAGACCGAAAACTGTGTCTCCTGGTAGTTGAGTTCATTAATGACCAGAACCTGGTAACCAAAATGATCGTAATCTTCACCATTGTGGTTCACATCTGGCGCATAAGCCAATAATCCCGCCTCGATGTCATCCAGGGTGATTTCCTGACCGACCTCAATGGTTTCACCCTCCAGCAACAGATCTCCCGAGGCAACCCCTTGGGAAATCTTGATGCTGGCCAGGGTCAGGAGATCTTCGTCATCCAGCCCCAGTTCATCGGTGGAAAAGACATGGGTCGAATCCTCATCCATGGACACGTCCCAACGGGTCGTGCTGGGGGGGATGAAGACGAAAGGAGGTGGGGTTGGTGGTTCCGGGATGGGTTCCGGGATGGGTTCCGGGATGGGTTCCGGGATGGGTTCCGGGATGGGTTCCGGGATGGGTTCCTGAACGGGCTCCCGAACGGGTTCCTGAATGGGTTCCTGAACGGGTTCCGGGGTTGGTTCCGGTTCGGGCGTGGGAGTGGGTTCGGGTAACGGCTCCGGCTCGATCTGGGGTTCCAGCAGGGATTGAATGTCGTTTTGTACCGGGGTCGGAGTGACCAGGAACAGGTTCGGTGTCACCCCTGGCGTGGCGGTAAACTCAGTATTCCCGATCAGCTCGGCCAAAGTAATGGGTTCGGGAGCAGGGGTCGTGGGGAGTTGCTGGCCGACGGATTCGACCACCACATCGCCCTTTTCAAATGCCCCACCCGTCCCGATCAGGTCGGCCAGGCTGCCAATATTGGCGCCCGTGCCAGCCGCGGCAGCCAGGGGGGAACTCTCGCCTCGTCCCGGATTCGTCGTTTCAGGAGTTTGCCCCTGGCCCGGGTCGGGGGACTCATCGACACCATCAGGTTTGGCCGTGTCATTGGCTTCGGCGTCCGCCTTTTCGGTGGGATCCTCGTCGATTCCTTCTTCCTTCTGGGCGGCTGCATCAGTTGCCTGAGCTTCTTTATTGTTACTGGCTTCCTCTGCCTTGGCCTGGGGTTTGTCACCCTGTTGGGGCGTATCGTTGCCCTGATTGTTCTGGTTGTCCTGATTGTTTTCCTTGACTTTTTCTTCCTTGGCCTTTTCGATGTCCAACTGGCCGTTCAAACGATTGATGAACGTGTCGGGTGCCTTGAAGACCGGTGCAGGGGCACCGGCACCGAAAACGACCTGGGTGGCGGTGTTGGGTTCGATCAGGGTGACCGTTCCCTGTCCCTTGGCATCGGAAATGTCGAGAATGCCCGAAGTATGCACCACGGTGGTCGAACCATCGTCGGTGACCTCGCCTGAAAGTTCGCTGCCACGGATGCCGATGACCGCCGTGGGGGTCTTGATGGTGGAATGGCGTCCCGCATTCAAACCGGAGATGGCTCCGCTTTGAAAACTGAAGATTCCCTTGGTGACGGTTGCCTCGAATCCCCCCTGTTTGGCCTCGGGGTTGTAGATGAACTTGTCCAGGACCGCCTGCGCCCCTTCGCCCAGTTGAAAGCTGGTACCATCGGGAAATGCCAGTTTGACCAATCCCCCTTTTTTGGTATACAGCACATCCCCTTTGTAGACGGCATCGCCCTCCTTGAGGGGGCGTTCCACGCCGTCCACCCCCTTGGCCATGACCTCGCCCATCAATTGTCCCACCTTGCCAATGGCAGCATTTGCCGGCGCGGCAGGATTTGCCGGTGGAACGTCCGCTTCCGGAACCGCCGCCGGCGCCGTGGCATCATTCTGGGCGACCATGGTGGGTCCGGCGACCAGGGTTCCGGCCCGGGTGGGATCGATGGACAGCAGGGCGTTGATCGTGTCCGGCATGAGCAGGGCACCGTTGGGTGCTTTGAGGATCGGCTGGATTGCAGCGTCGAAATAACCCTCAATCGTCATTGATTGTCCGTCGGGGGTCGAGATGACCAGGTCGCCACCATGACGCACGTAGCGTCCATCGAGGAGCAGTTCCACGTTGGGCAGGGTGATTTCCGAATCCAGACCGCTGAGGCTCATTTCGCCAAGGTCGGCTTCAGGTAACGGAAGTTGCAGATCGGGGGAGGTGGGGTGAATGCTCATGGCCTGTCCTGAGAAGCACTTTTAATTTTATTATTGATCATATATATGCCAGTTCCAATGACTCTGGATGCGTTTCAAGGCGGCATACACGGACTCCGGTCGTTCCACATTCGACAAGAATGAACGCTGAATCGTTCTGCAAAATTGCAGCCAGAAAGTGCAAAAAAAGAAAATCAATCTTTGATGAGAGGTTCGATCAAGACGACAATCTCCAATTAAAGAATGATTACAAATCATCCAATGGGTATTTCACCCATGATGCATTTTGATGAAAATTTAATCAACAACTGCGTTTAGTATAATACAGATCTGAAGATTCATGCAAGGAACGGCTTGTAGATGTGTGATTCATTGCATGAAGTTCATTAATTCCGTTTCATGGGATATGACATGATCCGGTTGAGGATCTTCATGCCATGAATGGAATCCATCAAGGATTGCGTCCGGGGTGATGTCGTCAAACCGGGTTGGCATCCAATCAGTGGTTCCTTGCATGAAGGGATCAAGGGGGGGTGGTGTGCTGCCAACATCCGATCCGACCGGCCCGTCGGAAAATAATGTCATGGTCTCCATGAACTTTTGGTCAAACGTCGCTGCATCCATTTCACTGGCTTGAGTCGTGGCCTCAGGTGGTGTTCCGGTGCCCGATTCATGGGCGAAACGAATTTCGGCCATGATGCCGGTCGTGCCGTCAACCTTCTCAAAACCGGCCAGCCCCGTGATGGTGTTACCCGCAAGACCGGTCCCTTCCGGTGTGGTCGCAGCGTCCAGGATCAGGGCTGAAATATTTTCATGGTCCAAATCGACCAGGTTTCCCTCCGAGGTCCACACCCGGAGTTCGCCGAATCGGGAATCGTGTTGATCAATCCGATGATCCTTATTTTCGTCCAGGGTTGCCAATGCCTCCAGACTGCCTTGGCTTCCGGGGGAAAAATATTCGGAGAACAGTTCGCGAATGTCGTCAATGACCCCATTGGCATTACGATCCATGACCAGCAATCCATCGCCGCCGCCGACCCAGCCGGTTCGATCCAGGGTGCCATCCGCATTCATGTCGAAGGCGAAGGGGGCGGTCTCCACATTCGTCAGTTCGACGCCATCGCCATCCAGATCCAGTACCAGGGGATCGCCGCCCCACTGGTTGATGCTGGCCAGGACACTTCCCGCGTCACGATTGTCCAGGCTGGTATAATAGCTGAATGTCGCCGAGGCACCGCTTTCCAGGGAACCCACATCGAAGGTGATGGAAATTCCCTGATCTGCGGTGTAAACGGTCCCTGCCGCCGGGGCCGACTCATAGACGCCTGGATCATAAAGGTTGATGATTCTGAAACCGTCGTTGCCATATCCCGCTGTATACGTACCATTATAATAGGAGGGAAACGCCGAGACCTGGGCACGGGCATCATCGGAGTAGAACAGGACTGCGGCCTGGGTTTGCGTCAGCCCATGATAATAATCTCCGGGCAGGCTGAGGGCCTGGACCATGGAATTGTTGGCTTCCTGGTGGACGATGGTGTTGATCGTGGTGTAGTCCCCTCCCTGGTATTCGGTATTGTCGGGATCGAAGCTGCGCATGAAGCGGACACTGTCGATGGTGGCATCGCTCACGTTGGTCAGGGTGACAATATTACGGAAGAACAGGCTGTTGACACTGAAACAAATGGATTGCTGGATCGCCAATGAACCATTGTAGGTCGCTGCAATCGTGGCGGACAGGGTACTGCCCGATGAAGTATCGGTGATCGATGAAATCGTGATGTCCGATCCCCCTTCAAGGGCCGAATTGGTGCCGATGTGGGGGGTTCCGGCGCTGTAATAGCCGACGGTCCAACGTTCTTCAGGGGATCCGGGAAGGAAAAAGTCGATGGCTGAATTGATTCCCTGGTTGAACCCGTCATGATCGAAGCTCATGCCGATGCGACTGTCGTTGGCCGTGCCATAAAAGTCCGCCGGTTTGCCGCCCGTTGTCCCGAAGGAACCCAGGTGGGAGATGCCCAGTTCGATGTAATCCCCGCCCAGGAATACTTCGTTTCCGACCGTGGCGTGGTGAACCCCCGCCAGTGAAAGGGCGGGTTGGATGGTCAGGGAAAAGTTTTCTTCTGCAATGGTGTTGTCACCATCATTGACGGTGAAGGTGAATTGATCAAGGGTGCTGCCATCATCTGAATGATTGTACCAAAGGGTTCCGGTATTGATGTCTTCCTGGGTGAAGGTGTCACCTGAAGTCAAAGCCTGGCCTGCCTTGGTCAGGGTCCCGTGGGTGGGGATGCTGGAAAGGGTATAGACCAGTTCAGGGGGGAGGGTGTCGTCGTCGGTGACGAGCAGGCGGGAGGTGGAGATGATGACATTGCCACCATCGAAGAGCGAAGCGCCCACATTGGTGGAGAGGATCGGGGGATGATTGTACGTCAACGCAAAACTTTGTTCACTGAGGGTATTGTCACCATCACTCAGGGAAAAGATGAACAGATCGTTGTTGCCCAACGGGTTTTGATCAAGGATGCCGTCGTGGGTGTAGCTCAGGAGGTTGCCATCAATTTCCTGTTGGGTGAAGGTGTCCCCCGTGCCGAGGATCGTGCCATTACGATTCAGGGTTCCCAGGGAAGGGGGGGTGACCAGGGTGTAGACCAGTTCCGGGGCAGGGGTATCGATGTCGGTGGCCATCAGACGGGATGGAGTGATGATGACCTGAGCGCCTTGGGCGAAGGTGGTACCGGTATTGTGGGTGAGTTCAGGGATGTCGTTGCTGGCGGCAATCGTGATGTCAAGCGCAGTGGTGCCGGTGCGTTCGCCATCAAAGACCGTGAATGAAAACTGTTCCGTGGTCGCCGTAATCCGGCTGTTGATGGCCTCCTCGTTGGGGAGGAACACGTAGGCGCCGGTGGTCGAATCCAGGTGGAGGGTTCCGTGGTCACCCGATTTGGACCGGTCGTAGTGCAGGTCATCAAGGGTCATGGAGGTGCCGCTACTGCCGGAAATATCGTAACTCAGGGGGCTGTTTTCAACGTCCGAGCCGACCAGGGTTCCTGTAGTCGGGGTGAACGTGTCCCGGATGATGGTGTCCACCAGCGCGATGGGTGCCACGGCGTTGAGTACCGGGGCATGGTTATCCGAGGCGGTGATGTTGACGTTGAGGTTGGCGGTTCGGGTGAGACCGCCGTCCGAAACGGTGACGATGAAGGATTCCGATGTACTTGAGGCCAGGCCGTTGAAATTGCCGGGAACGTGGAGATATGCCCCCGTTTCGCTGTTGAGGTACAGAGTCCCATGGAGTCCCGATTGCAACCGGTCATAGGTGACACCATTGATGGTGGTATTGCCGACGCTGCCACCCGCCAGGCCATAAATCAGGGTGCTGCCATCGGGATCCGATCCGTTGAGGATCCCCAACGTGTTGGCAAAGGTATCGGGGCCGATGGTATCGATGTACCTGATGACCCCGGGGGCGGCCAACAGGGGCATGTCGTTGGTGGCGGTGACGTTGATGCTGAGCTGGGTCGTCGTACTGAAACTGCCATCTGAAGCGGTGAGTGAGAACCCTTCCGTCGTATCGCCTGTCAACCGATTGAGGTTGGCGGGTACATGGAGATAGGCACCGGTGGCACTGTTGAGGTACAGGGTACCCAGCGTCCCTTCCTTGGACATCGTGTAGGTCGCAGTGCCGATGACGGTGTTGCCAAGGGTGCCGCCGGCAATGCCATAACGCAGGGTGCTGCCTTCGGGGTCCGATCCGTTCAGGATCCCGGTGACTGAAGAAAAAACATCAACGTGAAGCGTATCGATGTATCCGATGGGGGTCGGCGTTTGCAATGTCGGGGGGGTGTCGGTCGGTCGGATATCGGCCGCCACGATGGGGTTGGTCGAACTGCTGAGCATTTGTTCGCGGGTGCCGTAGCCATCGGTGTAGGAGACCACGACCCGGATCCCCTGATTCACATGATCCCCGGTCAGTGTGAGGGTGTTCGTCGTGGCACCGGTGATGTCGGTGCCGTTGGCCTGCCATTGATAGTGGAGGGGGCCCAATCCATCGGTATCGGCCAGGGTGCTACTGGCGGTCAGGGTTTTTCCGGCAGTGGTTTCTCCGCTGATGCTGACCGATCCCGTGGGGAGATGGTTGGTATGCTGGATGGAATCGGTGGGGCCACTGCTCATCCGTTCCACCGTGCCATAACGGTCCGTATAGCCTGCGACGACATGGATGGTCTTGCCGACATGGTGATCGGTCAGGATCAGCGTCTCACCCGTCGCCCCTTCGATATCGGTTCCGTTGGCCTGCCACTGGTAGTGGATCGTCCCCAATCCATCGGTATCCGCAAGGGTGTTGGCCGCAGTCAGGGTTGCTCCCGTTCGGGGCGTGCCGGTGATGCTGACCGATCCTGTGGGGGAATGGTTGACATGGGGAATCGTGAAGCTGAGGGTATTGGCCGCTGCCGCCTCGGCGGTGCCATCGTTGACCACAAACCGAAGGGTGACGGTGATGTCGCTGACCGTCGCGGAATAATGTAATCGCCCCTGCGCGATGTCACTGGCCGCAATCACCTGGTTGGCCGATACCACCGTATCCCCGAGCAGCAGAACCCCCGCCTCGGGCAGCGTGTCGATCCGCACGGAAGCCATGGCATCATGATCCACATCAGAAAAACCGAAATCGCCCGGTTGGAACCGATGTGAACCCGAAACCTCCTGTGTCTTGTCCGTTCCCTGCGGTCTGTCGTTGACTGGAGTCACCTTCAGCCAGACTGAAAATTCAGTATCGTCAAAGGCGGCTTCATCCTTGACCCGCACGTTGAAGTCAAACGTATCGTAGTCATCGCCAAAACGGTTCTCGTCAGGGTGATAGGATAACAATCCCGCCTCAAGATCTTCCAGGGTGATTTCCTGGTTGATCATGACCATGGCGCCATCGAGCAGCAGGGAACCCCCATCGACACTTTGGATGATCCTGATGCTGGCAAGGGTATCGATATCCTGTTCGTCCAGTCCCAGATCCCGGGGGAATAATATTTGAGTGGCATCTTCCGCCATCGTCAGATCCCATCGGGTATCGACAGGGGGGATGAATATGGGACGGGGTGGAACAGGCGTTGGGTCCGGCACCGGCGTCGGTGTTGGGACAGGCTCTGGAACAGGCGTTGGCGTCGGGGTGGGCTCTGGAACAGGCGTCGGCGTCGGGGTGGGCTCTGGCACGGGCGTCGGCGTCGGGGTGGGCTCTGGCACAGGCGTCGGTGCTGGTTCTGGAGCAGGAGTCGGTGTTGGTTCTGGTGCAGCGGTCGGTGTTGGTTCCGGTTCGATCTGGGGTTCCAGCAAGGATTGCATGGTGTTTTGAACCGGGGTTGGCGTGACAAGGAACAGGTTCGGAGTCACTCCAGGAGTTGCGGTGAATTCAGCATTCCCCCCCAACAGATTGGCCAAAGTGATGGGTTCGGCGGTGGGGGTTGTGGTGACTTGTTGGCCGACGGCCTCGACGGTTACATCACCCTGTTCAAATGCGCCACCCGTCCCGATCAGATCGGCCAGGTTGCCAATGAAATCGGCGCCCGCACCACCGGCGGCCGGCAATGCGGGTTCCGCCCGTCCTGGAGCCGTGGTTTCGGGGGCCTGCCCCTGGCCTGGATTGGGGGCTTCGTCGATTCCTTCAGGGTCTCTGGCGGCATCCCGGGCTTCGGTGGTGGCTTCTTCGGCGGGGGTCTCGCCGATTCCCTCCTCATTTTGAGTGGTTGCTTCCGCTGCCGGAGCTTCCTTGTTATTATTGGTTTCTTCCGTCTTGGCCTGGGGTTTGTCGCCCGGTTGGGTCGTGTCGTTGCCTTGATTGTTCTGATTGTCCTGATTGTTTTCCTGGCCCTTTTCCCCCTTGGCTTTTTCGATGTCCAACTGGCCGTTCAAACGATTGATGAACGTGTCGGGTGCCTTGAAGATGGGTGCAGGGGCACCGGCACCGAAAACGACCTGGGTGGCGGTATTGGGTTCGATCAGGGTGACCGTTCCCTGTCCCTTGGCATCGGAAATGTCGAGAATGCCCGAGGTGTGGACCACGGTGGTCGAACCATCATCGGTGACCTCGCCTGAAAGTTCGCTGCCACGGATGCCGATGACCGCCGTGGGGGTCTTGATGGTGGAATGGCGTCCTTCATTCAACCCGGAGATGGCACCGCTCTGAAAACTGAAGATTCCCTTGGTGATCGTCGCCTCGAATCCCCCCTGTTTGGCCTCGGGGTTGTAGATGAACTTGTCCAGGACCGCCTGCGCCCCTTCGCCCAGTTGAAAGCTGGTGCCATCGGGAAATGCCAGTTTGACCAATCCCCCTTTTTTGGTGTATAACACGTCGCCCTTATAGACGGCATCGTCTTCCTTGAGGGGCCGTTCCACTCCGTCCGCCCCCTTGGCCATGACTTCGCCGATCAATTGTCCCACCTTGCCAATGGGGGGACTTGCCGGGGATGGGGGGGCTGAAGGAACGGGGGTGTCGTTCTGGGCGACCATGGTGGGTCCGGCAACCAGGGTTCCGGCCCGGGTGGGATCGATGGTCAGCAGGGCGTTGATCGTGTCCGGCATGAGCAGGGCACCATTGGGGGCCTTGAGGACCGGGGGGATTGCGGCGTCAAAATATCCTTCCACCGTCATCGATTGTCCGTCGGGGGTCGAAATGACCAGGTCACCACCCTGACGCATGTAGCGCCCTCCGAGGAGCATTTCCACATGGGGAAGGGTGATTTCCGAATCCAGATCGGTCAGGCCCGCATCGCCAGGATCGGCCTTGGATGAAAGGGGGTGCGGTTCGGGGGGGGTGGGGTGAATGCTCATGGCTTGTTCCCAAAGAAAGGATACGAAATCGAGCGTTGGATGGGGTATTGCAAAAGCACAGCCATTTCTTCAAGTCGATCCCTCATTGAGTAAGTATAACACATATTTAATGATATTTTCAACGAAGTTTTCCATCGTGGTCAAACTGCCAGACATGCAATTTTCCCGGTTTTTCCAGAAATGCGACTGTGGTACGCTGCCTGAACTTTCGACGTTCATGGGTTCATGAATTCATCATGTTATAGATCATCAAATAGGGTGGGACCGAAGGACATGACTGTATCAAAGGGACTTTCTGGGGGATTTCCTGGTATTGTGATTGGGTGGTTTCTGCTGTTTGTTTCCGGAGTGAATGCTGCTGCACCTGCGGATGACAAGGCACCCAGCCTGCTGAAAACGCCATCGGAGGCCTGCCAGTCGTGTCACAAGCTGATCCATGAACAGTGGCAGAAATCGGCCCATGGGCAGCCATCCACGGCATCGCTGCTCTACCGGGCATTACTTCGACCGGATGCGGGTTGTGATAAATGTCATGCGCCATTGGCCAAGGATCAGGAACACTTTGCCAATGATGGTGCCGTTCCTTGCGTCGTCTGCCATACCCTGGAAACCTTCCGGCACGAGGCGAAGGGGGTGGGGGTGGAACTCTATTCGGTGAATGAACGCGTCGTTCAGGGACCGAACGGGGCATGGTTCGGAGCCAAGGGGGCGGTTCCCCCCGGGAGCGGTGATGAGGAGTTGGCGAGCAACCCGTTTTTCCACCATGCCAATCCTGAACTCTTCCGGACTCCGGTTGCCTGTCAGGGATGCCATGATCCTCAGAAGAAAGGGGATCCGAAGGCGTATTCCGTTGCCTGCCAAAACTGTCACATGCCGGTGGCGGGTGGTTTTGCCGATCATGGGACTCCGGCAGGGAAATCGTTACGGATGGTCAAACGGGGTCCGATATTGTCGCTTCAGGCGGGTCGGGAAGGGAAGGATTTGAATATCCAGGTCAAACTGACCAATCTGTTGCCGCATCCTTTTCCCAATGGGGGTCCGTTCGTGGTCGGGGTGATGCGTTTGACGTTGTTGGATGCCCGGGGCGAAGTGTTGTGGGAAAATATCGAGAAGAAGAATATGGATCAGGATCCCAAGGCATTGTTTGCCTTGACGGTGGCTGATGACCTTGGACATCCGGCACCGCCCAGGGCCGTCACCACCCAACCGCCCAAGGAGAGCCGATTGAAGCCCGGTGAGACCCGTACTCTGGGATACCGATTGCAACAGCCTTCGGCGGCGCTGGTGCGTGCCGAGGTGATCGTTCTGCCTTTGGCGCCCTGGTGGTTGGACAAGCTGCCTGAAGGGAACAGGGAATTGCCCAAGGGACTTTTGGCAGCCAGAAGCGAGGTGAAACTGGCTGGACAATGATGTTATGTTTTGGTGGGGACACACGATGATCAGGACAAAGATCGGAACTGGGGTGAAGTTGTTGTGGGTGGTGATCCTGATGTTGGGGGTGGGCGTTTCGATGGCAGGGGAATATCCTGACCCGGCGAAATTTTCAGGACCCGATGCCTGTGGCAGCGAATGTCACAAGGGAGAGGTCGCCGTCTGGAAGGAGACCCGGCATGCCTTGACGTTCAAGGAAATGGAAACCAGTGAGAAGGGCAAGGAAATTGCGGAGAAGATGGGGGTCAAACGGCCAAAAACCGCCGATGAGTGTGCTTTTTGTCATTTCACCCGGATGGTGGTTGACGGCAAGGTTCAGGTGACGGCGGGTCCCACATGCGAATCGTGTCACGGTGCCGGTCGGGATTGGATCAAGATCCACGGTGACTACGGCGGCAAGGATGTCAAGAAAGAGGACGAAAAGCCCGAACACAAGGCACAACGTCTGGAACAATCGCTCAAGGGGGGATTGATTCCGCCCAAGGATCTTTATTTGTGGGTTCGCAATTGTTTCTCCTGCCACCTGGGGCATGATGAAAAGCTGGTCAATGTCGGCGGTCATACCCCGGGCAGCAACATTGAACTGGTCTCCTGGACCCAGGGCAAGCCGGGGAAGGCGGGGTCCATCCGGCATAACGTATTCTATTCCAAAGATAATGTACCCGCATCCGTCGAGCGGCGGCGTTTGATTTTCGTCGTGGGACTGATGACTGAAATTGAATATGGTCTGCGTGCCATTGGCAAGGCGACCCAGAAGGATACCTTTGCCACCAAGATGGCCCGCCGGGTCAAGACCGCCTGGGATAAACTTCAATTGGTTTCCCAGGCGGTCGAGATCAAGGAAGTCAAGGAATTGCTTGCCGGGACGGCCGCCATTGAAAAGGAACTCAAATTGAACAATTCAGCTCCGTTGAACCAATTGGCCGATAAAGTTGGCGTGGCGACAAAGACAGTGGCCCAGGGGTATGATGGCAAGGCGTGGGCGGCGGTGGATGGGATGATTCCCTATACCCCTTGACGTGTTCCAGGGATTGCAAAAATAACGGTTAGAATATCAGGGGTTTTGCGGGTTTGCCCAAAAGCCCCTTTTTTTCTTGAATCATCAATGTTCAAGGACCGACCCATGTCGCTGGTGGAACTTTCCGACCCATCACAACTGTTCTGGCTGTCCGGTTTCGTTTTTGTCGTGGTTGTGGCCATCCAGGGGGTGCTGTCACTGGTCGCTCTGTTTGGACGACAACGGTTGCAATCGCGTCTGGCACGGGAACAGTTGCAGCTCTTGAAAAACCAGGTGACCCAGACGGCGGCGCTCTACCAAACCCAGATCGACATGAAACGCTCCATCTGGTCGGGATTGCGCAAATTTCGCATCGTCAAGAAACAGTCTGAAGCACGCGACGTCGTCTCTTTTCACCTCAAGCCGGAGGATGGCGGGGCGTTGCCGGGTTATTATCCGGGTCAATTCTTGACCTTCCAGGTTTGGCCCCACAAGGGGGGTAAATCGGTGACCCGATGTTATTCCCTTTCCAGTTCGCCCCGGGAAACCGATCATTACCGGGTCACCATCAAGCGCATCGGTGCCGGTGTCGATGGCAAACCAGGGTTGGTGTCCAATTATTTCATCGATTCCCTCAATGAAGGCGATACGGTGGATGTCCGGTCCCCGGCGGGCCATTTTTTTCTGGATGAATCCCGTCCCGGGCCCGTTGTGCTGATTGGCGGTGGCGTTGGCATCACCCCCGTTTTCTCCATGCTTTCGGTTTTGGCAACGGCTTCGGTCCCACGGGATACCTGGTTTTTCCATGGGGTCAAGAATGGTGATCAACACCTGTGGAAGGAATCCCTGACGAACCTGGCCGCGGCTCGGGAACATATCCGTTTGCATGTCTGTTACAGTCAACCCAATCCCGATGATCGCGAAGGGATCGATTATCACCATCGGGGCCATGTGGATATCGACTTGTTGAAACAACTGCTCCCCTCCAACAATTTTGATTTTTTCATCTGTGGTCCCGCGGCCATGATGAATTCGCTCGTCACCAACCTGCTGCAATGGGGGGTACCGGAAGGCCGTATTCATGTTGAGACCTTCAATCCCGCCAGTACCCGGCGGGCCGAAGGATCCTCTGCCAGCAAGAGGAAGGTACGTTTCCTGCGTTCGGGCAAGGGGGGGACCTGGCCCGATGATGGTCAAACCTTGTTGTCCATCGCTGAAAGCCTCAAGATCCCGATGGATAGCGGATGTCAGGTCGGCCATTGCGGGGCCTGCAAGACCGTCTTGAAGCAGGGCGAGGTGACCTATCAGACGGAACCGAGCAGCCCGCCCGAACCGGGAACCGTCCTGGCCTGTATCGCCCTTCCCAAAACCGATCTGGAAGTGGATGCCTGAAGATGGGGATCACCGGCGCCACCAGACGGGATGGGGAGGAGGTGATGGATGAAGCCTTCGATCCGTTCATGAGCAACGAAACCCTGGAGCGGATTTTGGCACAGGATTTGTTTGCCAAGATGGACCCCTCTACCTTTCCCCCCTCCAATTCGTTGCGCCAGATCGTGCGTCGTCACACCCGTCTGCGAACTTTTCCCAAAGGGGTATTGGTGGTACGTGCCGGAGCCTATGGCAATTCCGCCTTCTACACGTTGGCGGGACGATTGCGCATCGTACTGCCGCCAGGGCTGCCAGATGACATCCTCGGGCGCATGACGACCCGGCGCAAGGGGGCCTGGGAATTGTTGCGCCTCCTGTGGCAGCGGCATCCCCAATTCCCGGAGGTGCGGCAAATCCGCGATGATACCGACAGGGTGGGGACCCTGTCGGCCATGGACGACGACGGGGGTATTCACATCCGGCTCCCTTCGCTGGAAGCGGCTTTGCGGGATTACAAGACCATCGAACTGGAACCCCATACCCTGTTTGGTGAAATCGGTGCTCTGACCCGTTTTCCAAGGAATGTCAGTGTCTTTACCGAGGAAGATTCGGAACTGGTCGATATTCGTTGGCAGGGATTGCGCGATCTGCGCAAGTTCAATGAGGATTTTCGTCAACGGCTGGATACCCTGTTTCGTGAACGTTCCATCAAGGCGTTCATCAAGGATTCCTATCTGTTCCAACATTTGAGTCCCGAGGCCCAGGACGGCCTGGAACAATGGATCGGTTTTGAAACCTATGGCGACCTTGATTGGCGGGCGGAACATCGCCGGTTGTCCTTGAGTTCGCCCCGGCAACGGATCGAGGCGGAACCCTTGATTGCCCGGGAACGGGAATCGGCGGATCACCTGATCATGATTGTTTCAGGCTTTGCCCGCATCAGTCAACGGCTCAACCATGGCCACAAAACGGTGGGATTTTTGGGACGCAACCGCTATTTCGGGTTGCCCGAGGTGATCGGAACCGGGAAGGAAGGTTCCAGGGAACGGTATGAATTCTCCCTGCGTGCCCTGGGGTATGTCCATGTCCTCAAGGTGCCCACCGACATCATGAGAACCCTGGTGGTTCCTGGTTTGCCCGCCCATCTCCGCCCTGCGGTTGGTGGTGCGGGGCCGCGGAAAAAAAAATGGTTCTCTCTGGCCAGACCACAGGGGCGGGACGGGTTGCAGGAGGGGTTGCTCGAATTTTTCGTGGAACATCGGATCATCAATGGAACCGCGACGATGTTGATTCATCTGGAACGATGTGTCCGCTGTGATGATTGTGTCGCCGTCTGTGCCAAACTGCACCAGGGAAACCCTCGATTTCTCCGCCATGGCAAACGCCATGGGGCCATCATGGTGGCGATGGCCTGCATGCATTGTCAGGATCCGGTGTGTATGATTGGATGTCCCACCGGTGCCATTCAGCGTGCCCCGGCCGGGGGACAGGTGGTGGTCAACGAGACCCTTTGTATCGGTTGCGCCTCCTGTGCCCAGAGCTGCCCCTATGAGGCGATCCGGATGGTGACGGTCCGCCACGGTGATGGTACCGTCATTGCCGATGCAACCACGGGCAATCAGGTCCAGAAGGCGACCAAGTGTGATTTGTGCCTTGAATATCCCAGCGCCCCAGCGTGTCAGTACTCCTGTCCGCATGATGCCCTGTACCGGGCCGACATGCGGGATACCCGGGGGTTGCGTCAATGGATGGCCCGCCGATGAATCATCGTTTCCTCCTTGGCCTGTCGGCTGTTCTGGTCTTTGCCACCGTGGCTGCGGTCTGGGTGAGCGAACGGCTGTTTCTTTCGTTTCTGGAAATTCCCGCCTATGTCTCCGGTTGGTTTTTGGTGGTGGCCCTGATGTTGGTGACCATCCTCCCTTTGCGTAAGAACATCGTCGTCCCATCGTTTGGGTCGGTTGCATTGTGGTATCGGATCCATCTGGTATGTGGGTTGTTGGCGGTGGTCCTGTTTTTTCTGCATCTGCCGTGGCGGCTCCCTTCGGGTGGATTGGAAACTTTGCTTGCGGTTTTGTTCGGCCTGTTGGCGGTGAGTGGCCTTGTAGGATTTGTCATCATCCAAATTTTTCCACGGCGTCTGACCCTCAAGGGCGAGGAGGTGTTCCTATCCCGCATTCCCGCACTGCGGGAACAATTGCGGGCGGAGGTGGAACAACGGGTTGTGGAGACCATTCATGAAACCGGTTCCACGACCTTGGCCGATTATTATACCACCAAACTCCATGATTATTTTGTCCGGACCCGTCACACCTGGACCCATCTGGTCGCTTCGGGTCGGCCAAGATTTTCAATTTTGACCGAAATGAATGATCTGATCCGCTATCTGGATGATCGGGAACGGGCGACCCTGGAAAAATTGATCAGCCTGGTCAAGAAAAAGGAAATTCTTGATGTTCATCATGCGTTGCAGGGGGCGTTGCGCCGGTGGTTGTTGTTGCATGCACCGCTGACCTGGGCGTTGTGGATGTTGATTGTGTTGCATGTGATCATGGCCTATGGCTTTCGCGAAGGGGTGCCATGAAATATTCTCTGCAACCGACCGGTTACAAGGAGAGTGATTACGAGCGGCCGACCCCGGAGTGGGTGTGCGGCAAACAGCGCCAGGGAAAGACCTGCCGCCGTGGGCCCGATGCCGCTGGACAATGCCGTGGGCATGGGGAATGTGATCCGGTGCGGCGGGGG
The DNA here is from genome assembly GCA_002753735.1 of Magnetococcales bacterium DCbin4. Lineage (GTDB taxonomy): Bacteria > Pseudomonadota > Magnetococcia > Magnetococcales > UBA8363 > UBA8363. The sequence continues at coordinate 81,964 of PEAN01000004.1, forward strand.
GATCGTTGGTTTTGCACCCGTCCCGAAACAGCGGGTGGTCCGTGTCGTCAGGGTCCTTTGCCGGATGGGGGGTGTGGACAACCGGTGACGCCGTGTATCCCCTGTCGCAGTCATCGGGCCATCGTCAAACGGGTCACCCGGGCGGTCAGTGGACTGGCGATTGCGTTGTTATTGGTTTTCCTTTCAGGTTCGTGGCGTTTGGATCTGGTGGCGCCAGGCGATTTAAGCCCGCCTCATGCCGCATTGCAATCCTGCGCCCTGTGTCACAGCGCCTTCGAGGGGGGACTGCCCAACTGGCTGGTAGAGGCATTGGGGCGGGTCGTCCAGGGGCGGGATTCCGATTTGTGTCTCAAATGTCATCCCCGGGTCGCCCAGGCCCGCTGGCCCCACAACCTGAACCCGGATATTCTGGTCAAGCTCCAGAAGGAATCCGTCCAAAAGCAACACGATCCCCATTCCTTTCCACCCTTGCGTTTCGCCCCTTCCTGTTCGGTCTGTCATCGTGAACACACCGGTGGCGCCAAGGCCCCGATCATCCGGGATGCCTTGTTGTGCAACAGTTGCCATCGCAAGGCCATCGATGGTTTTTCCGTGGACCATCCTGAATTCACCACCCTTTCCACCCCCAAGGGGCCGTTGGCCATCGATTTCGATCATGCCAGCCATTTCAAGCGTCATTTCCAGGGGAAGATGAAAGAACATGCGCCGACACGGTGTGGTGCCTGTCATCAACTTCAGGCCGATACGGGTCGGATGCTCCATGCCGGGTTCGACACGGCCTGTTCCGCCTGTCATGTGGATCAGATTCGTGGGGAATCCAGGGCCGGATTCAAGGGTTTCCCTGTGCTGAGCGTGCCGGGATTCGATACCCGCCCGATGCAGGAAAAGGCGATGAATACGGGTCAATGGCCGGAGATGGCGGATGGGGAGTTGACGCCATTCATGCGCTGGTTGTTGCGCGACGATCCGAAGTTTGCCGCTGCCTGGAATCGACTCAAGGATCGGGATTGGTTGGATCTTGGGACATTGACCGGGGATGAAGCGGCGGCAGTCGCTGACATGGTATGGTCGATCAAAGGATTTTTCGGTGAACTGAATGCCGGGGGGCATGAGGTTTGGGCCCGGCGATTCCATGGCGAAAAGAAGCTTCCCCCTCCGGGGGATGGTTGGGGTGCGATCAATGGCGGCTTGGAAGTCGATACCCTGAAGGGGGCGGTCGCGGCGTGGTTTCCCGATCTGGACCAGGAACTGACCCGGCATGGTCAGGGTGGTCCTGTTCCATATCCGGCGGTGCCGGCCAGGAAGGGGCGGTCATCAGAATCACAGGGGCGGGTTCAGGAGAATCCAGGGGAAAAAGCAACGGCCAAAGCTTCGGGTGCAGATGAGGGCCTGTTGGATGATCAAGGCGGAGATGCATTGCTTGACGATGCGCCGAAGATTTCTCCCGTCAAGGTGGAAGAGGGGGTTTTGGACCAGGAACCGGCTGCGGCAGACAGTCTGTTGGCGGAGACGCCGGCCGCAGGGGATGGCAGTTTGTTGGATGCGGCGCCGGAACAGGGGAAAACCGGGGTCGAGTCTTCACCGCCCGTGCAGGTGAAGAAAATGGATGCGGAGGAATGGAACCGGGGTGGGGGTTGGTATCGGATGGGGTATGCATTGTATTACCGCCCAGGAGGTCATGGAGATCCATTCTTGCGTTCCTGGCTGCAACAGATGCGTCAGGAGTCAGGGGCTTCGGTGACGCCGTTGCGTGCGTTGTTGTCGGCGAAGAACGCTCCGGGCGAATGCAACAAGTGTCACCTCGATCTGTTTGCGCAGTCCAATGCCGAACTTTTGGCGAATCGTTCGTCAGAGGGATTGGAGATTCGGACCCTGACCCGTTTCTCCCACAAACCGCACCTGAAGGCATTGCATGACAATTGTCAGGAATGTCACACATTGGGAACCCCGCCGGCTGAGGAATCCACGTCGGCGGAAACGGTTGCACCAAGGACACGTGGTTTCACGCCCATGCAACGCAAAGCCTGTGCTGACTGCCACACCCGGAACCGGGCGGGGGAGGATTGTTTGCAATGCCACAAATATCATGCGCGCCCAGAATAGTTGAAAAATATTAAAAGAAAGAATGGGGCTCAAGGGATTGCCCCCAGGACTTTGATTTTGATTTCACATCCCCTACAGGGGTTCTTGGGGACGAAGTTTTCCAGGGTTCTTCCCCTTGAGTTGACTCATTCCCGAAGATCGTCATGGAGGGCTGGATTGCCTTGCTCGACCTCCCTTTGGGCGAAAATTGGAAAAAACTCTAAAAATTTCAGTGGACTGGAAGATTGAAATCCTGGACAATCCGACTGTGGAAGCGTTGTTTCATCGTGGCTCATGGTCTTTTGGAACCCAGACATCGCCTTGATGCCAACAGGAATCATGGAACATCATAAAGAAAAAAGCAGATCCCGGTATGATACCACCCTGAAGGATTTGTTTGAAAAACCGCCGCAACGTTTGTTGCAGATTTTGATTGGACGGCAAGCCATAAAACTGCTGCCGGTGGAATTCGCTTCCACCCAGAAGCGTATTCCTGATCTGGTGTTTCTGCTGGAGGATGATTCGATATTTCATCTGGAACTGCAAAGCAACCCTGAGGGCATGAATTGGCGCATGCTGATGTATTACTCGTTGATCCGTCAGCGTTATTTTGACAAGAACCTGGTTCAGAAGGTGCTATACGTCGGGTTGGAACAGTGGAACTCCGGGTCGGCCATCGAAGAGGGGCATTTATCTTTTCGTTACGAGGTCATTGACATCCGCAGTATCGATTGTCGGACGTTGATGGCCAGCCCATCCATGGAGGAAAACATTCTGGCGATTCTTTGTCGGATCGATAACCAGAAAGAGGTGATCCAGGAAATTTTGTATCGAATCAGTGAACTGCCGCTCAAAGCCAGGGCGGATGCCTTGACGAAACTGGTCATCTTATCCAGGTTGCGTCGGTTGGAAATGGTCGTCAAAACGGAGGCGCTTGAAATGTCACTGACCTTTAATTTAATGGAAAACGATGTGTTCCGGCCGATGATCATGAAGGTGCAGATGGATAGCGAGCAGATTGGTGAACAAAAAGGTGAGGCCAAAATTCTATCCCGCCAGTTGCAGCGCCGTTTTGGTGTTGTACCTGCCTGGGCAAATGAAAAAATTGCCAAGGCGGATTTGTCATCTTTGGAAAATTGGAGCCTTCGCATCTTCGATGCCCAGTCCTTGGACGAGGTTTTCTCGGACAAGGTGTGAAGCCATTGTGGTAGTGCTTGGGAGGTAGATATGCTTCTATTGGACAATAAATCTCTTCTAGAAGATTGTAAGTTTCATGGTGGGACCAGAGTGATAAACGGCGATTTTCCTGCCGATTTGGTCCATAAGATAGACTTGTTGCTGGATGAATTCATCGAACTCATAAGATCAGAGGTCAGCGCAAAACAGCTTAAACCTGCTATTGTGCGATCAATGCGTTCCTGCAATATTATGATAATATTGGATTCCGAAATGCTTTGGGTCGCAGCACAAAAGCAGACTGGGATGCCTTCTACCGCGATGGCAGATCATCGGCAACACAAGCTTTCTACAGAAGATATATTTCAAGCTGCAAAATGGGAACTTGGATTTGACGACCCGTTCATTATTCAATTCCAAAGTTCATTGCTTGATCAATCCACCGGCCAAAGAGAACTTGCAATTAAGGCCATCGTAGGGAGCCATATCGGAGCTGAGGTCCAGAGAGTAAATTACGAAATGAATATGATTCAGATCAACCCAATATTTGGCCCGGCACAATATAGAGTGGATGGAAGGCTTGCTTTCGTGTTGATGCCGTTCACTGATTTGTTAACGGAGATATACAATACTTGCATTAGGCCAACAGTAGAAGAATCCGAGTTCAATCTTGTGTGTAGGAGAGCAGATGATATCAAATCGAACCGTGCAATTATTCAAGACATATGGAAATCTATTTGTGAAGCAAGGATCATTATTGCAGATATGACTGATTTAAATCCAAACGTAATGTATGAACTTGGTATCGCACACACCGTGGGTAAAGAGACGATTTTGCTCTACCAACGCCAAAATAATGAGATTTATTTCCCGTTTGACCTAGCCCATATCCGTAGAATTGAATATGACAATACTGCGATGGGCGGAGTTAAATTGAGAAATGATTTGTCACTCACTCTCAATAACGTCCTCTTGGGAGGTCGTCCAGAGTGAATATTGCTGGATAGTGAGCAAAAAGGCCGCCAGCAAGAGGGTGCGTCGATATTGACACGCCAGTTGCAACGCCGCTTTGGCACAATACCCGACTGGGCCAGTGAAAAGGTTTCCAAAGCTGATCTGTCTTCGCTTGAAGATTGGAGCCTTCGCATCTTCGATGCCCAGTCTTTGGATGAGGTTTTCTCGGACAAGGTGTGACACCCATTTCTGAGAAAAGTTTGCGTCGCATCTCGGCGCCCAAAGCGAAGGGGGCGGAATTGGACAACCGTATTCGAGAAGGGTTGGGATGATGGGTCTTGCCCGGATGATGCTGCGGGACAATCGGTTATAGTAGAGGGACGTGTGGTGGCTGAACTGGAATTGGATCTGTCATCCCTGACCAACGCGGTTGAGCGATTTGCAGAAGGTCTGGAGGTGCTGCGGCGGCAGCCGGACAATACCCTGATTCGGGATGGGGTGATCCAACGCTTCGAGTTCACCTATGAACTGGCGCATAAGGCGCTTCGACGCTACCTGAAGATGACGGCGGCCAGCCCGACCACCATTGATGACATGGTGTTCCAGGATTTGATTCGCACCGGCAATGAGCAGGGGTTGTTGTTGAACGATTGGGAGACGTGGAAAGGGTACCGGCAATCACGGACCGACACCAGCCATACCCATCACGAGGAGAAAGCGTTGAAGGTGATTGGCAGGATTCCCTCCTTTTTGGAGGAGACCCGGTTTTTGCTGGAGCAATTGCGCAAGCGGACGAGACAGCCGTGAGCGAACCACCCCGCATCGACATCCGCCAGGATCATTGGGAGATCGTTCGGGCAATCCTCAACACGCACGTCCCCGACCGGGAAGTCTGGGCCTTCGGCTCCCGCGCCAAATGGACGGCCAGACCGTACTCCGATCTGGACCTGGCCATTTTGGGGGATGAGTCGCTGGATCCGGGCATCCTGGCCGGACTGAAAGAGGCGTTCAGCGAATCGGATTTGCCGTTCAAGGTGGATGTGGTCGATTGGGCGACGACGGCGGAGGGGTTCAGAGGGATCATCAAGCGGGATCGGGTGGTCATGAAACGGTAATGGAATCCCAAACCTTCGTCCAACTTTACATCCTGCTTTTCCGAAAAAAGGATTCGCGGCGGGATCCGGGTGAAGGATGTCGAAAAATATTTTCAGGAAATTGTAGAACATATCACGGAGCACGTTGTCCGCCTGTCGGATGCCTTGCAAGTCGAGTTGCCATATCATGCTTTGTTTCTCGAACCATGGATTGCCCATTCAAACGTCATCTCCATAAATGTGGAATTCCAAAGTATTGATGGATGGCTTCTTCGTTGCGGTTTCGGTCGTTTTTCTCTAATACTTTTCAGTGTCTTTCAATGTTCGAATATGCGAAGCTGAATCATGGTCACCTTGAAACGGATCCTCATTGGAATCTTGTCGCTGGCGGCATCGGTTGCCCTGGTGTGGTGGTTGGCCCGTTCCTCAATGCCACCGCCGTCCGATGCCGGGGTGAAGGGGTTTGCGGAGACGAAGATCAGGCTGCGCTTTGGCCATAATTCCCCCGTGGACAGCGCTTTGCATCTGGCGGCACAGCGGTTTGCCGATGAGATGGCCCAGAAAAGCTTTGGCAGAGTGGAGGTCAGCATCCATCCGTTTCAAGAGTTGGGCAACGATGATCAAATGTTGGAGATGGCACGGCAGGGGCGGTTGGATGTGGTATTGATTCCGACGGCCAAAATGAGCGTGGCGGTCCCTGCCATGCAGTTGGCTGATCTTCCATTCTACTTTCCTTCCCGCGAGGCGCTTTATCGTGTCCTTGATGGTGAGCCGGGACGGGTGTTGCTGGACAAACTGCGTCCCATCGGTCTGGAAGGAATTGCCTTCTGGGAGAATGGATTCAAACATTATACCGCAAATCGACCCATTCACACCCCAGACGATTTCAAAGGGTTGAAGATCCGGACCATGAAGAGCCGGATCATCATGCACCATTTCAAGGAGATGGGCGCAACACCGATCCTGATCGACTTTCATTCAACCCGTCAGGCGCTGGTGGAAAACGTGGTCGATGGACAGGAAAATCCCCTGGTGGCGATCGTCGGGATGAAAATTCATGAAGTTCAATCCCACCTGACCATCAGTAACCATGGTTATCTGGGATATGTCCTTTCTGTCAGTGCAAAAGTGTTTCAAAACCTCCCTTTGGACCTTCGTACCCTGCTCAAGGAAACGGGACGATCCCTGGTCCCCTTTGAACGGGCCGAGACTCAGCGCCGTGAAGAACAATTGCTTGAAACGATCCGACGAGCCGGGGTGACCATTCATACCCTGACTGAAGCGGAACGCAAACTCTTTGCTCAATCGGCAGAGCATATCCCCTATCAATTTGAATCTGTCATCAGTCCCGATGTCCTTTCCCGGGCCGAGGAGCTGCTGCGTGGCATGCGTACCGAACAGGAAAAGAAACATGAGATCGTGGTCGGATTCGACAGCGATCTTTCCACCATCGGAATCAGCAGCAGTCTGGGGATCAAACAGGGTGCCCTCCTTGCCATGAAGGAGATCAACGCCCGGGGAGGCGTTCTGGGACGGCGGCTGGTCCTGTGGAGCAGGGATGACAAGGCGATGCCTTCTTGTGGAATTGAAAATTTCAAAGACATGGCGTCAATGCCTGAAGTGGTTGCCATCCTGGGTGGTGTCTTCAGCAATGTGTCGGAATTACAGGCCAGGGAGGCGCAACAAATCGGAATTCCCTATCTGGTCTCCTTGGCGGCAGCGGCAGAAGTGGTCGAGCATGGGAAAGGACCCAATTATACCTTCAGGGTTTCGGCCAATGATCGTCTGGCGGGTCCTTTTCTGGTCCAGGAGGCGGTCAAACAGTTTGGCCGGGTCGCCCTGGTATTGGAAAACTCTTTGTGGGGGCGTGGCAATCATGAATCGATGCAACGGTTCCTGGAATTGACAGGACGGACTCCAACCCATGTCGCCTGGATCAACCGGGGCGAACATGTGGGACCGTCCATGCTGGAGGAGATCAGAAGGTCGGGTGCCCAGGGGATTGTCCTGGTTGCCAACACCATGGAAGGGGCTTCTTTGGTACAGGCGATGGCTCGTGACCTGACCTGGGGGAAGAAGCCGCTTCCGATCATTTCCCACTGGGGGATCGTCAGTGGCGATTTCTGGTCGTTGGTCCGTCCCCTGCACCCCGGAATCAACCTTCAGGTGTTGCAAACCTTTTCTTTTACTTTTCATCCCAAGGAAAACTCGGAACGGGTGTTGAACCTGTACCGCACATTTTTCAATGAGACGGGTGGGGTCAACGCCCCGGTCGCCATTGCTCAAGCCTACGATTTGATCCACCTGCTGGCTCAGGCCATCATCCAGGCGGGGACGACAGAACGCAAAGCCGTGCGGGACGCCCTGGAATCGTTGGCAGAGTATCCGGGCCTGATCAAACGGTACAACCCCCCTTTTACGCCGGATCGTCACGATGCCCTGAATGCGGATGATTATTTTCTTGCCCGGTTCAACCAGGATGGTCAACTGATCGGAATTGATCGATGATCTTCGGCAACGGACAATGACCATGAATCATCAGAGCATCCGCACCAAGCTGATCAAGTACATTGCCGCCCTGGTGGCCATTTCCGTCGGGCTTTCCACCTTGTTCATCTCGTTGTTGTTGTTTGGTCACATGGAACGCGAACGTCGAGCCAACCTGACCAATCAGGCCAGGCACGAAATGATGCGCCTGGAGCAACAGATCGGCATGCTGGTGGAGAATACCCAAAGGTTGACCGAGAACCCTTTTGTGGTCAACGGGTTGATCGATCCCCAGGGACGGGAGACCTACCTTCCGAAAATCGCCGATAATTTCGCCACCAGTCGGGATGTCGTCTCGTTCGCCCTGGTCGATTTTGACGGCCATCCTTTGTTCGTCAAGGGCGAAACCCCCGATGCAACCAATGATTCCGGGGCGTTGCGTCTGGCGTTGGGAATGGGTAGTCCGGGGGTGTTTCTGAGCCCGTTCGACCAACGTTTGTTGATCGTGGCGCCCATCCATTATTACCAGACCACCCAAGGGGCGGTGGTGATCAAATTTGATCTGGAAACCATCGCCAAACGGGTGCTGGTGGGTGAACCCGGCATGTTCCAGGCCCTGGTCGTCGAAGGGGAAAATATTTTCGTCTTCAATCATCTTCCCGGAGAAAATTATCTGACCGAGACGGTGTTGGCCCATGATTCCTCCCCCTTCATGATGCAGCTCCATGCAGGGGTGTTGGTGGGGACGCCGATGAGTGAATTTCATGCTCCCATACGCAAGGCCATCGCTCATTTTGTGATGTTGGGTGTGTTGTTGGTGATGGGGGCAATGGTGGCTTCCATCTGGTTGGGCAACAGCATTGCCCGCCCCATTCTGGTCTTGAATGACCGGGTCCGGCGTGCAGGTGCATCGGAAGCGGTTCCCTGTTACCCCCTGGGAAGCAATGATGAACTTGAACTCTTGGCGTTGGCATTCGATGAACGGACCCGTGAACTGGGCAATGTCCAGAAAGATCTGGAACGCCGGGTGAAAGAGCGCACCTCGGAACTTCAGCGCAGCAAGGAGACGCTCAACCGTGCCCAAAATGTCGCCCACCTCGGCAGTTGGCGTCTGGATATGGTGACGGGTCGGCTGACCTGGTCGGACGAAGTATACCGTCTGTTTGGCCTTCCCGTGGGAGCACCCATGGATAATTCCACGCTCTTCCCAGGTGTTTTCCCGGATGATCAGGAACGGGTGAACCGGGCATGGCAGGCCGCCATGGCTGGAAAAGCCCCCTATGACATCGAACACCGGGTGGTGGTGAACGAATCGACCCGGTGGATGCGGGAGATTGCGGAATTTGTCCGCAATGAAGAAGGTGAGATTGTCGAAGTCATTGGCACCGTTCAGGATATTACTGATCATCATACGGCCCAGGAAAGCATTCGTCTGTTGTCGCAGGCGATGGATCAAAGTTCTTCCGATATCGTGATCACCGATCAAAATGGTTACATCATCTATATCAATCCGCGGTGCATCGAATCGACCGGTTATTCCCGCGATGAACTGCTCTTCCACAATCCGTGTCTGATTCAATCGGGAAATACGCCGCTTTCGGTTTACCAGGAACTTTGGCAGACCATCACCAGTGGTCAAACCTGGAGGGGGGAGCTGCAAAACCGGAAAAAGGATGGAACCCTGTTTTGGGAATATGCGGTGATTTCTCCGGTACGGGATCGCAATGGTACCATTACGCATTATCTGGCGATCAAGGATGACATCACAGCGCAAAAAAGATTGGAGGAGGAACGGCAGCAGGCTTTGGCCAAGGCGGAACAGGCGAGCCGGGCCAAATCGGAATTTCTGGCCAACATGAGCCATGAAATCCGGACGCCCATGAATGCCATCATCGGCTTGAGTCATTTGTGTCTGAAAACCCGTTTGAACGCCAAACAAAGGGATTACATCCGCAAGGTCCACCATTCCGCCACCTCGCTTTTGCGCATCATTAACGACATCCTTGATTTTTCCAAAATCGACGCCGGACGGATGGAGATGGAGTCCATCGAGTTCACCCTGGATGAGGTTTTGGGCAATCTTGCTTCCACGATTGCACTGAAAGCCCATGAGAAGCAGTTGGAATTCATCATGAAGCCCGCGCTGGACATCCCTCCGCTCCTGGTCGGCGATCCATTGCGCCTGGGGCAGATCCTGATCAACCTGACGGGTAATGCCATCAAGTTCACCCAGACGGGAGAAGTTTCCGTTGCGATCCATGTGCTCCAGCGGGAAGAAGAATTCGTATGGTTGGAACTCGAGGTCCGGGATACGGGTATCGGCATGACCCGGGAGCAGATGGATGGTCTGTTTCAGGCGTTCAGCCAGGCGGATACCTCCATTACCCGCCGTTATGGTGGCACCGGTTTAGGGTTGGCCATCACCAAACGCCTGATTGAGATGATGGGGGGAAGGATTCAGGTCGAAAGCCAACCGGGTCAGGGGTCTCGTTTTGTCTTCGATGTGCGCCTGGGTGTCGGGAAACGAATCGTTCCTTCCCACAGTGGCTTTTCCACACATGACTTGGTCGGAAAAAAAGTTCTGGTGGTCGATGACAACCCAAGTGCGTGCGAAGTCATGGTGTACCATTTGATGGCGTTGAAGTTCAGGGTCGAGGGTGTTCATGGAGGTCGGAAGGCGCTGACGGCCGTTCGGGAGGCGAAGAAGGGGGGGGATCCGTTCGAATTGATGCTCATGGATTATCGAATGCCAGATCAGGATGGGATTTCGACCGCCAAGGAATTGCGTGCCATGTCCGAGTTACAACCGTTTCCGGTGATCATCATGGCCACCGCCTACGGTGAGGAAGATGTGGTCCGGAGGGCGACTGAGGAGGCTCATGTCGATGGTTTCCTGGTGAAGCCGGTCAGTCAGAGCCTGTTGTTTGAATCCATCATGGAAGCCTTTGGCAAGGCGGAACAGGGTCATTCCCAGGAGGTCCGGCATCTTGACGAGGATCGGGAGTGGATGGCGATGCTTTCGGGTGCCCGGATTTTATTGGCGGAGGATAATGAAATCAATCAGCAGGTGGCGCGGGAATTGTTGGAGCAGGCCAACATGACGGTGGTCGTCGTGGAACATGGTCAGCAGGCGATTGATCGGGTCCGTGCGGAACATTTCGACGGAGTATTGATGGATGTGCAGATGCCGTTCATGGATGGTTTGACCGCCACTCGGGAAATTCGCAAAGATCCCAATTTGGCGACGTTGCCGATTTTGGCGATGACGGCCAATGCCATGGCGGGTGACCGGGAGGTATGCATCGAAGCGGGGATGCAGGATCATATCGCCAAACCGGTGGATCCCCGGGAGCTGTATGCCACGATGGCGCGTTGGATCAAACCTGCGACCCCTCAACCCATCGTCCATTCCGGGGAACATGGGGTGAAACCGGAAGACAATGAGGTGACGTTGCCGACCATCGTTGGCCTGAATACCCGGGTGGGGGTGAAATACCTGGGCGGGAATCGGGAGGGTTATCTTGAATTGTTGGCCCGTTTTCATGCCAACCAGAGGGGGACGGCAGCGGCGATTCAGGAGGCGATGCGTGGTGGTGATGATGCCACGGCGCAACGGTTGGCGCATTCACTCAAGGGGGTCTGTGCCACCATCGGAGCTGATTCTTTGTCGGAAAAGGCGGCCCGGCTCGAAACTTATTTCAAGCAGGGGGATCGTTCGGACCAGGTCGTTGAGGTGCTGGCATCGGTGGCGGAAGAACTGGAAACCCTGTGCCTGGATTTGGAGCGGTTTTTCCAGAGCCGTCATGTCACTCCCGCGGGTGAAGCGACGGTACAGCCGGAAGATGAACAGACCCTGGAACAAACGCATGCCTTGCTGTTCCAGATTGCCGGGGAACTGGAAGCGTTCGATTCGGCGGTAGAGGAAACCTTGTCTCGCCTCATGCACTTGCCCCATGTGCCAGAGTTGGCCGAGGGAATCGCACGGATTTCAGACCGGGTTTCCCAGTACGATTTCGAGGGGGCTGCCGTGGAATTGCGGCAGTGCATGCAGCGGATCGGTTTGGTCGTTCAATGACCAGGGAATCGAATGGGGGTTGCCACAGGTTGTGTTGACATTCATGATTACCATGAGACAAACAGGGTTCCCGCCTTTGAGGGAATGACGGGGGATTGCCCCCCGGGGGGGGGGGGTTTTTCTGATTCTGCTTTACGTTGCGATCATGTATTGCATGATCCCCCCTTTTTTCCGGGTCATTTTCTTGACACGATTTCACCGGGTGAGGAGTGAGAAAATGAACAGGGGCGAGCATACGGAAAAAAATGGCGTGATTCTCCTGGTCGATGACCAGCCTGAAAGTATTCTTGTCGTCAAGGAGGCGTTGAAACGTCATTTCATCATCAAGATCGCTACCCGAGGTGAATTGGCGGTCACTCTTGCGGCTTTGGGTGGTATCGACTTGATCCTGCTGGATTTACTCATGCCGGAAATGGATGGTTATGAGGTGTGTCTGCGCCTGAAGGAGGATCCCCGGACGCGTGACATACCGATTATTTTCATGACTTCCAAGGACAGCCAGGAGGATGAAATTGTTGCCTTGAGGCTGGGGGCGGTCGATTTCATTCGCAAGCCCAGCAATCCGGCCATCGTGTTGTTGCGCTGTGTCAATATTGTTGCCTATCAGTACGCCAAAAAGGAACTGGACCTGAAAAATGAACAGTTGCAACAGGCTTTGAAGGTTCGGGAAAACGTTGAGCGCCTGTTCCAACATGACCTCAAAGGTCCCTTGACCGGAATCATTGGTGTGCCGCAAATGTTGCTTGAAGCGGACAACCTGACCGATGGGCAGAAAACCATGCTCAAGGTGGTGGAAAAGAGTGGATATGTGATGCTGGATATGATCAACCGTTCACTCGATCTGTTCAAGATGGAAAATGGTACCTATGATTTTCAGCCGACGGTATTCGACCTGCTGGAACTATTGGAACGCATCGTCACCGATCTGAAGCGTTCCGCCGACGCCAAAGGGGTCACCATTCACATTGAGTGTGCCGATGGTGACCTCAATCAAGGGAAATCTTTCGTCGTGATTGGCGAAAAAACACCGTGTTATTCGTTGTTTTCCAATCTGATCATGAATGCCATCGAAGCTTCCGAACGGGAGACGGCCATCGCCATTGATCTGTCTTATGGCGAGGCTGAACGGTTTGTGAAGATCACCAATTCGGGTGAGGTTCCCGAGGCCATTCGTGATCGGTTTTTTGAAAAATATGTCACCAGTGGCAAGAAAAGTGGTACCGGGTTGGGAACCTATTCCGCCTGGTTGTCGGTCAAGACCCAAAATGGCAGGATTGATCTGGATACCAGTCGGCCCGGGGAGACCTCGGTGACGGTGGTTCTGCCCTATTCGGAGGTTTTGGCGGGGTTTCATCCGGCTTGGATCAGAGACCTTCCTGACCTGGATGGAAAGGTCTGAAGGGTTTCATGCAAGTTTCATTTGCCTTTTGAATGTTCCAGGTCTATGGTCTGCCGGGGTGTGTTGAAGAAAAAATGATCAAGAAAAAAACGGGGACTGGGGATTGCCACCCGGGTTTCGATGTTGATCCTTCCTGAGCCGAACATGATGTTCTTCGTGGAATAATGATCAAAATCCCGGGGGCTTTGTCACTGAGTTCCCGGTGTGGAAAATCAAAACACCGGGGGCAATCCCCCAGACCCCTTTTTTTTCTTAATCATTGGTTTAACCGCTCATGATCAACTGATGAGGGCATCATGCCTTTTATTCCACATACGGATGATGACATTCGGGAAATGCTTGCGACGATTGGCGTGGATGGAATGGACGCCTTGTTTGATGAAATCGATCCTTCCTTGAGGGCGCAGCCGGTCGAACTCCCAGCGCCGATGGCGGAATGGGAAGTCACCCGGCTGATGCGGGAACGGGCGGGCCAGGACACGGGAAGGCTCAATTTTGCCGGGGCGGGGGCCTATGCCCATCACATTCCCGCGACGGTGTGGCAGTTGGCCTCCCGGGGCGAATTTTATACCGCCTATACCCCCTATCAGGCGGAAGCCAGTCAGGGGACGCTCCAGATTCTCTATGAATTTCAGACCATGATGGCCTCGTTGACGGGGATGGAGGTTTCCAACGCCTCGTTGTACGACGGCGCCAGTGCGCTTGCAGAGGCGGTATTGATGGCGGTTCGTCTACGTGGTCAGGCAAGTCCTCCCCGGGTGTTGGTGCCGCAAACCTTGAATCCGCGTTATCTGGACGCAGTGCGTACCCTGGTGTTCCTCCAGGGGATCGAACTGGTTGCCGTCCCCTTCATTCCGGAGGATGGCCATGTCGCTCCCGAAGCCCTGGCGCCCTGGGAAGGGCAAGGTTATGCCGCTCTGGTCATCCCGCAGCCCAACTTTTTTGGCGTATTGGAGGAGGTGGATGCCCTGACCGACCGGGCGCATGCCTCGGGTGCGTTGGTGATCGGTGTGGTGAACCCTGTCGCCATGGGGGTGTTGGCCCCTCCAGGGGAATGGGGCCGGAAGGGGGCTGATATTGCCTGTGGCGAGGGTCAACCTTTGGGGGCACCGCTCTCTTCGGGCGGGCCGGGATTTGGATTTTTGTGTTGCCGGACGGCCCATGTGCGACAGATGCCCGGGCGTATCGTGGGACGCACCACCGACAAGGAAGGACGGCCCGGATTCGTCCTCACCCTTCAGGCGCGTGAACAACACATCCGCCGTTCAAGGGCGACTTCCAATATTTGTACCAGTCAGGGATTGATGGCGGTGGCGGCGGCGATCCACCTGTCGCTTCTGGGTCCGGACGGGTTGCGGCGTACCGCCCTGACGTGTCATGCCCATACGGCGGAACTGTTGGAACTGCTATTGACGTTGCCCGGGGTCACCCGGATCTTTTCCCGGCCTTTCTTTCATGAAGTGGCGGTACGTTTGCCGCGACCGGTTCCCGAAGTCTTGGAACGGTTGCAAAGGAAGGGGATCGTGGGGGGCCATCCCTTGACACGGACGCATGCGGGGATGGATAACGCCCTCCTGGTCTGTGCGACTGAAGTGATCCAGAGGGCTGATATGGAACAGTTTGTCAGTGCATTGCGGGAGGCCATGGCATGAGCGACCGTACAACAATGAATGTCCGTCCCCCCGTGATTTTTGAGGCAAGCCGGGAACGCCGTCCAGGGTGGGGCCGGGGGAACGTCCCTGAACATACGGCGATGATTCCGGATCGTTTTCTCCGTAAGAATCCCCCGTTGTTGCCCGAAGTATCGGAATTGCAGGTGGTACGCCATTTCACCCGCCTGTCCCAGCACAACTTTTCCATCGACACCCAGTTCTACCCCCTGGGGTCGTGTACCATGAAATACAACCCGAAGGTGTGTCATACCCTGTCGATGTTGCCGGAGTTTCTCGAACGGCATCCGTTGGCGCCGGAATCCATGGGGCAGGGGGTGATGCAATGCTTGTTTGAACTGGGGGAATACCTCAAAGAGATCACCGGTACTGCGGGTGTGTCACTGACGCCCATGGCAGGGGCGCAGGGGGAATTCGCCGGGGTGGCGATGATCCGTGCCTACCATTTGGATCGGGGCGATCACGAGCGCGTGGAAATGTTGATTCCCGATGCCGCCCATGGTACCAATCCAGCGACTGCGGCCATGTGTGGCCTGAAGGTGCGGGAAATCCCGACGAATGCCGCGGGTGATGTCGATATTGAAGCATTGAAAAAAGTTTTGGGTCCGCAAACGGCGGGATTGATGTTGACGAATCCTTCGACGTTGGGCGTATTCGAACGGAGGATCCGGGAGATTGCGGCTTTGGTTCATCAGGCAGGTGGTCTGTTGTATTACGATGGTGCCAACCTGAATGCCATCACCGGTCGCGTCCGGCCGGGCGACATGGGATTTGATGCCATTCATGTCAATGTCCACAAAACCTTTGCCACACCGCATGGCGGGGGTGGGCCAGGGGCGGGTCCGGTCGGGGTTTCGGCCCGGTTGGTCCCTTATCTCCCCGTACCCATGGTGGTGAAGACCGACGATGGTTCGGGATACCGCTGGCTGGACCGTGCCGAGGCTCCGCGATCCATCGGTCGGCTTTCCGCTTTTGCGGGCAATGTGGGTATTTTGTTGCGGGCCTACGTGTACATCAGGCTTCTGGGACGTGATGGAATGCGGCGGGTGGCCGACTTTTCCACCCTCAACGCCAATTATCTCAAGGCACGGTTGCAGCGGTTCGGATTCCAGATCGCCTATCCCGAACGGCGTGCGACCCATGAATTCATCGTCACCTTGAAGCGGGAGTCGGAACAATGGGGCGTGTCAGCCCTGGATTTTGCGAAGCGGTTGTTGGATTATGGCTTTTATGCACCGACGATCTATTTTCCCATGTTGGTGCCGGAGTGTCTGTTGATCGAACCGACCGAAACGGAAACCAAGGAAGAACTGGATCGGTTTGCCGAAGCCCTGGCGTCCATTCGTCGGGAGGCGGAGGCGGATCCTGGATTTGTGAAAGGCGCTCCCCATCATGTACCTGTTCCCGGTGGGGGGCTTGGAAGGCTGGACGATACCCGTGCGGCACGTAAACCCGACCTGATATGGAGAAGGACGCTGGATCATGAATGAAATCGTACACGTTAAAGGCAGAGAAATTGTGGACTCCCGGGGCAATCCGACCGTTGAAGTCGATGTGGTGCTTGCCAATGGTGCCGTGGGCCGTGCGGCGGTACCATCCGGAGCTTCGACCGGTGAACGCGAGGCATTGGAACTGCGTGACGGTGACAAATCCCGTTTTCTGGGCAAAGGGGTGACCAAGGCGGTTGCGGCGGTCAATGGCGAACTGGCCAAGGCGGTCATCGGCATGAACGTCACCAGCCAACGCGCCCTCGACACCCGCATGATGGAAGTGGATGGCACCGATGGCAAATCCCGGTTGGGTGCCAACGCCCTTCTGGGGGTTTCCATGGCTGCGGCCAAGGCGGGTGCTGCCGCGACCGGGCAATCGCTCTACCGTTATCTCGGGGGCACCAATGCCCATGTGCTGCCCGTCCCGATGATGAACATCATCAATGGCGGCGCCCACGCCGACAACAACGTCGATATCCAGGAATTCATGATCCTGCCGGTATCGGCCAAGTCGGTCGCCGAAGCGGTCCGCATGGGTGCCGAAGTGTTCCACAACCTCAAGAAGGTGCTTCAGGGTCTCAAGCTCAACACCGCCGTCGGCGATGAAGGTGGGTTCGCCCCCAACCTGGCTTCCAACGAAGACGCCCTCAAGGTGATCATGGAAGCGATCGGCAAGGCGGGTTACAAGGCGGGTGAGGACATCATGCTCGGCCTGGACTGCGCCTCTTCCGAGTTCTACGACAAAAATACCGGAATCTACAACCTTTCCGGCGAGGGACGTAAGTTCAATCCCGACGAGATGGTTGGATTCTAC
This sequence comes from Magnetococcales bacterium DCbin4, assembly GCA_002753735.1. Lineage (GTDB taxonomy): Bacteria > Pseudomonadota > Magnetococcia > Magnetococcales > UBA8363 > UBA8363. The sequence goes on from PEAN01000004.1 coordinate 99,205, forward strand.
GAAGAACTCTGCAAAAAATACCCCATCATCTCCATCGAAGATGCCTGTGATCAAAATGACTGGAATGGTTGGGGCAAATTGACCAAGGCCCTCGGCAACAAGATTCAACTCGTGGGCGACGACCTGTTCGTGACCAATCCGAAGATCCTGGCCAAGGGGATTCGCGAAGGGATTGCCAACTCCATCCTGGTCAAGGTCAATCAGATCGGCACCCTTACCGAAACCATGGATGCCGTGCAGATGGCCCAACGCGCCAACTACACCTGCGTCATCTCCCATCGTTCGGGTGAGACGGAAGACGCCACCATCGCCGACATCGCCGTGGGAACCAACGCCGGTCAGATCAAGACCGGTTCAATGAACCGTTCCGACCGGATCGCCAAGTACAATCAATTGATCCGCATCGAAGAGGAACTCGGTGCCGAAGCCCGCTATGCCGGAATCAAAGCGTTCTACAATCTGGCTGCCGGACAACCCTGATTCATGGTTTGAGTGAAGATCGGACCCCCGGGCGTTTTTGGCCCGGGGTTTTTTTTTGGGTGTGCCCGGCAGGAAATTCCGGGCAAATCCTGGGGGCATAATATTGGAATTTCGCACGTAGAGGAGGGACAGTTTCGTATTGTATCCCTTGAATTCCGTTGGGGAACATATGAAGATATTTTTAATCCTGTATATGCCGCTATTCATTTTTATGTTGCGGGGCAGTTACAAAGAGGCAAAAGCTGAGTTTGGTATTAAAGATGATGCGAGGTTTTTGTCTGTGATGTTCTGGCTATTAGGGTGTCTTGTTGGATTAATTCAGTGCTTAGTAGCAGTTTCAGGTAACACAATAACGCTAACACTTTCCCCCTTCTAAACTGGTGGAGCGAGCTTTTGGTGTGCTGATGATGAACCTGTGCCGCCATGGATGTGGCAGCATTCAAGGAAAGTGAGCACACGATTCCAGGGACATGATACCAAATAGCTGGCCCAACGCGCCAATACACCTGCGTCATCTCCCATCGTTCGGGTGAGGCGGAAGACGCCACCATCGCAGACATCGCCGTGGGCACCAACGCCGTTCAGATCAGGACGGGTTCAATGAACCGTTCCGACCCGATTGCCAAGTACAATCAATCTGGCTGCCGGACAACCCTGATTCATGGTTTGAGTGAAGATCGGACCCCCGGGCGTTTTTGGCCCAGGGGTTTTTTTGGGGTGGTGTCAACAGAGAAGAGTGTAAAAAAGTTCATTTGTAAAAATTAATTTACACGAATCTGGTGCAGATCAAGATAATAAACGATTATTCATGTTTCAATTCCTGGTATGCTTTCTGCTGTCTTTCTCATAAGGATTGATCGGACAGTGATCCTGTCATCAAAGCTTTCATGAGGGAGACGGAACATGATTCATACGTTGTTTTCTTTGATTCGCAAGTTGGTGATTGGTGCAGTGATGGTGATGTTGACGATGATTTATGCTGATCGTTTTCTTCCGGATGGAATCCGTTATTTGCATGGAGTTAATGATCGTGCATCGGGTTCGGTCTATGAACAAAAAATTCCATGATTGATTTTTTCGTCGATGATCCCCTTTGTTTGGGTCAAGTGCCAGGGGGGATGTTCGGCGTGGGATTGTTAATGAGTGGGTTCAGGGAATAGAATGGGGACGCAAAGCTTCCGATGATTTTTTTGATGGGATTGGGAACCCTGTGTCCGCATATCGTTTGCTGCATGGTTTGTTGAAGTGCCTGCTGTTCATGCTCTCCTTGGTTGGGAGCCTGTCCGTTGCATGGACCGGCGCCTTTGGCCAGGAAGGGGAAATCATTCGCCTGTTGACCTATCACAATCACCCCCCGTTCGTGACGGGTCCTGAACAGGGGGTGTCGTATGATCTGGCGCGCATGTTGACCCGGTTTTCCGCCGGGCGCTGGAATTTTCAGGTCCGGATCGTCCCGCGTAGCCGCCTGGATCTGGAACTGGCCCCGTGGATTCAGGGACGGTGTTTCGGGGAGAAACGGGTTGACGATCCCGCCTGTCACGATGATTGGAGTGTGATGTGGGTCAATCCCTCCTGGGGGTTTGGTGCTGGTACGGGGACGACCTTTCGTTGGGTCAACCTGTTCGAGGATGCCAATGCCATCATTTCCTTGAAGGATGCGGCGGTTGATTATCAATCGCCGGAGTCCCTGGTGGGCTTGCGTTTTGGAGGCATGAGGGGTCATCATTATCTGGGGTTGGATCCTTTGATCACCGCTGGTCGGATCCAACGGATCGATGGGGATCATGAACGGGAAAATCTTGTCAAACTCTTGATGAAGCGTCTGGATGCCGTGTTGCTTCCTGAGTCGACGACCCGTTATTTCCTGACCCGGGATGACCTCCTCAGCAAGTCTGCGGACCGTTTTTTCATCGCACCCGTCCGGCATCAACGGTTTTGGCGACAATTGATGATTCCCCCCACGCGTGATGATCTGGAAACTTTGTTTCAGCGTTGGTTGGCGACGGGGGCCTTCCCCAAAGAGGTGACGGGTGAATGATTCGCAAACAATCGCGGCGAAACCGGTCGCCATCAAACATTCCATCAGCATGAAACTGCTGAAAATGGTCTTTGGCACCTACTGCCTGGCGACCATTTTCCTGACGTCAATGCAAATGTGGCGGGAATATTCCCGGGAAACCGAAAAAATCATCGAATCCCTCACCCATTATCAACCCTTGTTTGAAAAAACCATCGCCAACAATGTCTGGCACGTCGATCTGTCCCAACTGGAGGTCACCCTGGAAGGGATCATGCGTTTGCCGGAGGTGGTTGGCATCAGCGTTCACGATGCCCAGAGCCGGTATATCGCCCGTAAGGGGATGGTCGATGTCGGGGAACGGAATCTGCTCCCCATCGACGGCGTTCAGGTCAAGAACGCATCGAGTCTTTTTGCCGTCAATCTGTTTCAGCACCGTTTCGACCTGGTGACACCTCAGGATTCAGGTCCTGCCGAACGGTTGGGTCAGGTGATCTTCTACTCCAATTCCGACATCGCCGTTGCCCGTGTACATGACCTGTTCTGGTCCATCATCTTTTTTGCCGCGGTCAAAACATTGTTTCTGTGGGTCGTGTTTTTGTATTTCGGTCGTAAGCTGGTGGGACAACCGCTCCTGGATCTGGTGTCGCAAACGGCCCGTTTTTCCCTGGATCAGACGGGTAAACCTTTGGAACCCGTCGCGGTGATGGCCGACGAGGTCGAACAACTGAAAACCTCATTTACCTTGATGCAATCGCGTCTCCGGGAAACCATGGACGATCTGACCCAGGGGTACGCCCGTTTGGATGCGGTGGCAACCATTCTGGAAATTGCATCGAGTTCCAAGCCAATCAAAATATTGCTCCAACAGGTATTGGAAGAATTGGTCAGCAAGGGATGGCTCCCTGTGCAAAAAACCAAAATACAGGGGGCATGCATCTTTCTGTATGATGCCGAGCGCCAAACGCTGGTGATGGAGGCCCAGGTCAACATGCCTTCCGGATCGTTGGAACAGTGTCAGACGGTCGATGTGGGGGCATGTTTGTGTGGCCGGGCATTCTCAGATAAAGAGACCATCTATTCTCACAAACACACTCATGACCAACCGATGTATCATGGCGGCGGCGATTGCAATACCGCCTACTTCGCCATCCCCATCTGTTCCAGCACCAAAAAACAGGTGATCGGCGTTTTGACCTGCTATTTTGAATCGGGCCAGGATCAAGGGGCACGCGATATTGATTTTCTCGCGGGTATCGCCAGTTCTCTGACCAACCTGATCGAACGCAAAATGGCCGAAGATGCCTTGCATACCCATCAGGAATACCTCGAACAACTGGTCGCCACCCGTACCAAGCAACTGGCACATGCCGAACGGTTGGCCTGCCTTGGAACCTTTTCCGCCGGTATGGCCCATGAAATCAACAACCCCAACTCCTTCATCTCCGGCAACGTCGATTTCCTGCGCCAGTTCTGGCAACTTGCTCGGCCAATCATCGAACAAAATCAACACCTCGACCCTTCGGGCCGGGTCGGTGCGTTTCTTCATGAGGTGGATGAAACCTTGGATGGGATGCTGGATGGCAGCCGCCGTATCTCCAAAATTGTTGACAGCCTCAAGGCATATTCCCGTGGTGGCATGGAGTCCGACAAGGTGGAATGCAGATTGTTGGATCCGGTCCAGGATGCGGGATATCTGTTGCGGCATCGGATCAAAAAAGGTTTTTCCCTGAAAATCGAAGTCCCTCCCTCAATCATGGTCGTTTGTGACCGTCAACAAATGACACAGGTTTTCGTAAACCTGTTGAACAATGCCATGGATGCCATGGAAGGGATGGAAGACCTGGAAGACAAGCGGATGACCATCAAGGCGGAAGTGTTGGAACAACATGTTTGGATACGGGTCAAGGATCGGGGACCCGGCATTTCTCCCGATGCGACGGGAAAAATATTTGATCCGTTTTATACCACCAAGGGGAAAACCAAGGGGACTGGCCTGGGGCTGTCCATCGTGCAGGGGATCATCCATGACCATGCGGGTCAGATTACCGTCTACTCTTCGGCGGACTGGGGGAGTGAAACCGAGTTTCTCATCATTCTGCCGGAGCGGACCCATTATCTGACCATCTGGCAAAAGCGGCAGCAACGGGCGGTCGACGTGGTGCCGGAAGGGGGGCAGGGGCTTGCCATGAACCGGGAAGGGGCTGGGGTGGTCGGTCAGGATGAAGGGTTGTCCTGTCAGAATTGTGCAGGGAATTGACGGTGCCAGTGGCGACCTGCCAAAGTCCTGATGCCGCCATGGGGGTATTGCGGCGCTACTTCGGCTACGAACATTTTCGTGGTTTTCAACGGGAGGTCATCGAACACGTCCTGGGTGGGGGTGATGCCCTGGTCATCATGCCCACGGGCGGGGGCAAGTCGTTGTGTTTTCAGATTCCTTCCTTGTTGCGTCCCGGGGTCGGGGTGGTGATTTCTCCCCTGATCGCCCTGATGCAGGATCAGGTCGGGGCGCTGCGTCAGAACGGGATCCGGGCGGCGTTCATCAATTCCAGCCTGAGCGGATGGGAGGTGATGCAGGTCGTCAACGAGGCACAGTCGGGTGCCCTTGACCTGCTTTACATGGCCCCGGAACGAATTCTTCTCGATTCTTCCCTGGACCTGCTTTCTCGCATTCCTGTGGTCCTGTTTGCCATCGACGAGGCCCATTGTGTCTCCCAGTGGGGACACGATTTCCGCCCTCATTATCTGGGCTTGAATGTATTGGCAGAACGGTTTCCCAACGTTCCCCGGCTGGCGTTGACTGCGACGGCCGATCCCCCGACCCGTTCGGAGATCATTGCCCGTCTGAAGCTGGAGGGGGCACGGCAGTTCATCGCCGGATTCGACCGTCCCAACATTCGTTACCGGGTTACGATCAAGGATAATCCCAAAAAACAGTTGCAAACATTTTTGGAACAGGAACATCGGGGCGATTCAGGTATCGTCTATTGTCTTTCGCGGGCGCGGGTCGATGAGATGGCCCGGTGGATGGTGGCTCAAGGTTTCCCGGCTTTGCCCTATCATGCGGGTCTGGACAATGAAACCCGCCGCCGCCATCAGGAACGGTTCATTTTCGAAAATGGAACGATCATGGTGGCAACGGTCGCCTTCGGCATGGGGATCGATAAACCCGATGTCCGCTTCGTCGCCCATCTGGATCTGCCGAAAAGTTTGGAAGCCTATTATCAGGAAACCGGGCGGGCGGGACGGGATGGTTTGCATGCCGATGCTTTCCTGACCTATGGCCTGGAAGATGTGGTTCTATTACGGCAGTTGATCGAAGGCTCCCAGGCTGAAGAACGGATCAAAAAAATCGAACATCGAAAACTGGAATCGATGATCGGATTTTGCGAAACGAGCCATTGCCGCCGCCGGGTATTGCTGGGTTATTTTGGCGACAATCATCCCCATTCCTGTAATAATTGCGATACCTGTCTGACGCCAGTGACGACCTGGGATGGATTGGTGGTGGCGCAAAAGGCGTTATCCTGTGTCTTTCGAACGGGACAAAGGTTTGGGGCGGTCCACCTGATCGATGTGTTGACTGGCAAGGCTAATGAAAAAGTTCTTAAATTCGGGCATGACAAAATCAGCACCTTCGGTATTGGAAAGGAATTGACGACCAACGAGTGGCGTTCGGTATTCCGGCAACTCGTGGCGGGGAACTATTTGGAGGTGGATCTGGAAGGACATGGTGGTTTGCGCTTGTGCGAGGCAAGCCGACCGGTGTTGCGGGGGGAACAACCGGTTTTTTTCCGCACGGATGTCATTCTGCCCAAAAAAGCACGGAAAGGAAGCAAACCGGCCAACACGGAGCGTGCCAGGTCATTGGCATCCCATACTTCACAACAGGAAGGTTTGTGGGAGGCATTGCGTTCGATGCGCCTTGAGCTTGCAAAAGAACAAAACGTGCCACCTTACGTGATTTTTCACGATGCAACCCTGCACGAGATCGTCGCAGCCATGCCGACCACACTGGATGAACTGGGACGAATACATGGTGTGGGGACACGCAAGTTGAAAAACCATGGTGAACGGGTGTTGCAGATCGTCTCGGCTTATCGATCATGAATCGATCTTGATTCTTGTGGCTCCAATGATGACAGAAAGGTGTACCTGTGAAACCACGTCGGTTGATCAGTTTTGATTGGGCCTTGAAACGGTTGCTGCGCAGCAAAGCCAATTTTGAGATCTTGGAGGGTTTCCTGAGCGAACTGCTCAAGGATGACATCCATATCCAGGAACTCCTGGAAAGTGAGGGCAACAAGGAGGATCGGTTCGACAAATACAACCGGGTCGATATCAAGGTCAAGAACAAGCGTGGCGAGTTGATTCTCATCGAATTGCAATATCATCGGGAATTGGATTATTTACAGCGCCTCTTGTACGGAACCTCCAAGGCGGTCACGGAACACCTCAAGGAAGGGGAAACCTATGCGAATGTTCCCAAGATCATTTCCGTGAGTATCCTTTATTTTGATCTTGGGCAGGGAAACGATTACGTTTACCGGGGAACGACGACCTTCAAGGGATTGCATGCGCAGGACGAATTGAATCTGACTGAGGGACAAAAGGCATTGTTTCATCGTGACCAGGTTTCAGAAGTCTTTCCTGAATATTACCTGATCAAGGTCAACCGGTTCGATGATATTGCGCGCGATACGTTGGATGAGTGGATCTATTTTTTGAAGAACGCGGAAATTCGAGAAGAGTTTACGGCACGCGGTCTTGATCGGGCCAAGGAGCAATTGGACGTACTGAAGCTTTCCGGGCCGGAGCGGGCGGCCTATGAATGGTACCGGGAAGATCTTCATTACCAGGCGAGCATGGTTCAATCGACCTATGGAATTGGAAAGCTGGAGGGGCTGGAGGAAGGTCGAAAAGAAGGTCGAAAAGAAGGTCGCAGGGAAGGTCTGGAGGAAGGTCGGATGGAAGGGGAGCGGGTTGGCAAGGCGGAAATGTTGCTCCGTCTGTTGCAACATCGCTTTGGCATGATCCCGGAAGCGGTCGGAAAAAGGATTGCCGAGGCGGGTCAGTCTTCCTTGGAAGAATGGATGCTTCGGTTTGTCGAGGCGCAATCCTTGGATCAAATCTTTGACAAATAAGAGGTGATTTCGTTGTCTGGCATTCCCCTTGGGCATCCAGCAATTGGATTCGGTCACGAATAAAGAGGGAAATAGATCATGTTGATTGACTACAAGGATTTTGATTGCGGTATTACCCGGATCGATGTCCATTACATTCGCCCGGGGTTGGCGGGTTCCTATCTGGTCGTTGAGAATAATCGGGCGGTATTGATCGAAACGGGTCCGGAATTGGCGGTTCCCCGTATTCTTGAAGCCCTGACCAGAAAATCCGTTCCCCGGGAAAGCGTTGAAGCGGTCATCGTGACCCATGTGCACCTGGACCATGCGGGTGGTGCGGGGATGTTGTTGGAAAAATTACCCAACGCGCGTCTTTATGTCCATCCCAAAGGGGTGCGGCATATGATCGATCCTTCCAAACTTTTGTCCAGTGCCAAAATGGTCTATGGCGAAGCGCGATTTGCGTCCCTGTTGGGGGGGCTGACCCCGGCTCCTGCGGACCGGACGGTGACACCAGCGGATGAGGAACGGTTGCTCCTGGCGGGTCGGGAATTGGTGTTTATCCATACTCCGGGGCATGCCAATCATCACATGGTCATCTGGGATTCCAAAAGCAGGGGAATCTTTTCCGGTGATGCCCTTGGGATTTCCTATCGGGAACTCGACGGACCGGGCGGGCGATTTTTGTTTCCGGCAACCACGCCGGTACAATTGGACCCCAGGGCATGTTTTGCAAGTATTGACCGTTTGGTTGCTTTGAAACCTGACCGGCTTCACCTGACCCATTTCGATTCCATCGAGTTTGACCTGGCGTTGATGGACGATTTGAAGCGCCAGTTGGAAGGCTACACCGAACTGGCATGGAGCATCCGTGCCGATACCCTGCCCGATAAGGAAGGGCGTCTCCTCCAGGGGATCCAATCGATGAGTCGGGAACGATTGGCATCCATTGGTTGTCCAATGACCCGGGCTGCAAGTTCTGAAGTGTTGGCGATGGATTGGGAGATTAACGTGCAGGGATTGAACAACTGGTTGGATCGGATTGAAAGTGATCTGGGGTGATGGAACTGGAACCCCATTCCCGGGTTGCGATCATCGGCGGCGGACCGGCAGGTTCCATGACCGCCTACTTTCTCATGGACCTGGCGCGGCGCATTGATCTGGAAATCGAGGTGGACCTGTTTGAACCCAGGGATTTTTCCCTGACCGGTCCTCCCGGATGCAACATGTGTGGCGGGGTCATCTCCGAATCACTGGTGCAGAAACTTGCCATTTCCGGGATCCACCTGCCCAACGATGTCCTGATGGATACCATCGATGCCTATACCCTGCATACGGATCAAAGCCATGTCCGCATCCGGGCGGCCAGCGAGGAGATGCGTATCGCCTGTATTTTCCGCGGCGGGGGCCCCAAGGGGGCCGAAACGCAAAAACCTCTTCCATGGCAGGCGTTTGATCATTACTTGTTGGAATTGGCCCGGCAACATGGAATCAACCGGATCCCAAAACGGGTGAAAAAACTGGATTGGGATGGAGACCGACCCAGGGTTTCCTGGGGTGAGGGGGAGATGCGAACCTACGATCTCCTGGTGGGGGCGGTTGGCTTGAACGGGTCGGGCATGTCCATGTTTGAGGAACTGAACTTTGGATATCGACCGCCCAAGTATGCCAAATCCTATATTGCCGAACTCTATTTCGGTTCCCGGGAGGTGGAACAACGGTTGGGAAAGTCGATGCATATTTTTCTTTTGAACATTCCCCGTCTGAAATTTCTCGCCCTGACCCCTAAAGGTCCCTATGCCACGCTGGTCGTCCTCGGGGATGAGATTGACAAGGCCATGTTGGAACAGATCTTTCGTGCACCAGAGATGGTAGGATGCCTGCCCCCGGGTTGGCAAATCCCTGTGCAAACCTGTCAATGTCAGCCCAGAATTCATATTGGTCCGCCGCGTCACCCCTTTGCCGACCGCATTGTCATGGTGGGGGATTGCAGTTCTTCGCGTCTGTTCAAGGATGGCATCGGTGCCGCCTATAAACTTGCCAAGGCGTGCGCCTATACGGCAGTGGTTCATGGAATTTCCAAGAAGGCGTTCCAACGTTACTTCGCCCCTGCCTGCCGGGAACTCGATTATGATAATTTGTTGGGAAGAGTCATGTTTTTCATGGATGATCACATGCGCCCCTTTTCCTCCATCCAGGAAACACTGATTGAGTGTATCCGTCAGGAACAAAACGATCCCGCCAGTCCCGGGAAACTCAGCAATGCCATGTGGGATACATTTTCCGGCAGCGCTTCCTACCGTACCATTCTCGCCAACACTGCCAGCCCGCGGGTGATTCATCATTTTTTAACGACTTTCTTTCGCCGTTTGCTGGCCTGACGGGCGCTTTTTGAACATATGATTGGACGTACCACTTCTTCGAGGATGGATTTGGCATGCTGTTCAACAGAAGAAAGACTTCTCTGGGCAAAACGTTTCAGAGTGGTGAAATCATCGTCAAACAATATGATCCTCCCGGTTCCATGTTTATCATTCTGGAGGGTCGGGTCGAAATTTGGGTGGATGATGGTGGCAAGGAACCTTTTTTGGTCGCAGTCCTGGAGAAGGATAACGTGTTTGGAGGCATTTCGCTCTATGACAACTCGCCCCGCATTTCCACGGCGCGTGCCCTGGGCGTGGTGCGGGTGTTGTCGGTGAATAAACGTGGTTTTTTGCAATGGTTGGGTGAAGATCCAACCTTTGCTTTGAGAATCCTATTGAAAATGTCGGAACGGATCCGCACCTTGATTGCTCAGTTGGTTTCCTTGCGGCGGGAGGTGCGGGAACTGCGACAGAAGGTGGCTCGAATTCGATGAGGATCATGGTCCGTTTCATGCATTTGCGGTATGATCGGCAGGATGTGGTGATTTCCGGACCCGTGGCGCGGATACGATAGGCCGGTTTGACATGGATACTGAACTTCGTGTTTTGATCGTGGACGACAACCCTGTGGAGCGTAAGCTCTTGGCGGGATTGTTGGGAAAAGTGCGTCCATGGCAGATCACTACGACGACCTGTGCGACGGGTCTGGAGGCGGTAACCTGTGTCCATGGCCAGTTGCCGGATGTGGCGTTTGTCGATTTTCGTCTCCAGGGGGAGTTGGGAACCGACTTGATTCGCAAGCTCAAGGCTTCGGGATGCCGTTCGGGGATGGTGTTGTTCACCGGCCAGGCGGGTGAAACAGCCCTCCTGGAAGCTTTGCGTGCCGGTGCGGATGATTATTTGAGCAAGGATGACCTCAGCATCGATTCGGTCAGCCGGGTGATTCACAATACCCTGGCCAAGGTCAAGACGACGCGTGCCCTGGATCACGCCCTTCAGGAGTTGAGCGAGGCCAGGGACAGCCTGGAAGTTCGGGTTCGCGAGCGAACCATGGAACTCCAGGGTGAACGGGAAAAACTGAAAACCATCACCTCTACGGCCCACGATCCCATCATCATGATTGATCATGAAGCCCGGATCACCTTTTGGAATCCTGCTGCCGAACGCATCTTCGGTTATTCGGAGGAGGAGATCATGGGGCGGGAGGTGTTTTGTCTGCTCCCTTCTTCGACCTTCAAACGGGGATTGATCAATACCTTTACCCATTTCAAGGAGACGGGAACCGGGGCACTGGTCGGCAAGGTCAGTGAGTTCACGGTCAAGAAGAAAGATGGCAAGTGTTTGACCGTGGCCGCTTCCATCGCCCGTTTCCAGGATCAGGAAGGGTGGAACGCGGTCGTGATTCCGCGGGACATCACCCAATATCGGCGCAATGAATCGATCCTGCGGCGGGCCAAGGAGGAGGCGGAACGTTCCACCCGGCTCAAGGATCAATTCGTCTCCCTGGTGGCTCATGATCTGCGTGGTCCGTTTACCACCATCCTGGGATTCTTGGAATTGATGGAAAAGGATAAGGACAATCCTTTGAGCGACAAGCAAAAGGGATTTGTCCGATGGGTGGTGGACAGTTGTCAAAAAATGTTGCGCATGATCGATGAACTGCTGAACATCAGCCGTTTGAAGACCGGAAAGATCACTTTGGAGCCCGGCTTCATCAATGTCCGGTTCATGGGCGACAAGGTATTTGCCAATCTGGGGCCGTTGGCGGCGAAAAAGGGGATCACACTGATCAATCAGGTCGGGGAGACCAAGCGCATTTACGCCGATCCCAATTTGTTGGTGGAGGTGGTCCAGAATCTGGTTTCCAACGCCATCAAATTTTCTTCGAGCGGGGATACCATTACCCTGTTCAGCCCGGAAAACCAGCCGACCGCTTTGGCGGTGAAGGATACAGGGGTTGGCATTTCCCGGGAGCAGATGAAGAATCTGTTCAAACTGGAGGAGAAAACCTCCACCCTCGGTACGGCGGGGGAGTCGGGGACTGGTTTTGGCCTTCCGTTCAGCATGGACATTGTCAAGGCCCATGGAGGGTCGTTGACGGTCGAATCGACCCTTGGTGAGGGAAGTGTTTTTTATGTGACCTTGCCCGAGGTGGTTCCGCGTATTCTGGTGGTGGACGATGATCCCGATTCCAGGGCATTGTTCCGGCATTATCTGAACAAGGAAGGGGTCACGTTGGAGTTGTGTGACAATGGTCCCGAGGGGTTGGCGATGCTTAATGCCCACCGTTACCATCTGGTGATCTGTGATATTCAGATGCCGGGGATGAATGGGTTTGAATTCCTTGCCAAGATGCATGCCGATCCCAAGCTCAAGTCCATCCCTGCCATTTTGATCACTTCGGATGAGAGCATGGCGACCCGGCAGCGGGCGTTCCAGATGGGGGCTTATGATTTCATCACCAAACCGATGGCGTCCCAGGATTTGGTGCCACGGCTGCGGCGGTTCCTCGGGGTGTAGGGGGTGTTGACAATAAAAAAATTATTAAGAAAAAAAAGGGGGCTTAAGGGATTGCCCCCAGGGTTTTGATTTTACATCCCCCACAGGGGGTCTGGGGGACGAAGTCCTCCAGGGTTTGATTATGATGCGTATCTCCTACCCGGAAGATCATGTTTGAGCATCAAAATCAATACCCTTTGGGCAATCCATTGAGACTCTTTATTTTCTTGATCAATTTTAAAATTTCCGGGGTTGGCCAAAGGCGCCGCCCGTACGTCTGGAATCGGGTTTTCGGGTCGGTGTTCCAGGTTCCGGTTCCTCGATTTCTTCTTCCTCCTCCATGACGATGGGGGGTGGCAATGGGGTTTCGGGCCAGAGGGCATCCAGCCGTTCCAACAATCGTTCGATCTGATATTCGGGTGCCCGGCGGGAAATTTTCATCTGACGGGAACCCGTGATGGCTGCCACTTCCCCTTCGGTCAGGCCCGCTTCGCGCATCGTGGCGATGGCTTCGCTGCGCAGATCATCGAAAGCGATTCGTTTGAGTTTTGCACTGGAAATGACCTTTTTGAAGACCCGATCCAGGGCGTAGGGCTTGCGGTCGCCAAAACGACTGGGGTCGCCAAAGAAGATCCATTCGGTATCGGGGGGACGGTCCGGTAATTCCAAGGCGCGGCGAAACAGTTTAACAGCGGTTTTGGTCAAGGGGACAGGACGAGGGGCGTTGAGTTGAATGCGGGGTACCTGACACACCCGGCCCGCAAGATCGATGTCGGTGCATTTGAGGAGCAGAATCTCTCCCTTGCGCAAACCGGTCTCCAGAACAATGCGGACAACCAGGCCGAGGATGGGATTGGTATAGTGGTCACAGGCCGCCACCAGCCGCAACCGCTCTCCCGGGGCCATTCGGGTGGTGCGTCCCAAGCTTGAAGCATGTTCCACCAGGGCATTGACGGGATTGCCCGCCAGGGGGATATTCCAAAGGGCGATGGCGACGCGGAACAAATCTTTGAGCAGTTCCATGTCTTTGGCAACGGTGGCAACACTTGCTTCCTTCAGGCGCAGGTCGCGATAACGGTCAAGAACCAGAGGACTGACCTCGACCAGGGGTTGCGTCGCTTCCATACGATCAAGGATGATGCGGGCAAGTCGAATCTCCCGATCATGACTCTGGGACGATTTCTTTCCGGATATTTCCTTGATATATCGATCAAGCGCCTCTTGAAGGGTCATGGTGCTTCATCCTGACGGGACAAATGATCCATACTGTTCCAATATGATGAATCATTGTTTATAGCTCAGTTTTCTGGAAGGTTCCATGAAAAGACCATTTCACCTCGCATATTCCGGATTTACTCTGTTGGAGATGGCGATGGTGTTATTGATCCTGGGGCTTTTGATGGGTGGGTTTCTCGGACCGCTCTCTGTGCGCCAGGAGGTGAACAAACGTCAGGAAGCAGAGGTATTGTTGCAGGACATTCACGATACCCTGATGGGATTTGCCATGACCCACGGCCATCTGCCCTGTCCCGATGCCGATGGTGATGGCCGGGAGGATTGGAAGGGGACGGGGTGTGGCGTATCCGTGGGCGAATTGCCCCATGTGACGTTGGGGATCGGGCGTCTGGATCCGTGGAACAACCGGTTGACCTATGCCGTCGATCCCCTGTTCGCCGACCGTGGGCGCAGTCCGCTGCCGAGCTTTGCCAGTGGCGATCAGGGCAACCTCATGGTGATCCATGGCATCGATCATACACCCGCCGTGGTCGTCAGCCATGGGAGCAATGGTTTGGGGGCCGTCAACATGGCCAACCTGCCACAAGGGGCCGCGGAGAGCGCCTCGGAACGGGAAAACAGCAACCATGACCCCCGGTTTGTGCTTGATGATTATCGTGAGGTTCCCGACAACGGGTTCGATGATCTGATGATCTGGATTTCACCCCACCTTCTGGCCATGCGCATGATGCAGGCCGGAAAGCCTTTGCCGTAAACCGGAGCAAGGCGTTGATTGGCTGCAAGGTTGGGGCAGCGTTGGGGTGCTGATCATGAGGACCGGTGGTTTGATGTGTCTGGCGACACGTACGGTCATTTTCCTTGACCGGGCAGAGATCGAAACCTGGATGGATTGCCTCATCCACCCGCTCGTTTGACAGTCAGTCCCTGCTGTTGCAGATAGCTCATGACCCGGTCGATATGGTTGCCCTGAATTTCAATGGTGCCATCCTTGACGGTTCCGCCGGATCCGCACATCGCTTTGATTTTTTTTCCCATCTGCTCCAGTGAAGTGGGATCTGGATCAAGTCCTTTGATCAGAGTGACTTCTTTGCCTTTGCGACCTTTGGTTTCGCGGGAAACCCGAATCATGCCCGTCGAGGCCGGCTGGGAACTTTTCAGTTTGCAGGTACAGCCATCCAGGGGCTGGCCGCACTCGGGGCAAATTCGTCCTATCTCGGTGGAGTAAACGATCCGATCGCGGGTCGGTTTGTTTTTCATTTCGAAGCCACACTTTCCAAGAATGATCCGGGGATTCAGAGGGTCAATTCTTCAATGAAATGGTGGTATGGAACGTGGTGATGTCACCATGATTCTTTTACCAAAGACTGTCGCCGGATTTCTATCACTTTTTCCTCCTCCAGTCCCAGAGAGAACAGAAAGTCACGATGTGCGTGGGGCGCGCGGAGTTCAAATTCCCGGTGCCACTGGCACATGTCCGCTTCGGTCATGCCGGCGGCCCTCAAGAGGGCGACCCATTGATCCACATCCATCATCCGCTCTTCGAGGCGTTCACCGTAGTTGGCCAGCATGGTGGCAATTTTTTTTTGTCGGCCGCGTAATGCACCAATCTCCCGATGCAGGGAGTGTAACTGCGCTTCCAACGCCTGAACCAGCAGATCCTTTCGGTTCTGCGCCATGAGATGGCCAATGGCTTCAAGAGAGAGCCCTACCTCGCGCAAGGCGACGATGCGATCCAGGCGGGCAATATCTCGTTCATCATAGAGCCGGTAGTTGCCCGAGCTGCGTCCCGAGGGTTTGAGAAGCCCCATGAGATCGTAATTGACCAATGTGCTGCGGGAAAGCCCGAAGCGTTTGGCCAGACGGGAGATGGTCAACATGGATGTTTTCCCGATGTCTTGAAGGAGCGTCCCGAAGGACGCTCCCTGAACGTGATGTTACCGTCCGCTCTGGTCACGGATCAGTTTGATCTCGTCCGAATCAATCCCCAGCCAGGACAAAAACGCCTGATGGCCTTCAGGATAACGCATTTCAAACAGGGTGTGCCAACGCCGCATCTGATCGTCAGTGAGGCCCAATTCACGGAACAGGCCAACCCAATGTTCCTTGCTCATGATCGTTTTGCTCATGGTTTTTCTCCGATGGACAATAGTTCTACTTTGTCACATTCATTAATCAGGGATTGTTGACACTCGAAAAATTATTGAAAGAAAAAAGGGGTCTGGGGGATTGCCCCCAGG
>PEAN01000047.1 GCA_002753735.1 Magnetococcales bacterium DCbin4
ATTGTACTTTGAACTCGAACCCCATGAGCAGACATCAAAACACGATCATCCTTCAAAATGGTTTACATCCACGTTTTTAAACACACGCCTGCCGCAGTGATTTCGGCAAAAGTGAACCGTGTCATCGTTTCCACGGTTTGTGAAGTCAACGCCTGGATCCATTGATTTAAATTGTCATTCTCCCCTGGCAGGCGGATCAACCCGGTCCAAGTACCGGTATTGACATAATATCCGTTTGTTCCCCTGTCGAGAAACCGTGCGCCATGGGTATGTCCGGCGATCAGGATGCTTCGTGAACCCGCACGGGGGGGATGCCGCTCGATGATGGAGGTATCGAGCGGGCCAGGGATCGACGGATCGAAGAAGGATGCCCCGCCCCCCAAAGCCCTGATGGCTGCCCGAAGGAGCGCATTTTTGCCTTCATTCGGCCACCCCAGGGTGCCCTCCCGGCATTCCAATTCATTCCCCGGAGACCGCAACCAATCTTCCAAAGGGCGAATCAAGCGGTTCGGCGCGCTTCGTACCTCCGGGGGCAGGTTGTGGACCAAGGTTTGACAGATCAACCGCAGAACCTCCGCCCCATCACCCTCTTCCTCGTCGCGGGGAGGTGTATCCGATAATAACAGGACATTCCCTTGCAGGATTCCGCGCAGTTCCCGCATGAAGGCAGCGACGATCTCCTGGTAGGCCATTTGAACGCCATGAAACACCAAACCCTTGGAAACATGGGTCAGGGTCAGAATGGGATCGAGATAAAACAGGAGCAAAAGGAGACCGGGAATTTCCGGTTTGAGATGGTCCACGAACGGAAAACGCCTGTTTCCAGTCTTTGGGTCCATGGCCCGCTTGAACTGGTTGATATGGTCCAGGACAAGGCGTGACCCCACGGGCAGGGGATGAACGGGCTTGCCCTCCCGCAACGATTTTTGAAGGCCGGTGACATCGACCCGATTCCAGGGATCAACCGCATCGCCATGCAGCGCTGAAACCTGCCATTCCCCGATCCGGGTTTGCCAAGGGGCGTCATCACGGTGAATCCGGCACCTTGCTTTTTGCGTAGCGTCCCACAGTTGCAGCCGTGCATGCAGCACCTCTTCCACCTGGGGATGATACAATTCCAGATCATGGTTTCCAGGAATCAACACCAATTGGCCACCCTTGCCAACCCACTGCGATAGCGTTTGAAAAAAGGTCGCACCCCAACGATCCCGACTCAGACACTCCCATTCCCGGTTGACGAATTGAGCGGCCCCTGCCAAATCCAGGTGGTGCGGACGGTTTGGCAACGGCAGGAAATCGAAACAATCGCCGTCAAGTAATAATGTTGAGACTGAATCCATGTGCTGCTGGAGAAAATCAATCAAAGACCGCCACACCTGCTGCGGCGGGCCATCATGGGAGCAAAGGTGCACGTCGGAGACGACCAGCAAGCGTTCGTTCATGATTCCGTCATCGGGGCATAGGGGTCCTCGCCATTGCGCTCCATCCGTTCCCTGGCCTTGGCGACGGAATGGGCGATCCGGGCGCGCAATTCCTCAACCTTCTTTGGTGACAACAACGATGTGAAGTCCAATCCAGGCATCAGATCCCGGCATACCGACTCCAGACCAGTCGCGGATGGATCCTCGATGCTTTTGGCCAAATGCCAGGCCAGGAGCAGGGCTGCATGGGCGCCCTCCCCGTCCTGGACTTCAATGAGGCAGGGGATCATGTCCATGAGCGCCAACCTTTGACCATACGGATCGTAGATGGCCGCCAGCATCTCCAAAGCCACCGAAGAAAGAACAATGCCCCGGTCGTGACAGGACGCTTGCCGTGCCGCGCGCGCCATGTAAACATGACACCCACCACTCCCGAGATCATTGTCGATGGCACGATGAATGGAGAGCGACTGTAAGAAATGGTTAAATGCGGCTTCCGGTTGTTGCCGGGAAAGCAAAAGAGTTCCCATACCAGATAAAGTGTTGGCCTCCCCCAGTCGCGCATCAATCGCGCCATACTGCTTCAGTGCCTGACCGTAGCGCTCCTCCGCTTCCTTTAGCCGAGCAGTCTGGACCAACAGATCCCCCAGCGCCCGAAGGGTGTTGGCCTCCCCCAGTCGATCCTCAATCGCGCCAAACAGCTTCAGTGCCTGACCGTAGCGCTCCTCCGCTTCCTTTAGCCGAGCAGTCCGGACCAACAGATCCCCCAGCGCCTTCAGGGTGTTGGCCTCCCCCAGTCGCGCATCAATCGCGCAAAACAGCTTCAGTGCCTGACCGTAGCGCTCCTCCGCTTCCTTTAGCCGATCCGTCCGGACCAACAGATCCCCCAGCGCCTTCAGGGTGTTGGCCTCGGCTTCTTGATCCAGGTTTTGGATCGCTTGCAGGCACCCGGTTACTACAGTCAAAGCCACCGTAGCTTTTGCTCCAAAGATGGACAGTTGCGTCCAAGCACGGATGGTGGAGGCAAGGGATCGGGCCGAAGGGGGCAGTTGCTCTTCCCGGGTGTTTTCTTCGCGCCAAAGTTTGAAATAATCCACCAGGGAACGCAGATTGGCTTCCTCGATGCTCCCCAAGGTGACCGCAAGACGCGATTGGGGCGTTCCCAGCAATGAATGGGCTTGATGGATCCATCGCTCGAAGGCCGCCAGTGTTTGTCGAAACATCATTGCACGAGCCTGTTGATCATGCTCCGACAACCGTCGGGAGGCATACCAACGGATGGGAGCGGGCAAGGTCAACCGATGGCCCCGGTTTTGGGTTTCCGCCAAATTTTCCCGTAACAAAACCCGAAGGGCATTTTCACCCGCGTCACCAAAGACCGGTTGCACCAGATCCATCGGCAATCCCGAAGGCAACAGACCCAGCCAGCAAAAGAAAAGGGCTGTTTGCGGATGGGTCGCCAACAACGGCTCATAGGAAAGGTTCATGGTGTGGATCAGCGTTTCGGCGCGCAGCAGATTGGCAGGGGTGTGTGTCAAATCCTCTCCCAATAGATCCTTGGCCATGATGGCACCCGAAGTTTCGGTCCGCAGACGGTGCAGGATCTCCGACAATCCGAATGGACCTCCTGCTTGTCCGGCCACCAGGGCGAGTGAACGTGGGTGGCCCTCCAAAAGCTTCACGATCTGTTCAACCGTGTCCGATTGTTTTTCCTCCTCGGAAAGACGGACATCAACATGCGCAAGAAAAATGTCCCGGTCGTGGGGCGGGGCAAGACGCTCCACGGTGAGTTGCCGTTCCTTGAACCCTTCGGGATCACCCAGCCAGCGCCGGGTCGAGAACAATATTTTGAGTTGTGGACATGCGCGCATAAAATTACGGAGGAATCGTTTCAGATTCGCGGACGCAGGCCGGATCAGGTCTTCGGCATTATCCAAGACCAACAACAAAGCGGTATTGCCAATTTGGTGGAACAACAAATGTTCCTGGTCGCATCGTTCCATACCCCACTGGAGTGCGATACGGATCCACAAGGTTTCCACCTGAAGGATACCGTCGAGATCCACCCACAGGGCGCGTTGAAAAAGTGGTCCGGACGGTGCCATGGCCTTCAGGGCAATGGCCAGCGCCACCTCGGTTTTGCCAATGCCCGGCAGCCCGCCAATTGAAAGCAGTCGATCATGGCGCAACAGGTCCAGACCACGCGCCACGTCATCTCCCCGCCCCTGAAAATGGGGGGATTGACCCGGTGCCCCGTGCAACACGGGCGTATGGATTCCACCTCCCCCGGGAATTGAAGGCAACGCATCCTCCATGCGTCGTTCAAAGGAGGCCGACTGGCCCTCCAGGGGACGGGCATAATAGGCGGGTGTGGCCCATTGCAAATCATCCCGGGGCAACGTTTTGATCCGGGCTTCGGCCAGCGCCCGTTCGAGATCGCCATCGGAGTATTGCAGCGCATCAAAGATTGCCCGGGCAATTTCAGGGGTATGCTTGGCCACCATGGCGGCATGCGAACCGATCACAACAGCGACATTTCCACAGTCAGGGTGGAGCATGGCCCGCACCAGGGAGCCATCCAGGGGATGGCTTCGGCCGCCAAAACAGCTCCACAGAAAAGCGACATCGACCCCGGCTTGTTTCAGTGCCCCTGCCAAATCACCTGCATCCAGATGATCCCCCGAATGCATCACCAACGCCCCTCCCGCATCAATCCCATGCGCAACCAGGGATAGAATGGATAAGGGACGATGCGCGCTGCAATAGTTGAAAAAAGAGTCCTTCGTCACCCTGCGACACGGGTTAACGAAGGTCATCCCCTGAGAATTGCAAAGATTGGAAAGGACTTGTTCATGAGCGTCAAAGATCGTCCCCGGCAACGTCCCGTCGCTTCCTTCAGGATTGGCCCAAACCAGACCAACCCGGTCTTTCGGAGTCAGTCTGACCCGTCGCCCCTTGTGGCCTGAGAGGGTACGGATCAGGAGATTGCCATAACGGCGAAAGATAAAATCATCCTGGGCCAGGAGTTCAAAAGGAAACTCCGCAACCCTGGCATCTTCTTCCGGCAAAGCAAGCTCGACCCGCAAGGGCAGATCCTCTGCTTGACGTTTTTGGGTGATTTCATCCCAGGCATTCTTCAATCGACCGGAAAACAACCTGGAATGGAGCAGGCGGCCAAAAGCCAGTCCCTCGTTTTTACTGCAAGTTCCCAGGCCAGACCAAAACTGATTCAGAAACCTCCCGGCATTCAACCCGCAACCGTCAAGGGGCAGGTCATCCATGGCGAGTGACACCACCTCTTGCTCGAAGGTATTGAAGCGGCGGTCGGAAAGCAGGACATCATAGGTAAACGGATGGGTTTCCGGTTTTTTGAAGGGAGTGATTCTCAGCTCGATGGCATAATGGTTGGAGGACGCTTTGGCCATGATCTTCCCCTTCAGGCAGGCAACCCGTGTACAGGTTATACAACAAAGGGGAAATGGTAACCCGGTGGGAATGGAAAGTCAAAACTTGTTTTTATCCCAATGATTACATGAACTTGACATCTTTTGCTCAACAATTTTAAAAAATAAACAACAGATTAAATCTTTCGAGACCTCTTTTTCTTTTTGATCATGGTTCATGCCGGTTTGATATACCGGTCCAACAGTCGCCACCACCCCTGGGCCATTGTGGAGAAGGCGTCGGGACAGCGTTGCGCCCGTTGGTGGGGGATGGTGCCGGAGTTGGCCAAGGGGGCGAAGGTGGTGGTGTCGCTGCCGTACACCCAGCAGACCACCTGGGAAAACCGTTGCTGATCCACGGTGTGTTCGTTCCAAAACGAGGCGTTGGGGGTGTTTTTTGCGTTGGCGGCGACCCGGGCCAACAAATCGGCGGCAGTCAGGGCCATGCGTCCCCCATCCTCCACCAACTCGATGGCCAGCAACGTGGCCAACGCATCGGCCGCATCTTCTTCCCGTCCCAAAACCGGAAGATTGTACAAATCGACGAAGGCATGCGCCAATTCGTGATATACCACCCACTCGACCACATCCAACGTATCGGTTTGCTCCGAATGGACGGCCGTCGGGGCGGGATGTTCGGAGAGCAGATGGGCAATATCGGCGATGAAGGGGTAAGGGATGGTGATTTCCACCCGTTGCGGATCATAGACCGGCCCCTCCCCCTCGCCAAAACGAAAGGTCAGTGGTCGCGGCAGGGAAAAACTCGCCTGTAGAACGCCGATCACCGTTTCCATGCGCCGGGAATTTCTGAGCAACTCCCAGGCCCAGGTCGAAGCGGGTTGGGTGGGCGCATCCATGATCAACAAAAACCCCTCCCTCTGGCCGGCAACACCATTCCCAAAGCCCACGATCCACGACACCAGGAACAACAGCGTCGCCCATACCCGTTTTTTGTACCCCATGCAGAAGATGGACAATGAACTCATCCTTTGTATTTGACGATTGCGATATTGCTGCCGATGATCACCAACGCCCCGAGCCAAGTGGTCCATACCGGGACCTCCTGGAAGGAGATGAACCCGATCACCACGATGAACACCAGCCGTATATAGTAGAACGGGGTGATGAAGGTAGCCGGGGCCATGGCATAGGCGTTGATGGTGGCGGCCTGGCTGATGGTGGCAACCCCGGCGACCCCGATCATCAACGACAGGTCGTGACTGCCAATCGGCTGCCACACCCATACCGCCACCGGCAACCAGAACAGGACAGAAAAAACACTGTAGGTGGCAATGATGTTGAGAATGGGTTCAGTGGCGGTCAGACGTTTGACAAGGACCAATACTACCGCTTCAAAGAAGGGACTGCAAAGGGCGGCAGTCCAGGCAAGGTCCAACCCGCCCCATCCGGGGGGACTCATGATCAAGACGCCGGCAAAACCCGCAAGGGTGGCCAACCCGGTTGACCAACGCACACGCTCACCCAGGACCGGCCAAGCCAGGCCAATCACCCAAAGCGGCGTGGTAAAACTGATGGCGGTCACCAGGGCCAGGGACAGCGTGGAGGAATAGGCATAAAATGCACTGCCCATGGCAATGATCCCCGCCATGGCACGCAAAAAATGCAAGCCGGGATGATCGGAAACCAGAGTCAGACCCACCCCGCGGCGAATCAAAAACGGACTGACCCACAACATGCCAAAAAACGTGCGCAAAAAAACCAATTGAAACGGATGCAGGTTGGCGCTGACCGCCTTGACGACCGCCGCCACCATGGAAAAACCGGATCCGGCCAAGAGCACCAACAAGACGGCAGCGAAGCGGCCCCGCTGCAAACGGATCATGGAAGGAAGGCGCCACGCCCGGGTGTTCATCCCTCAAGGTGGCAACACCGGTTGCGTCCACTCTGTTTGGCGCGATACAGGTTCTGGTCGGCAATTTTGATCAACCCTTCGGCGGTGGAATCGGATCGGGACAGGGCCAGTCCCAAAGAAATGGTAATGCTGGGTAGGGGTTGGGCATCCCGGGTAGTAATTTTTGCCTCCATGACCGCCTTACGAACCCGCTCGGCAATCATGACGGCCTCTTCAAGCGATGTATCGGCCAGCAGAAAAGCAAACTCTTCCCCGCCATATCGGGCGGCAAAGTCGGATGGGCGGATGGAATCATTGAGAACCCGGGCCAGTGCAATCAACGCCTGATCACCCGCCTGATGGCCATGGGTGTCATTGAAGCGCTTGAAATAGTCAACATCCAGCAATACCAACGCCATCGGATGTCCCGTGCGCATGCTGCGGGTGAGAAACCTTTTGAGCATTTCATCGAACGAACGGCGATTGTAGATGCCGGTCAGACCATCCATCCGTGCCAACCCCTGTAATGTTTCCAAGGTGCGCATCTGTTTACCGGTCTGGACATTGCCGGTAATGACCCAACCCGAAAGAATCAACAACAGGTTGCAGGCAATGCGAGGCTCCCTGTCCACAAAATCCCAAAGCAGGGATTGGTCGATGACCACCAATTCCGCCCGTTCCCGCCCCACCACGTAGGCGGAAGAATGCGTCGAGGCAATGATGGAAAGTTCACCCACGGTTTCACCCGGATGTACGATCCGTATGGGGTCACTCTTGGGCTTTTCCAGATGAATCGACAAGCTGCCGGTCACCAGGAAATAAACCGAATGATTTTCCTGGCCAGGACGGATGAGAATCTCATCTTCTTCCACAATTCGGCGTGAACAGGAACGAAGATCGTCCATGAACAGTTCCCAGTCGATATCCTGGAATATTTTCGACCGGTTGACAGCAGTTTCAAGTGGATTCACGGTATTCTCCCGATATCGTCGGCACATGGGTGGTTGGATTTTGATGACGGCGCCGACTGAATCTGCGATGATTGTTTTTTCCCGATCCCCCTTGAAAAGGGGTACCATCGATCCCATGTGAATGAGAAGTCCCTTGGACGTCTCTCTTATAACTCAAAAAAATCGTAATTTCGAGTCGTGGTCCGACAATAACGTGAAAACAGGTACAAAGGCGAGAAAACCATGATGGACCCCTCACAATTCAAAGATTATTACAAAACACTTGGTGTCTCACCCACTGCCGATCAGGGGGAAATCAAAAAAACGTTCCGGCGTCTGGCCCGTGAATATCATCCGGACGTCAACAAGGCCCCTGAAAGCGAACGGCGGTTCAAAGACATTTCCGCCGCCTACGACATCCTCGGAGACGAGGAAAAACGACGGGAATACGATACCCTCTACCGTTACATGCAAAGCGGTGGTTCCCAATCCTCTGGAAGGGCCAGAGGCGGTTCCGATGGCGGTCAGGGATTCAATTTTGAATTCGGAACGGGCGGCATGTCGCCCGACATCGAGGAAATTTTCAACCGTTTCTTTGGTGCCCAGGGAGGGCAAAACCCTTTTTCCCGTTCACGCTCGGGCGGGTTTCCGTTTGTTGGTGGTCAGAGCTTCGGGCAGAACGAAGGATGTGCCTCCTCCCGGGGCTCCCGATGTGGCCAATCCGCCACGGCCCAACCCCGGCAACCGGAAACCCGGGTGGAAATCACCCTGGAAGAAGCCTTTCACGGCTGCAAACGAACCTTTGAACTTCATACCCCCCAGGGCACCAAACAAATCATGGTCACCATTCCCCCGGGGGTCACCGAAGGGCAAACCATCCGGATCGGTGGCGGGGCGAAGGGGAACGACATGCTTGCGGGAGAACGGCTGCTCTCAGTCGCCATTTCGCCGCATCGATGGTTTCGTCTTCAAGGCCGCGACGTGGAGCTGGACCTCCCCATCAGCCCTTGGGAAGCGGCTCTGGGCGCTCAGATCACGGTGCCAACCCTGAGTGGCCAGGTCCGACTGCGCATCCCCCCGGGCAGCCAATCGGGCAATCGCCTGGCCTTGCGCGGTAAAGGATTGCCCGGTTCCACCCCCGGCAATCAAACCGTCATTCTGCGTATCGTCATCCCCGAGGCGGTATCTCCGGCACAGATCGAAGCCTATCAACGTCTGGCCCTGGAATGTCCCTTCGATCCTCGCCATGGGATGTTTTGACCCTCAAGGAAGCGCATTATTGAATTTTAGCTGGACAAAACCATCCTGATCGGCTAGACTGCGTCCAAGTCTATTTTTTTGTTGAATCTGACAGAGGCGCAAAATAAATACCTTTCATTCCGCAGCTCCTGGTTGCCGGACAAGCATAAGGTGACGGATGGTTTCAACCTTGAACACATCCCTTGCTGCCAGAAAATATTGCCTTTTATTAAGGGCAATGGCGGTAGCACTCGTCATACCAGGGATGACCACACTGCACGCTGCTACCACAACCCCTTTGCCATCGGCGGACCGGGTTGTTTACCTGTTGCAGGGGTTTGAATGGCATGAACGCCCCTCGGATCTCGCCCTTTTGGGTGAAGGGGTTGACCGGGTGTTGATGGAGATTGTCGCCAATCCCCAATGGCATGGTGTCATCCGCTTTCGCGCTTTGTCCTCCCTGCGTTATTATCCCAATCCAGAGGTCGCCCGTTTTCTGGAAGATATGATTGCCCGGGATCCCGATCCCGACCTGTTGCGCCGCGGACTGGCTGCCTATGCCCATGCCTTCGGCAAGAACCAACCCTCCAAAGTTGCCCATCTGGCAGAACCCTTGCTTACGCATGAAAATCCACACGTCAGAATCCAGGCGGCCAATACCTTGAGAACACTCCCAGATGACACACTGTCTCCGGGAGTACGCCAAGCTTTGGGTGAAAACACCTTCGGACCAGCATCATCGCCCGAACCATCGGTTGCACACTAAACATTGATCATCGTCAATATTCTTCATTCAATAATGAGGTCACTTCATGACACATACCTTGCGCAAGGCGGCAATGGCCGCACTGGTTCTGCCACTATGGATCACAGCATCAGGTTGTGGCGGTGGAAGCGGCAGTTCCGACTCCAGTGCATCCACAACCTCCCTGTCGGGGACCGTCATCGACGGACCCGTGACCAATTCGACTGTCACCATCACCGACGCCAGTGGCAAGACCGTCGGGACCGCCACCAGTGGTTCCGATGCCAAATACAGCATCTCCATTCCGGCCGGGACCACCTTTCCACTACGGGTCACCACCTCGGGAGGCACCGACCAGGTGACCGGTGAAACCCCCATGACCATGGACTCACTGGTGACCGATTCCAAGCAAACCACCGCCAACGTCACCCCGATCACTTCAGTGGTGTATCAGGCTGCGGTCGCCAATGCCGGCAGCCTCGACAAGGTGACTGCCACGACGGTTTCCACGGTTAAAACCGATGTCATTTCAAAATTTGGTTTCGGCATCGATTCCGAAGAAGCGGGTTTCGATCCCATTGCCAGTCCGGTCACTTCAAGCAACATCACATCCGTCATGAAGTCTTCCGAGGCCATGGCGGAAACGGTACGGCGTGCGGTCGGTTCCAACCCCACCACCATGACGGAAGCCTTCCGGGTGATCGGTGAGGACATGGCGGACGGTTCGATGGACGGCAAGAAAGCGGGTGCCGCTCTGACCCAACCCATGCCCACTGGCTTTAATGCCACGACCATGGTTTCCGCCATTTCCCAGCAGAAAGCGCTGGTAGGGGTTGAAGTGGTCAACAACAACATGAAGGTGACCAAAGCGGATGGCACCCAATTGTCTTCCGACGAGGTCAAAACCCGGTTTTCCCAATCGGTCAACAAGGTCGATCCGACCCTCAGCCCGACCGCTGCCCTGGCCAAGATGGAAGCAATGCCCATCTCCGATAAACAGAAGAGCCAGATCACCACGGATGTCGGCAATGCCAAGACGGTCATGGAAACCCTGGGTTTGAATACCGCAACCATGACCTCACTGGAAAGCTCGGTCAAAAATCTTGAGGTCGGCAAAACCGGGACCAGCAAGATCGATCAGTCAATCGTCTCCAATGTCGAAAGTTCAGTCAACACCGTCACGGGAGGGATCAGGAACAATACCTACACGCCCGCCGCACTGTCCTCGGCGGTTTCCGCGATTGCTCCAGCGCCTCCGGCAGGAAGTGGTGCGACGGGCAGCACGGGAAGTTCGACCACGACCGGCACATCTCCGACCGGGACTTCAGGAAGTACCAGCGGTTCAACCGGGTCGACAACGACTTCTGGAAGTACCAGCGGTGCAACCGGGTCAACGACTTCGGGGAGTACCAGCGGTGCAACCGGGTCAACGACTTCGGGGAGTACTGGCGGTTCCACGGGGACCACGACGACCCCTTCGGGATCGGGTGGCACCAATGTCGTTACTGGCACCATGAGTGCCGGCGCCCTGATCGATACCGATGTCACGGTCACCATGAAGGACAAGGATGGTGATTCGGTGACATGTAGCACTTCGGGGGCGACCTATACCTGCGACATCGACAAGATGAAAACCCCCAATCCCCCCTATTTCGTGCAGGTGACGGGCAAGGCGGCCAGCAAGGAATTCACCCTTTTTTCCGTGGCCCAACAGGCGGGACAGGCCAACGTCAACCCCATGACCAACCTGGTGGTTTCCAATGCCATCGGGGGTGATCCGGCAGGGGTGTTCAGCAATCTGGGGAGTACTGCGGTCACGGAAAAAGTCGCCAAGATCGATACCCCGGCAAAACTGGAAGCCAAAGTGAACGAATTCAAGGGGTCGTTCCTGAAGACCATGGAGGAGCAGGGATATACTGGAGCACAGGTGGATCCGTTCGCAGCAAAGATCGAACAGGGCAAAGGGTTGGACAAGGTGTTTGACGGCGTGCAGATTTCGGTCAACGCTGCCGGGGGATATCAGGTCATCGACAAGCTCAAGCTGGCGAGCGATGGAAAAGAAAAGGCGACGTTGTTGAGCGGTAACGTGGCCACGCTGGATGTCACCAAGGCGACCATCGACCCCACCAAGATCAGCTCAGGCAGCAAAGATTTCACCGATCCCGCCATCAAGAAGAAACTGGCCCATCCCCTGACCCTGGGCAACAAGGTGAGTGTGGTTGATAATAAAACCAAGGGTGGCACCGGGACCAAGGCAACCACGACCAGGTCGGTCCCATGGAACCGGGCATTGCGCACGGCAAGTGCTTCAGAAATGGAAACGATCAGCCCCGTTTCCGATTTCTACATGGATGAAACCCACGTCTATGTCAGCGAACGTTCAGGTGAAGCCCTCAAAACGGTCAATGAAATTTTGTGTTCCATTGGCCAGACCCGCTACGACAAAATGCTCAATCAGGGTCCCTACAAGGCACAATTGGATCAATCCAAGTGCAGCAACGACAAGAAGGATCCTTCGAAGGCGGGCAAGGGCAGCCAGAACCAATCTTCGGGTGCGGGTGCACCGAAATTTGAGACCTGGATCGTCGATTCCCAGCGCGACAGCGACGATGTACCACAGATCGTCAAGGTATGGGTCAACGATATCAGCGAAGAAGGACAAGGGGCGGGCAGTTTGATCTACGCCTTCACCGAAATTTACAAGGGAGCGAGCGCCAACAATCCCTATGGTGTGTTCAACATGGATTTCAAGGGGGTCGCCGTGGGTGAAAACGGCATCCCGACCCAGGTGGAATCGACCCGGGGGTCATTGGATGTCGAAGAGACGACGGATAACCGCGTCAAGGTGACGTTCCTGGATCAATACAAGCATCACGAGGATACGGCGACGGAGAAAGTGATTCTGCTGCGTTCCGCCGATGGCAAGACGGGAACGGGAAGTGTCGATTTCACCGAACCGGAATGGGATGAAGCGTCACAGAAAATGGTGATGAAGAACAATGTGTTTCATTTCGCCTTCGATGAAAACTGGTTTTTGCGTCAAGATGATTCGGGTGCCGAACGGGCATGTCTTTCCCGAAACCAGTTCAAGACGGATGTATGGAGTTATGGCGTGTATCATCTGTCACCGCCCCCAGCCAATTCAGGCAAAACCTGGGCACCTGGTGATGAATTGATCATCGATTCCGGTTTTCCCATCAGCTACACCGACACCAATGGCAAGGAGTGGCATGGGTGGGTCGGCTATTTTGGCCCATGGTTTCCAGGTGAGGTGACCATTGCCAACGGTGCCTCGGTCACCAAACAGGTCTTCGAGCGCACTGGAGTTCAGGAAGCCCCCTACACCCTGTTCCAGTCGGGTGGCAAGTTGATTCGGCACACCAAGGTGGCACAAACCCTGGCTGACATGAAAAACATTCCACTTCAATACAGCGAGGAAAACAGGACGACCCACCAGCGGACCGATTATATGGTGGAATGGAATGGAACGGCATTCATCAAAAAATCCAAACTGAATCAGACCAACTGGTTTTTTGAAAAGCTAACCACCGAAACGCCCATCGATCTGACCACCCTGCAATGGGACGGACTGCAATTCTGGGGCGAAGCCCTGGGTGGCAACGTCCGGGTTAAATTGGACAATTGTGTCAACTCCAAAAAGACACAATGGGCCGAAGTGGAAACGTTGTTTGCCGCCAACAAGACGGATGAAGCCAAGGCCAAGGAACAGGTCATCATGGCAGACACCACCCCGGAAACCTGGTCCTGCACTGCCTCCAATACCACGGCCGCCATCTTCAATCGTGAAGAGATGATCCAACCGGGAACGGCTGCCCATACTGCGGTGCCAACCAGCCTGCTGTGTGGTGAATCCTGTCCCAATCCCGACAAGATTTCCGCCACTGACGGCTCCAGCCCGTTCTTCGACAACAAGTCCATGGGGGGGGAAGCTGCCGGTTCCAGTACCAGCCAAAGTTTCTATTCCTACACGTTTGACAAGGATGCGATGGTATTGAAGTACAACAGTGCCAACATTGCCAGCACTGCCAACAACATGATGTATCAATTCGGCATTCACACCGGTCCACTGTTTGAAAACACCACGGCCAACCTGGATGCGGTCAAGTGTGACTGGAACAAGGAATTCATCTGCCCCTGGCAGGCATGGGATCGTCTGGATGTGTTCTACACCTGGGAAACCGGCCCGAACAATTGGAACAAATATTCGGCACTCAAGGATTCCAGCGGCAATATTTTAAAGTTTGATCCCCCGATGGAAGTCACGTACAGTCATACCTGGAATGCGGGTGAGGTTGCCAAATACAATCTGAAGTATGAAGGAATTGGAAATCTTCAGGGCATTCCGGGTCGTTGTGTCGGTTTTGGCAACGATGATGAAGTCAACTGTGGTCCGGAAACCCGCTGGGTTCCCGACTTTTCCATCGACACGGGCGCGGTGGTGGAAGACAAGGATGGCAATACCTATGTGGTCAAGGCGCTGGATGTGGAAGAACGGATGATCAAGGATGATGCGGGTTGTACCGGGTTGACCATTGAAAAGCAGACCTTTCCCTCGACGGTTTCCTGGATGAACAATGAGGATCCCGCAACCCGTCTGGGAGATCCAAACAGCCTGACAGCTCTGCCCGAGGCTCCGGCGGTCATCAATGGTATACAACAGGCAGAATAAAGGTTGATCGTATAGGCTTCCCGCCCCATGCTGATGGGGCGGGAATTTTTTCACAAAGGGGCACAATCATGCCAGGCATTGCGATCAGGCGATCATCCCAAAGTAGAAATGTACTGCATTCCGGGGTGTGGTTCCTGATCGTGGCAATCTTGTGGACCCTTGGAGGGTGTGGCGGTGGCGGATCGGAAGGATCCAATCAAAGCTCCACTTCCAGTTCCACTCAGGAATCGACTTCCAGCACCAACACCAGCAGCAGCACGACCAGTTCCAATGGTGGGACGACAAGTCGTACCAACAGCGGTATCGTGGTGACCTCGGTAGGACCCGGGATTGTCGCGGCAACCATGGGCAGCAACAGTGACATTGCCTTTTCCAAGGATGGGACACAATATCTATCTCCCGTCCTGACCTTTGATGGCACCGCCTTGACCTCCATGATGGGCCATCGTTCCAATGCCCGGACCGACAAGGAGCAGCCCGTTTCCCTGCTGCTCCATTTATCGGGGACCCACGTTGGCGATGGCAGGGTATCGTTTCATTCCGTCACCAATCCCAAGGGTGAATCCTTGGATCTTTCCATTCAACCTTGTGTCCCCCAATATTGTAGCGTCCTCGTTCCACGAATGCCCTCCATGAAGATGATGGAGGGAACATGGAGTTATCGACTGCAAAGCCCCTTGGCCCAACCGGAAAACTTTAAAGTCAATGCCACCCTCAGAACGGGGGCGACCCCGGGGGAGGATACCCGTTTGATCATCGCACCGTACTGGGTACAGGGAACCCGGTTCAACATCAACAACGTCAAAGCGGCGTTGGCACATCTGGTCGCCATCTATGCCAAGAATGGAATCGCCGTTACGATGCGTGATTTGACGCTGATCGATGATTCCCGGTTTTCGGTCGTGAGCCTGGATTTTACCCATCCGCTGACCACCGAATTGATTTCCCGGGGGGCAACGGATGCGATCAATCTGTTTTTTGTGGATGATTTCACCGATTATGGTGCCTTGGGAATCGCTGCGGCCATTCCGGGTTCCATGGGTTTGGCGGGTGGGTTCAACGGCATTTTGATCGGTTTGTCGCCGCACCGTGTGGGATCCCATGTGGACACCGATTTCATGGGAGAAACCGCAGCCCATGAGATGGGGCATTTTCTGGGATTGTTTCACACCAGTGAATCGACCGGTTCGCCCCAGGATCCCCTGGAGGATACCCCTGAATGTTTGGGGTTTCGTGATGTCAACGCCTCGGGTTCGTTGGAATTGGATGAGTGTACGGGGGCAGGCGCGGACAACCTGATGTTTTGGACCCCATTCACCTCATGGGCAGGTGTCCATATGGGGCAGGATGTGTTGACACCCGATCAAAGAACCGTCATTCGTTATGCCCCCATTGCCCAGTGATGCTTTGGGCCTGTTTGACATCCAAAATATTGTTGAAAAAGGCGAGTTCCAGACGGGATCCCATCTTTGTTTTCCCCTTGCGCAGTGGTGGTGAACGGGTGAAAAGCTCTGGCCGTATCGCGTCCCGGACGCATCCCGTACGGCGTGGCGGCATGGGGGAGAGCATCACGTCTCCAGGGGGGGACGGCATGACGGGCAATATTGCGGGAAGGGTGGGCAGCGACCCGAAGCCGCCTGTGGATAACCCGCTCCACCCAGAATGGGGAGTGTGTGTGCAAGCGGTTGAAACCAAAAGCAAAATGCGACATGCTGATATATTGACGATTTCTCCTGAAAACGCTAACTTTTTTGACGGTTTTTCATGCCCGGAAAATGCTTTGCATCTTCCTGAAATTATGGTAGAAAGTTATCCACAGGTGGGGTCGGCCCTACCTCGCCAATCGAGGCGATTGAAACGAATAATGGCCCACCGTGTACAATGGGGGCGTTGGTCGGCCCTACCTCGCCAATCGAGGCGATTGAAACCAACCTGACAGCGCGACTTTCACCATTATGGTTGGTCGGCCCTACCTCGCCAATCGAGGCGATTGAAACGTCGTATGCGAACGCTAAAAGATCTGCTTCGGGGTCGGCCCTACCTCGCCAATCGAGGCGATTGAAACTCAAGATCTTTGATGTGTTTAAACCAGTATGAGGCCGGCCCTACCTCGCCAATCGAGGCGATTGAAACCCTTCATGCTGACCAACTGAGCCAAGCGATGGGTCGGCCCTACCTCGCCAATCGAGGCGATTGAAACTTGGGTCAGAGTCGATCATCACCCTGGACGTTGGTCGGCCCTACCTCGCCAATCGAGGCGATTGAAACCTATGATCAAAGCCATATCTTGGTCATTTGGGTCGGCCCTACCTCGCCAATCGAGGCGATTGAAACAATTACTGTCAACATCTTATTTCTCCTTGCGGTCGGCCCTACCTCGCCAATCGAGGCGATTGAAACGTTGCTGTGCCGTCAGGAGACAGCATGGTGGGTCGGCCCTACCTCGCCAATCGAGGCGATTGAAACTACCTGTCATTCTCACTATCCCCCACGGGGGACCGGTCGGCCCTACCTCGCCAATCGAGGCGATTGAAACATTGCGAATAGACAACTTTGGCAAAGAAAATGGTCGGCCCTACCTCGCCAATCGAGGCGATTGAAACCGACGGAACGTCCCCAGTGTGTCCACTCATGGTCGGCCCTACCTCGCCAATCGAGGCGATTGAAACCACCGCATATGTCGCAACACCAAACGGTTGGGTCGGCCCTACCTCGCCAATCGAGGCGATTGAAACCGGATGAGACAGGCCAGTTCGGCGTTCGGCTGGTCGGCCCTACCTCGCCAATCGAGGCGATTGAAACGGCCAAACCTTATGGGTAGACCATATTCCGTGGGTCGGCCCTACCTCGCCAATCGAGGCGATTGAAACCCAACCATCTGTGTTAGCCCATCTTTCGCGATTCGACCCCCGACATGGAAAAATTTCTGGGTAACCAGACCAAAAAAGCCAGGCGTATCAACGGCTCAACTTTCCAAAAAGTCTTCAGTTTCTTTGTGGTGCCGATCTGCTTGTTTGACCTGGATGAGGTGATCCGGAACAATCGGGGTATGATTTTTTGATCAATCATTCGTCGCAAGGACGGCAAGATTCATTGCGAATGGAGCATCGTGGAAAATCGGCGTATCCAAGGAAATTGGCATGTTCAGCGGCAGGTTTTGTATCTCGGTGAAATCAACGACACGCAACAAGCTGCGTGGTGCAAGACCATTGAGGTTTTTCAGGAAGGCAAAGCCCGACATGAATAAATGGTGCTTTTTTGGATGCCACCTTTGACGTACTGCTCTACGATCTGACCAGCACCAATTATTGAGGCCATTCCCACGGAGGAAGGTAATAAACGGTTTGGCTGCTACAGCCGGGACAAACGATCAGACTGCGTGCAAGTAGTCATCGCCCTCATCGTCACCACCCATGGATTTCCCCTCGCCGATGAAGTCATGACTGGTAATTCCATTTCTAAATCAAAAATACATTAATTTTTGCTTGAAAAAACAAAGTCAAAAACTGAAGCATGGAAACCTTTTTGTTTAAATTCAAAAACAAAATCAACACCCTGGGGGCAATCCCCCAGACCCATTTTTTCTTTCAATAAATAAATCCATCAGCCTGTTTCATTCGGTCGAATCGTGAAAGATGGGTGAAACCCGGGTTCGTGAACGCATGGATCAAGAAACGAATCATTAATTGATCATTTTCCAACAGGGGGGATCTGAAGGTTTTCTTTGATGCGCGCCAACAAAGTTGTTGCTCCCTGAAAGTCAAACCGCTCCAGATGATCCACCACCGCCCGCATCTCCACTTCAACCGGCGACCCCGCAAGCAGAACGGCCAGCTTTCGCGCCAGTTCCTCTGCGTCCAGATCGGACGATTTGATCTTATCCTCAAGTGCGCCCAACTGCCCGGCAATGGCATCCATATCCAACACCTCTCCGGGTGGCGATCCGTTGTTTGACTCGGGTTCGACAGGAACACGGCTTGCCACCCGGGAAGAAACCGCATCGAGTACCCGTTTCAATTCATCGATGAACCGTTCACGGTGATCGGAAAGATTCGACACCGGTTCCGCCGAACCCAGGACTGCTTCAAACCGTTTGGCCGCCTCCTGAAGCGATACGGCGCCGATGTTGCCGGCAACCCCCTTGATGGTATGAACCAGTGCGGCCATGGGTTCCCGATCCGATGCCGCCAGCGACATCCGACCCAATTGTTCCGGAGCATCGGCAAAATCACGGGCAAAGGTGTCAAACAGGCGGAAATACAAATCCTTGTTGCCGCCCAACCGTTTCAACCCCATGGCCAGGTCGATCCCTGAAATCCGCCATGAATCCCCGGAAATCGCGGTATTCCCGGCATCATTCGCCGAAATATCCTCAGACGACGGAGCTCCTCCCTCAACCACCGGAGGAGCATCCATCCGTGGCCCAGAGGTTGGAATCGCCTGCTTCAGATATCGATCCAGGGTTGTTATCAGAAGATCCGTATTGATCGGCTTGGTCACATGATCGTTCATCCCCGCAGCCAAACATTTTTCCCGACTGCCCGCCATGGCATGAGCCGTCATGGCAATCACCGGCAAATCCTTGAAACGGGGATCCTGGCGCAATTGCCGGGTCGCCTCGTAACCATCCATGACCGGCATCTGCACATCCATCAACACTGCGGCATAGGGATGCCGGTCAAGCAGATCCAGGGCTTCCCGACCATTGTTGGCGATGGTCACCTGAAAACCGGACTGTTCCAAAATTTCGCGGGCGACCAGTTGGTTGATGGCATTGTCTTCACAGACGAGGAGTTCCAGACCCCGAAAATCACGCGTGACCCGCATCGGGTCCATGGCAACACCGGGGGTCACGGGAGTCACCACACCAAACAGACCCCGAATGGTCTCCAACAAAAGTGATTGACTCGTCGGTTTGATGAGGAAGGCATCCACTCCGGCGTTCTGGGCCTGTCGCCACAGTTCCTCACGGCCAAAGGCGGTCAGGAGGATGATACGTGGCCGGAGGTCATCTTTTTCTTCCCGGTTCACCACCCCGGCATGTTCACGCAAGGCACGCGTCGTTTGAATCCCATCCATGCCGGGCATCTTCCAATCCATCAAGATCAACCGATAGGGCTGCCCCCCGGCCAGGGCCTGGGATACCTTGGTCACCGCCTCCTCTCCCGAGACGGCGGTGTCAGGAATGAATGAAAAAATATGCATCATCTCAGTCAGGATTTCGCGTGAGGTCGGATTGTCATCCACGACCAGGACCCGCATCCCCTCAAGCATTTCGATCAGCATCGATTCCTTGCGCGCGTCATGCTCCTGGATGCCGAATTCCCCCTCGAAGGTGAACCGGCTCCCCTCCCCAGGCGTGCTTTCAACCTCGATCCCCCCTCCCATGAGCGCTACCAGGCGTTTGCTGATGGCCAGTCCCAGACCGGTGCCACCATAGCGGCGGGTCGTCGATTCATCCGCCTGCGAAAAGGATTGAAACAATCGGGAACGTTGCTCTTCGGTGATGCCGATCCCGGTATCCCGGACGGAAAAAGCGATACGGGCACGACCGGCATGAATCCGGATCGGTTCCCCCTTGATTTCAATTTCACCGGCGGCGGTGAATTTGACGGCATTGCCCGCCAGGTTCAACAAAATCTGCCCCAGACGCAAAGGGTCTCCCACCAAGCGGGTGGGCAGGCGGGGATCCAGCGAAAAAATCAACTCCACCTCGGGCTTGTCCACCAACCGGCTTTCCAGCATGTCGCGCAGGTTGTTGATGACATCAAACAAATCGAAAGGAATTGATTCCAATTCCAAACGTCCCGCCTCGATCTTGGAAAAGTCGAGGATGTCATTGATGATCGCCAGCAATGAATGGGACGCGGTACGGATTTTGGACAGATAATCTTCCATCCGGCTCCCGGGCCGGGTTTTGATGGCAAGCTCCGTCAGGCCGACGATGGCATTCATGGGGGTTCGGATTTCGTGGCTCATGTTGGCCAGAAAAGAACTTTTGGCTTCGTTGGCCTGTTCCGCCGCCTCCTTGGCGGCATGGAGTTCATGCGTCCGTTCCCGCACCTGTTCCTCCAGAATGTTGAGGGAGGATTCATAATCGGCACGGGATTTTTCCCGCTCGGCGACGGTGGCGGCCAGCATCGATCCAACGACCGTCATGGCACTCATGAAGGCATACAGATTGAGAATGGCGGTGACAATCTCGGCATGGGCAAAGGGTCCCAACCCTTGAACCGTGCAACTCAAGGCAATGGCGGTCAACAGAAAGGAAATCGCCATGGCCCCCTGTTGTTTGAAATGCCCCCCCGCCCAGATGACCAGGGGAAATCCCAGATAGACCATGGGGAGCATCGCTTCCAGGCTGCCGGAGCGCGCGAAGAGAAACCATGCCACGATCAAGGTTAGAAACAGAAGGATGATCCCTTCGACAATACGCAGCGGTTTCAAGAAATATTTGGCGTGCCACAGGGG
Source organism: Magnetococcales bacterium DCbin4 (assembly GCA_002753735.1). GTDB lineage: Bacteria > Pseudomonadota > Magnetococcia > Magnetococcales > UBA8363 > UBA8363. The sequence continues at coordinate 20,812 of PEAN01000047.1, forward strand.
AAACGTCAGCACCAGGGGGGTGATCATCAATACACTCATGGCGGCACCGACCCAGTGGAAGAACCATTCGGGGGCCAGTTCCGACAGCAGGGCATCCTGGGCATACAGCGGCCAGACCCCCTTGCCCAGGGCGCCGAAGATGGAGCTGAACCCAACGGCGAACACGGTAAACTGGATGACGCCGGTGATTTCGTTCATCGACACATGGAAACGGGATTGTCGCAACAACCCCCAGGCGGTCAATGATTGCAGGGCACTGCCGGCGACGGAAGCCAGAATGGCAGGCCAGGGTTGGCCACTGATCCATCCGGTCAGGAAGGTGGCGGCAATGATCCCGGGAAGAATGCGCGGACCGTGCAACAATATGGCCGCCACGGCCAGCCCCACCCCGGGATGGCCCATGGCGGGGTGCATCACCGGCCAGGGAAGGGCCGACCAGATTTGCCCTGACAGATACAATCCCGCAGCCCAAACCATGTTCCGTCCCATCCAACCGGAGTGGAAAGCAGCGTTATCCTTGCAGGTGGAAACATCCTGTGTCACGGCGGTGGATCTCTCGGATGGAAGGGTCAACCCCCTCAATGGAAGGAAACAATCAGGATGAACCCCTGGCAGAAATTCAAATTTGCGCCCATCCTTCCGCCCGGGACCGCAATTCCTGGAAAAAATGAACAAACACTCCTATTCTTGATGGAGCAGTGGACCGGAATTGACGACCTGACAAACAATAATCAATGCTGCAAGGAGTACCGAAGTGGCTGCATCCTGGTTGAACGAACCGATCCGCCCCTGTTCCATCATGGCACAAACCGCGGCGAAAAAACACCTTGAAACCATGGAAAAGCCCTTGGGTGCTCTGGGTATTCTTGAAGACACCGTGATTCGTCTCGCCGGCCTTTATGGCAATCCCGACCCCGACACCGATCCCGCCCGTATTCTGCTGTTTGCAGCCGATCATGGTGTTGCGGTCGCCAATGTTTCCCCCCATCCTCCCGGCATGACCACACACATGGTTCAAACCACCCTGCGTGGCCAGAGTATCATCGCGGTCATGGCACGACATCTTGGATTGCAGATGGAGGTCATCAACGTCGGTCTGTTGACCCAACCCGAAGATGCTCCGGGCCTGATCAATCGTTCCGCGGGTTCGGGTACCAATGATATCCGCTTTCGTCCCGCCATGGACGAAGAACAGTTGACCATTGCCTTGGATGCGGGGCGCGAAGCGGTGCAACGGGCAGCCAACGATGGCATTCGCATGATCATCGGCGGTGAGATTGGAGTCGGCAAAAGCACGGTTGCGGCAGCGGTCGCGGCGGCGTTGCTGGGGGTTTCTCCCGAATCGGTCGCGGGGCCGGGAGCGGGTCTGGATGTGGAAGGAATGGCACGCAAGGCCCAGGTCATTCAACAAGCGTTGGATCTTCATCTACCCGGTTTGAGCGGTTCATTGCAGACGGTCCGGCGGTTGGGTGGGTTCGACATCGCAGCCTTGACCGGGGCCTTTGTCGCTTGTGGCCAATTGGGAATCCCCGCCTTGGTGGATGGATTGACCGCATCCACCGCCGCACTGGTCGCTGTGACTTTGCATCCCAATTTGAAAGATTGGCTCTTCTTTGGTCACCGTTCGGCGGAACCGGGACAATTGCCATTGATCCGCGCCATGGATGTCACACCGTTATTGCATCTGGACATCAGCATGGGTGAAGGGACCGGAGCCACGGCTGCCTTTGCCATGTTGCGCATGGCCTGCTTTCTACAGCGAGAAATCTCCGTCTTCCGTCATTAGGGTATCTGTTTGTTGTTATTAATCATATCAACCCACCCAACCTCGGGACGCCAGCGTTGAACCTACCATCCCCTCAAGCGTTGGGCGAACAGCACAAAAATCGAGGCAACGATTTTCTGCGCCAGGGACGTTTGGCCGACGCCGCCCGGGAATATTTGCGCGCCCTGGAATGCCATCCCAACCATTGTGCCGCCCTGTCCAATCTGGGCATCGTCCTGCAAGCCCAGGGAAAGCTGGAAGAAGCGGCGGATCGGTTTCATCAGGCATTGGCCATTGATCCCAACTTCACCGCCGCCTTGTCCAATCTGAGCGCAGTACTTCACCGCCTGGGCCGTCTGCCCGAGGCAGAATTCCAGGTCAAGAAAGCCCTTGCCCTGGAACCCGATTTCCCCGATGCCCGTTCCAACCTGGGCAATGTCTATCTTGCCCGGGGACGATGGGCCGCAGCGGTCGAACAATATCAGTATGCCCTGAGACACAAACCCGACTTCCCCGATGCCCTGGCCAATCTGGGGGTCGCGCTGCAACTCCAGGGAAAATTGACCGAAGCGGCTGCATGCCTGGAACACGCACTTCGACTCGAACCCGACAGCCACGAATTCTGGACCAACCTGGGGGTGGTACGTCACCGGCAGGGAAACCTGGAAGTGGCCCTTGCCTGCCTCAACCATGCCCTGCAACTCAAACCCAATGACCCCGAAGCGCTGGCCAACCATGGCTGTCTGCTCCTGGAACTGGGACAGATTCCCGAGGCGATGGCCCGTTTTGACACCGCGTTACGCATCGCCCCCGATCTGGCCGAGGCCCATTTCGCCCAAAGCCTGGCACTATTGTTGACCGGCGACTTCGAAGCGGGATGGCGTAAACACGAATGGCGGTGGCGACGTTCCGGATTCCCCGGCCATGGACGCCCCGAACCCTTGTGGGACGGTCAACCCCTCGACGGGCGCTCCATTCTGCTCCATTGCGAACAGGGCGTGGGAGACAGCATCCAGTTCATCCGATTCGCCCGCGAAGTCAAGGCTCGGGGGGGATACGTCGTCCTCAAATGCCCCCGGGCACTTTCCCGACTGTTTGCCACCGTCGCAGGAATCGATCAATCGGTGATCGACGAGGATCCCTTACCGGAATGCGCCTGCCAAGCCCCCTTGATGAGCCTCCCCTGGTTACTGGGAGCAACCCATGACACCCTGTCGGCGACCATCCCCTATCTGACCGCCCCTGTTCCCTCCCCTTTGCCCCGTTCGTGGATCCGTGCCGCCGACAACCTGCGCGTTGGACTCGTCTGGCGCGGCAACGCCACATTCAAAGAAGATTTCAAAAGATCCATGGACCCTTCGTTTTTGGCCCCCCTGTTGGAGCTTCCTGGAATCACCTTTATCGACTTGCAGGTTGCCCCCCGTCCCGGTGATCGGGAATTCCTCGCCCGTTATCCAAACATGCTCCATGCCGAGGGACTGTTGACCGATTTTGCCGATACTGCCGCCGTCCTCATGGATCTGGACCTGGTGATTTCAGTGGATACTTCGACATTGCATCTGGCCGGCGCCCTGGGACGCCCTGTCTGGGCCTTGCTCCCCTTCGCCCCTGACTGGCGCTGGATGTTGGAACGCAATGACAGCCCCTGGTATCCCACCATGACCCTGTTCCGCCAACGACAACGGGGAGATTGGCAGGAAGTCATAACCCGGGTGAAAAAACAGATCGAGGCGATGCAAACCCACCGTGTTCAGGGTTGCAGCATCCATCACATGGCCACCCGTTCATGAAAAGGATTGATTCCATGAAACGCGCTAAGGTAATGCACCTGCTCGCCCAACATAAAGAACACCTACACCAAAAATTTGGCGTCACCCATATGGCCATGTTTGGTTCCACCTCACGGGATACCGCCCAAAAAAAAAGCGATGTGGATCTGCTGGTGACCTTCGATGGTCCTGCCACTTCGGCCCGTTATTTCGGTGTGCAGTTTTATTTAGAAGATCTGTTAGGCTGCCCGGTAGACCTGGTCACCGAAAAAGGATTGCGACCAGAGTTGCGCCCTTTCATCGAGCAGGAACTACTTCATGTCTGAATCACAGGACAGATCACCCGAACGGACATGGAATTTTTTCCTTGATGACATGATCACGTTTGTCGAAAAAGCACTGTCCTATACATCGGGCCTGGATCGTTCAGGTTTTGAAGCCGATAGTCTGACCTACGATGCCACAGTGCGCAATCTGGAACTGATTGGCGAGGCCGCCACCCATATTCCTCAAACTGTACGCGACACCACCTCAACCATCCCCTGGCGACAAATCATTGCCACCCGCAATCGGTTGATCCACGGTTATCTGGGCATCGACAACGACACGCTGTAGAGCATCATCCAAGACGATCTCCCGATCCTGTTGACTAACCTGCATGAATTCAAAAAGCTGCGTCAGTGAACTGCAACCTACCGTTGACCCACATTCAATCGGTCTTCAACAACGCACCCAGATCTTCCAAATCGGTCCGGCTCAAAGTTCCCACCGCTTGTTTCAAACGCAACCGATTGACCAGATAGTCATACCGCGCCTGGAGGTAGTCACGTTTGGCGGAATAATACATGCGATAGGCATCCACAACCGTCAAAATATTACCCACCCCTGCCTTGAACCCCTCCACCCGCGCCTGAAGGGCGCCATCCTGAGCGACAACCGCCTTGCGCAAAGCCGCCAGGGAACGGGCGCTGGCTTCGACCGACTGGAAGGTGGATCGGGTCATCCGTTCGGTACGGCGCAACTCCTGTTCACGCTCCTGAGACGCCTTGTCGCGACGGGCGTATGCCTCACGCACCAGCGAAAGGGTCATCCCACCCTCGAAAATCGGTACACTCAACTTGATCCCCACCTCGACGTTGTCCACCTTCTGGCCATCGCCATAAAGCGAACCATCACTGTCCTGACGACTGACGGTACTCACCAGATTGAGGGTGGGAAGATATCCCGCCTGCTGCCGCTGAATTTCCAATCTGGCAATTTCAAGCGCCAGGTTGCGTGATTGCAACGCGAGATTTTGCTCCATGGCAGCCTGAACCCAGGCATCCACCGATGCGGGCTGCGGCGGCGCCGCATCGAAATCAACCGTGAACCCCTGAATATCACCCAGATCGATACCGATGATTTCCTTGATCCCCTGAATGGCATCATCATATTTGTTGCTGGCATCGATTTCACGGGCCTCGGTCAGGGCAAAACGGGCCTCCGTGTCATGCAACTGGGTGATGGTCCCCAATCCACTCTCCAAACGGGCCTGGGCCAGTTCGAATTGTTTTCCGTTGACCTCCCGCTCCGCCTTGGCCAGTTCGCGGGCATCCTTGGCCGCCAACAGATTGAGATAGGCACTGGCCAGACGCAAAATCAAATCCTGTTCCGACGCGATCAAATTGACCTGCGCCTGCTCGACCGCCACACTGGCCTGGTTCACTTTGACCAAAGCCTGAACCTTGAAGACCGGTTGGGTGATGGTCAATGTCAAATCCTTGCTCGGATAGTCGGAATCCCCTGTGGAAAAGGAAGGATTGGAAGCACGCAGGATGTTTTGATAGATGCTCTTATGTTGATAATCGAAATTGGCCGTCGGCAAATTGCCGGCACGGGCCTGGGGCAAAGCCTCCTGATTGGCGTCAAGGTCCGATTTGGCCGCCTGATATTTGGGATCATTGCTCAACGCCTGTTTCAAAAGGCTCATCAGCCCCGAAATCCCCTTTTGCGGTTCGGCAGGTGGGGTCTTCTTGACCCAGTACGCCTCCTGTTCCAGTTGTACCGGACGGATGACCACAACGGGGCGGGCACGGTCATGGAGATCACGCCGCAAATCGGGCGTCGCATCCTCACGTTTTCTTTCGGATTCCGGAATTTCCTCCCCTGGAAGGGGCTTGCGCAATGCCACGGTCAACATTTGTTGCACAGGTTCCCCCCGTCCAGGGGACTGGGAATCAACGGTCTTGGCGATCAAGGGAGATGGACCGGAAAGTTCAAAGATCAGGCGTCCCGAACCCAGGCGGGTCGATTCCACCCGGGCACTGCGCACGACGGGGTGCGAAGTCAGAAATTCCGCTGCCGCCGACTCCAACCGCCTGGGCGACCAACCCAGAAAATCAATGACCAGTTGAGGGGGATCATCCAAGGTGTAGGCGTTGATCCGGCTGCCATCAACCCCGGGCAGCATCAACGTCAGACGTCCGACCAGCTCATCGACACGAATACGTCCCAACCGTGCCGTCACATCGACCTTTGCCGACGGTGCCGCATCGGGGGCGAGACTGATGAGAATGCGACCCGTCTCACCTTCGATGGCCCCGGCGCCATCCACCAAATCAGCCGTTTCGGCCAGATTGATCAGGAGGCGACTGCTCTTTTTGTCGATGGGCCGAACCATGATGCCGCGAATCATCGGATGTGCCGTGCGCAAGGTTTGGACAACGGCAAGCAAATCTTTATGCGCCACCCCGGGCAGATCAATCCGCGCCACGGGCGGCTTGTCTTCGAATGAAACTTCCGCCACCAGACTGCTGCTCCCGGTCAACAACAGATCCAACCGTCCTTCGTGTGTCACCAGGGCAATGGAAGAAATGGAGGGGGGAACGGATGCAACGGGCAATTTTTCCGCCGCCTGCGCGGCAGGGCCCAAGACCAATTCCCACCGCGACCGGTCACGGCCACCCGCCACGATGGTCTCATCCAACACCACAGCCGGAGTGGTCAATTGAATCAAAAGGCGTGTCGCATTGCCCTGCCCGGGAAGCACATGCACCCCGCGCACAACCACCGCAGGCTGCTTGAACCGTTCAATCAACGCCGACAGTTCCTTGGGCTCAACGCCCTTCAACTCGATAACGACTTCCTGACCCCGGTTGGCCAATGCGGCACCATTGAATACCCCGACGCGTGTTTCAAGCTGGACCCGGACAATGTCACCGTCCGCCCGCAAATTAAAGTCAAAAACAGCCCCTTCACCAGCATTTGCTCCACGAGCAATCAATAGCAGAGCTACCAACCAGACCTTGATCCAGCTTCCAAGAGCCATATATTTCCAGTCCAACCCATCCATTCGACGCATTCCCAGACAATCCTTTTAGACTGAAACCACTTCATTTGCGGCCACACTATATCATCTATTATTTCCATTTGGGAGTATCCACACTCAATAAGAATCAACAGAAAATACATGAATTTACTTCATGAGTTTCAATAATACCGTTCCAGCATGCCCCTGCCTCGGAAATCAAAAAATCAATACACATGAAATAAACTTGACTTCCGCCAAACTTTTATGTCAAAATACGCATGATGCTAACATTGGCTTGTTGTGTGCCCTATCATGAATACGCATATTGGGAGGGACTTATGACTGATACCTTTCTCTCCGACCCACCGATGTATGTTCTTCACCCATCGGTCGCTACCGATAACCCTGAAGAGGTTCCGGTATACACCTGCGCTGAACTGGCCATGCTTTTTGATATGATGGACAGCGATTCTTTACTGAATCTGGTCAATGTCAACGCCTTACCCGATTGTTCCAAAGGTTGATCCATGTTTCTGCCTGATGATCAAAACACATGGTTGACATCATCAGTCCATGAAATGACCCCAAAATCAAAGGACGTGTCGGCCATTGGAATTGAAGCCAACACGTCCTGCTTTCCGTAACGTCATCTCCCCCCATCATTTCCGCCTCACAGAAAAAACCGACACTGCCTCCCATCGATTCAAATCCGGGTTTGACTGAGAAAGGTCGCCGGGGAAGGGTCATGTCATGCGTGAATGCACCCTCATCCAGTACGACATCCAACCCGTCTGCAACCTGCCCTTTTGGGGTGAGATCCCAATTTAATGGCAAAACATGTCTGATTGCGCGTTGAAGACGGGTCCGTCCGTCGCAGCAATACCCGATTCTGCCAACCAGAGGCCATTGATCTCAATCATGGCTGCAACTTTTGAATAAAAAAATACGCCTTCTTCCTCTTGGAACGGCAAGAACCGTTTGCCGAATCATCCGTTTATTGATTGATATCGACCCTGTAATGTTCATCAATAGAAATATTTTCTTAATATTTTCATCTACAGAAAGGGATCATATAAAGATAAAGTCAGCTACATGCATTATTCCAAAAAGTATCATATCTAAACAAATGTCTTTCCATGAACGACAATATCCATATGCATCCGCAGAAAACAATCTGAAACAGACATCAACGAAGTGTACTGGTTCAGCGTGACACTACATTTTCACCCATTCAATTGTTCATTTGATTTTTATTTTTCTTCTTCATCCAATGACTTATCCATTACATACAGGATCAGTACGACGAAAAAGCAGCGTAATCCTTTCCCAGTCCCAGAAAATCGGCTACCATCGCCAACCTCTTTGTTGAAAAATTCACCCCAACATTTCAAAACATACCCTTCAAAGATTATGATCCGCTTACAAGATATCCGCATGAAACCCAAGCTGATCGGGTTATTTTTGGTGATCGGCATCATCCCACTGGCGTTGACGGTGAGCTTTGCCATCCTTTCTGCCCGTGATGCGCTGCTGCACAGTGCCTTCAGCACGATGGAGGCGGTGCGTGAGATGAAGAAGGGACAGATTGAGCGCTACTTTGGAGTCAAAAGGAATGAGATGCAGGGACTGCTTGGCAATGTCCAGGCTCTTCGCCAGGCAGCGATCAATAATCTGCAAACCATCCAGACTTACAAACAAATTGAAATAGAACAGTTCTTCGCCAGCCTGGTCGAATCAATGCGCACCATCCATGACGACGTGATGTACCAGCAGGCATTGGCCGAATTCGAACAGGTCTTTCAGGCGAACGGCGGCAAGGTCGAAGTTACTCATTGGAACGCCTCCCTCAGGGAATTCGATAAACGTCTACGGCAGGTTCAACAGCAGCACGCATGGTACGACCTGTTCCTGATCACCAAGGAGGGGGAAATTGTTTATACGGTTGCCAAGGAACCCGATCTCGGGCAATCGCTGCTGAAGGAACTGGCCTCCTCGAACTTCGGCCAGGCTTTCGCTGCCCAGCGCAAGAAACCGATGGGTGAAGTCACCTTTGCCGATTATGCCCCCTATGCCCCTTCCAACGGCCAACAGGCCGCCTTCGCCCTCATCGCCATCCCCGACGCCCAGGAAAAAGTAGCCGGATATGTGGCACTGCAAATTCCCACCGATCCCATCAACGCCATTATCAACAACCGGGAAGGATTGGGTGAGACCGGTGAGACCTATCTGGTGGGACAGGTTGGGTCAACCACCGCCTACCGCAGCGACCGGCAGGTCAAATCGGGCAAGATCGGGGAGATCAAGAGCAGCTCCCTGATCACCAGGGCCTTCAAGGGAGAAAACGGTTTCTCTCTTGAAATTGACAGCACAGGGAGGCTGGAAATTTACACCTATCGCCCTTTGGCGATTCCGGGACTGAAGTGGGCCATCTTCACAAGCCAACTGACGGAAGAAGCATTCGCCCCCAAGCTGGAGGGAAGTGACAAGGACGCACTGGCCCAGTTTGTGATCAACAACAGCTATTATGACCTTTTCCTGATCAGCCCCAACGGCTACGTTTTCTATACGGTGGCCCATGAACCCGACTATGAGTCCAACCTGCTCACCGGCCAGTTCAAGGATTCCAACCTGGGGCAGCTCATCAAAAAGTTGGTGGAAACCAAAAAGTTCGAATTTGCCGACTTCGCCCCCTATGCCCCCTCCAAGGGTGAACCAGCCGCGTTCATTGCCCAACCTTTATTGGATGGACAAGGGCAGATTGAATTGATCGTGGGGTTACAGATTTCGGCAGATGCCATCAATGAACAGATGCAGGTGCGCAACGGCCTTGGCAGGAGTGGCGAAAGCTACCTGGTTGGACCTGACAAGCGGATGCGCTCCAACTCCTTCCTGGACCAGGAGGGACATTCCCTGAAGGCATCCTTTGCCGGAACGGTGGCCAGCAACGGGGTTGATACCGAAGGATCCCGTGCCGCCCTTGCCGGAGAAAAGGATGTCAGAATCATTATTGACTACAACGGCAATCCCGTGGTTTCCGCCTTCACCCCGGTCAAGGTATTCGATTTCACCTGGGCATTGTTGGCAGAGATCGACCAGGCTGAAATCATGGAACCGATTCATGCCCTGATCCTGAAGAATGTGATCTCGGTGATGATTGTCATCGCGTTGGTCACCGTGATGGCCATCTGGGTCGCAACCGGAATTGCCAACCCGATCCTTGGAAGTGTTGAACTGGCCAGGCGTCTTTCGGGCGGCGATCTGACGGTCCGCATGGAAGCAAACCGCAGGGACGAGATCGGAGACATGGCCACGGCTTTGAACGGTATGGCCGTTGCGTTGGGCCGCATGGTGACCGACATCATGGCCAAGGCCAAACGTCTTGATCAGACTTCGTCTGAACTTGGGGAAGTGGCCGAACAGATGACCGATGGGGCAGGAGAACTTGCCCAACAGGCGTGCCAGGTGGCTGCCTCCAGTGAGGAAATGAGTGCCAACATGGAGACGATCGCTGCCGCCTCGCAGCAAATGTCCACCAATATGGGAACGGTTTCAGCCGCTGCTGCGCAGATGGCCAGTAACATGAACACCATCTCAGCCGCTGCCGAAGAGGCCAACACCAACCTCAATACGGTGGCCGCCGCATCCGAAGAGGCATCCGTGAGCATGACCCACGTCCAGGATGCCGCCCAGCGAACCGCGACAAACGTTTCTTCCGTGGCCGGCTCCGTCGAAGAGATGAATTCATCCCTGGGAAAGGTTCGCTCTCTTTGCGAGGCTGCGACTGGAGAGGCGGACCAGGCTGGTGGCAGCGTGCAACGCGCCTCCGAGGTGATGGAAAAACTGGCGAATTCTGCCCAGGAGATCGGCAAGGTCGTCGAAATTATCAACTCAATCGCCGACCAGACCAACATGCTGGCGCTCAATGCTTCAATCGAGGCCGCCGGAGCGGGAGAAGTCGGCAACGGGTTTGCGGTCGTGGCCAACGAGGTCAAGGAGCTGGCACGCCAAACCGCTCAAGCGACGCAGATGATTGCCAACCAGATCAACGCCATCCAGGACAACGCCAAGAACGCGGGCTCCACCACCCATCAGGTGTCGGAGATCATCAGACGACTTGGCAAATCCAACGGTGATATTCTACGGGCGGTTGATGATCAAACCCGGACCCTGGGAGAGATCACCCACTCCATGGGAGAAACCTCCCAGGAGACCCACGAGGTGACCGGGCGGGTTGGTGAGGCGACTCGGGGTATTGAGGAAGTTGCCCGAAGCGTCATGGAAATCTCTTCCGGCATCAGCGAGGTGACCCGCAACGTCTCCGAGGCTTCCTCCGGGGTTGGGGAAATGACCCGCCGTATCGCCGAAACCTCTGCCGGGGCTGAAGATGTCACCAGTAACGTCACCGCCGCCTCTGCCGCGGTGCATCAGGTGGCCGAAAGCATGAGCCACGTCAACAGCGCCGCAGAGAAAATGCAGAATCTCAGCGGTACCGTCAACGAACGGGCTCAGGAGATGGCTGCCATCGCCACCGAGCTGAACGATCAGCTCAACCAGTTCAAAATCGCCTGATGGCCGATCCTTGACAGGTATGGATTCTACTTCTACTTTGTCACATTCATTAATCAGGGATTGTTGACACTCGAAAAATTATTGAAAGAAAAAAGGGGGCTTAAGGGATTG
>PEAN01000122.1 GCA_002753735.1 Magnetococcales bacterium DCbin4
GGGACCAAGGCTCGCGCCTGCGCGGTTTCCCGCAAAAACCACGCGGAAAACCGCTTCGGGTAATGGGGCGCGAAAAAACAATATCAACACCAAAATCAACACCCTGGGGGCAATCCCCCAGGCCCCTTTTTTCTTTTAATATTTATTTAAAATCATTATATTGCAGCGAAACGATGTATTTACCCACATTTAACGCTAGAAGAGCCTCAATCAAAGACCAGTTTTGGAACCTGAGGATATTTTGTCACGAAGTGGACCGTAAATCCCTCACGGATATAATCAGGCACCTCTTCATAATCCTTGCGGTTGGCCTCCGGAAGAATCAACTCACGCAACCCCACCCGCCGCGCCGCAATCACCTTCTCCCGAATCCCCCCCACCGCCAACACCTGCCCCGTCAACGTGATTTCACCCGTCATCGCCAACTGCCGCGATACCGGTTTATTACGCGCCAGGGAAAGCAAAGCGGTCGCCATGGTCACCCCCGCCGAGGGACCATCCTTGGGGGTCGCCCCCTCGGGGACATGCAGATGAATCGACTTGTCCTCAAGCAGCGCCCGATCCCCCCCCAACATCTGACACTGACCCAGAACATAATGATAGGCGATCTCCGCCGATTCCTTCATCACCTCCCCCAACTTGCCCGTCAAAGCGAAATGGGCCTTGCCCGAGGTATAAACCGCCGCCTCCACGTCCAAAGTCGCCCCGCCCATGGAGGTCCAAGCCAATCCCGTCACAATACCCACCCCGGAAAACGGCTTCTCATCCCGAAAATCAGGCTTGCCCAGAAAGTCCACCACCTGATTCTGCCCGACCTGGATTGGCGTCGGGGCATTCGATTCCAGAATGCGGACCGCCGCCTTACGGGCAATGGCACCAATTTTCTGCTCCAACCGCCGAACCCCCGCCTCCCGGGCATACCCTTCGATGATGGTGCGCAACGCTTCCTTGGAAAAGCGCAGATGATCCCGGGTCAGGCCATTTTTTTGCAACTGTTTTGGGATCAGATGGTTGCGGGCAATATTGACTTTCTCTTCGCTGATGTACCCCGACAGACGAATCACCTCCATGCGATCCATCAAGGGACGTGGAATGGTATCCAACTGGTTGGCGGTACAAATGAACAATATTTTGGATAGATCAAAACGGACATCGACATAATGATCGAGAAACTCCGTGTTCTGTTCCGGATCCAGCACCTCCAACAACGCCGACGCGGGATCCCCCTGATAACTGGCCCCGATCTTGTCCACTTCATCCAACATGATGATGGGATTGGCCACCTTCTTCAAACGCAACGCCTGCATCACCTTGCCGGGCATCGCCCCGACATAGGTACGACGATGCCCCTTGATCTCCGCTTCATCACGCATCCCACCCACGGAAAACCGGAAAAATTCCCGCCCCACCGCCTGCGCCACCGAACGTCCAATGGAGGTTTTCCCCACCCCCGGCGGCCCGACCAACAAAATGATCGATCCCCCGATTTCCCCCTTGAGCTTGCCAACCGCGAGGAATTCAAGGATGCGCTCCTTGACATCATCCAACCCGTCATGGTCCCGGTTGAGGATTTTTCTGGCCCGCTTGATGTCCAGCTTGTCCTTGGAATAGACCCCCCATGGCAAACTGGTCAGCCAGTCCACATAATTCCGGGTCACCCCATATTCCGATGAACCGGTCTCCAACACCGACAACTTGTCCAGTTCATCGTTGATCTTCTTCTCCCCCTCCTCCGACAACGTCAAATTTTTCAACCGTTCGCGAAACTGCTCGACATCGGCAGTACGATCATCCTTGGTGATGCCCAGTTCCTTCTGGATCTCCTTGAGCTGCTCGCGCAGGAAGAAATGGCGCTGATGTTCCGAAATCCCCTCTTCCACCTGCTTGGAAATTTTGTCTTGAACCTTGACCATTTCCAATTCTTTTTTGAGCAGCACCAGCACCTTTTCCAAACGTTCACGAATGTCGAGCGTTTCCAAAACCTCCTGCAACTCTTCCCGTCGGGAACTGGTCATCGAAGCGACAAAATCGGCCAGACGATCCGGTTCCCCGAAATTATGACGCGACAGGAACATTTTGACCTGTTCCTGATACAGCGAATCATATTTCAATATTTCCTTCAACGCGCTGATCACCGCCAGGGTGTAGGGTTTGATCACCTCCACATCCAGGTTGGCAGGGGTTTTTTCATGGTGGATCACCCGCGCCACCAGCGGCGGACTGTCCTGGTCGATGGCGCTGATCTCAAACCGGGAAATGCCCTCCGCCAGCAATTTGACCTGTTTGTTTTCTTCGTTGACCGCCGCCTCCATGATCCGGGCCACGGTGCCAAAACGGTACAATTGTCCAGCATCGAACACCTTGTCCCCATCCTCGGCATGAGACAGCACAATGCCAAACATTTTACCCGGCGTATCCAGGGCATAGCGTATGGTGTCGTAGTAGGGGGAACCTTCCACCTGGATCGGCGTCAACATCCCCGGGAAAAAAGGACGGCCCCCCAAGGGATACAACACCAGCTTGGGCGGCAACAGATCATCAATCCTGGCCGGCGGATGCTGGGCCTCGCCTTCCGCAGCCCTGCCCGCGCCCGAATCATTCATGCTGCCCTGAACCGACTCTTTTTTTGGTTGTTCTTCCCCTGTTTCCCCACCATTATTTCCTTCAACCACTTGGGAAACATCGGGTTTTTTTTCGTCTTCTGACATGAAGTCCGTCCTTGCCTGGAATGGCCCGCGATTAAGGTACCCGTCAATCGGATCAAATATTGATCACTATATGGGGCCAGTCGGGACAATATGCAAGTCCACGAACGATGAATCAGCCAATAGAAGGGGAATTTTGAGGAGGGAAATGCAGTCAAAGCGCGGGTCCCGCCCAGACAACAACAAGGCGGGACCCGTGGAAGATCATCATGAGTTGGAACAACCACCCGCCGAATTGGGGGTGAATGATTTGCCACAACCGCAAGAACTGGCGGCATTGGGATTCTTGATGACAAACTGAGAACCGTTGAGATCCTCGACAAAATCAACTTCGGCACCCCGAAGATAATTGCCGGACATGGGATCCACAAGGACCTTGACGCCGTCGGTTTCAATCAGTTCATCATTGTCTTCCTGGTTTTCATCAAAGGTAAATCCATACTGAAACCCGGAACAGCCCCCTCCGGAAACAAAGATACGTAATTTCAGATTCGGATTGTTTTCGTCAGCCAGAAGGGTACCAAGTTTTTTTGTGGCACTCTGGGTCAAGGTCAAGGGCATGAAAGGATTCTCCTCAAGGATGGTTTATGCCGTCGGTCGGGATCATGGCATTACCCGACGAATCATGCAAACATGGATGGGATTCCCGAAGGCTTTTTCATCATCATAGTACAACAATGTTGATATGGAAACAAAGATGTTTTTCTGTTGGATAAAATACGACAGGCACTTCCAGCTCAGGATGAACCCGCATGTCCCAATCATCGCTCACCAACCAGTTACGCCAACGGGTGTCATGGGGCTCCTTGCGGCACCATTATTGGACCTTGGCGGGTCATCTATCGCGCTGCAACCGATTGTGGCACCTGGAGGAGCGGGAATTCCGCCACCTTGCGATCAAAGATCTGTGGCAATTCATGCGCAGGCACGACCCAAGCGTCATCGGCGAAACCCGTGCCCGAGCCAGTGAAGCATTGCACTGGCTGTTCCGAGGGCAGGAGGCGACGCCTGACGATGGGGTTTCCATGGGCTATTTCCCCGTATCCGGGCTGGAGGCACCCTGGCGCCCATCCTATCCTGAAACCACCGGATACATCATCGTCACCCTGCTGGAGTATGGAAGCCTGTTCCAACATACCCAAGCCCAAAGGCGTGCCCGGGCGATGGGACATTGGGAAGCGGCAATCCAAATGCCCTCAGGGGCCGTTCAGGGTGGAACCCTGGCAGCACCCGCCCGACAAACCCCCGCCGTATTCAATACCGGCATGGTGCTTCAAGGATGGACGGCGCTGCTGGAACGGGGATGGGATGAGACCCTGGCCCGTGCGGCAACCCGAGCTGCCGATTTCCTCGTCGCCGACCAGGGGGCGGATGGCCATTTCCGTACCCATGGTGATTTTGTCCGTCAAGACCGGATCAAAACCTACAACGTCCTGTGCGCCTGGCCGCTGTACCGATTGGGTCTGCTCATGGACCATGCCGGATACCGCGACGCAGCCATCCGGTCCGCTCGGGCCGCCATGGCGATGCAACAGGACAACGGCTGGTTTGCACACAATGATCTGACCCGGCCCGAAGCCCCCTTGACCCATACCCTGGGCTATACCCTGCAAGGTTTGCTCGAAGTGGGACAGTTGGCGGGCGATGACGCCATGATCCAGGCAGTTGCCCGTGGGTTGGAACCTTTATTGGCCCGGGTAGACCACCGGGGATTTCTCCATGGCCGGTTCGACGACCAGTGGCATCCCGCCTGTTTTTCCAGTTGCCTGACCGGCAGCGCCCAGATTGCCATCGTCAGCTACCGCATGCACCAAATCACCCAGACGCCCCATCATCGAACACTCGCCGACCGTATGGTCAACTTTCTGAAAGGATTGCAGCAGATCGCCACCCCCCATCCCGGGATCCGCGGCGCATTGGCAGGTTCCCATCCCATGTTTCCGGGAAGCTACATGACGGCAGGCTATCCCAATTGGGCCACGAAATATTTCCTCGATGCCCTCATGCTCCAGGAACGTCTGACCCACCCTTCCGGTTCAACAATGAAAAGCCAAACATGCTCCTGCGGGAGACCTTCTTTTGCAGATGATCACTCAACGACCGCTTGCTCGCCGCCAGATGATGCACCCCCAACGCCTCGCTGATCGCCTCATCAACCGAATTCAGATGATCGACCTGATGCAGCAGGGTGTGGACAAAATGATGGCCGATCTCCGGTTCCCATCCGATCACCACCGGCCAGGTGCGCTCCCTGGTCTTGAAAATCACCCCCTGCCCCGCCACAACCCGCCCCGTGGCATCCAACTCCAAATCAAACGCATACATGATTGGCGGCGAGCTTCCAGGTGTGTTGTGATGCCAAAATACCCGTTCCACCGCCCAGGGGGAAACCAGAAGGGCACTGACGGGGTCCTCCGGGTCGTTCGGCGATTCCAGACGCACCGTGACACCGAGGCGACGATTCAAATGGTGATCCTCCGCACTTCGGCTGGCAAGCAAGCGATCGGTCGCCACTTTGAGCGCCACCGGATCGGGCCAGCGACAATCCCATTGGGGCACGCGCACGGGAGGTGACGTTTGAGCGCACTCTTCTGGCGGAGAAGAACAAAACACCTGGGGTTCCCCTTTTCTTCTGCTGTGTCACATTCATGAATCAGGGACTGGCACCATTCAATAAAATATTGAAAGAAAAAAGGGGGCTTCAGGGATTGCCCCCAGGATTTTGATTCAATATTCCACGCGCCCGTTGACCCGAAGCAATCTTCCCGCGAGGGAAGGCTTCAGTTTGAGGGACCAAAAAACATCCCTTCCAGCGGACTGGAGGCGGTGGCATACAATTTTTTGGGAATCCGACCCGACAAAAAGGCATCCCGCCCCGCCTGAACCGCCAAACGCATCGCCCGTGCCATGCGAATCGGATCCCGGGCACCCGCAATGGCCGTGTTCATCAACACCCCATCACATCCCAACTCCATCGCAATCGCAGCATCGGAAGCCGTCCCCACCCCGGCATCCACCAAAACCGGAATTCTCGCCTGCTCGATGATGATCCGCAGGGTGTAGGGATTGCGAACACCCAGCCCGGAACCAATCGGAGCCGCCAAAGGCATGACCGCAACACACCCCATCTGCTCGAACAGTTGGCACAGATAGGGATCATCCGTCGTGTACACCATCACCTTGAACCCATCGCGAATCAATAATTCCGCCGCCTTCAGGGTCTCGGGATTGTTGGGCCAAAGATATTTCGGGTCGGAGAGAACCTCCAACTTGACCAGGTCCCACCCCCCCGCCTCACGGGCCAACCGCAAGGTCCGTACCGCATCATCCGCCGTAAAACAACCTGCCGTATTGGGCAGATAGGTGAATATTTTTGGATCCAGATAATCGGTCAACATCGGAGCCTTGGGATCACTGACATTGACCCGGCGTACCGCCACCGTGACGATCTGCGCCCCCGAAGCGATGATTGCCTGTCGGGTTTCCTCGAAATCCTTGTATTTCCCGGTCCCCACCAGCAACCGGCTGTTGAAGGTACGCCCTGCCACCACCCAAGGATCGTCAATCGCTTCGGCACCACCACCGATGAAATGAACCACCTCCACCTGATCACCCTCCGCCAACACGATTTCTGCAAACGTTCCCCGCCGGGCGACTTCAAGATTTCGTTCCACCGCAACCCGGGCAGGATCAAAACCCAACCGCTCCAGCAATCCAGCAATGGTCGTGGATTCGGCAAGATCCGTCATTTCGCCATTGAGGGTGATCTTCATAACAACCCAAGCTCCTTTCCGATTGCCAATACACCGCCATACACGTTCCGATCCATTGTAAACGAATCACCCCACTGGACAAGGATTCACCACACCCTCCCCGTACAAGCAGTCGCCATCCAGGGGAAATCTTGACAATTCAAGAGAGATATTACATAGCTTGAGCATGTTTCAAAAGAACACATTCGAAGACCGTAACGTCCATCCAGACACGCATGCCCATGCCGATCTCATGGATTGAAAAATGACTGAAAATAAAGAGTGGAGACCTACCCATGGATGATTTGATGTCGGAGGTGAATCAACGCACCAATCTGGCATTCAGCAATGAAATGGAAATGCTGACCTTTTTCCTCACCGATGGACAGCTCTACGGACTGAATGTATTCAAAATCATTGAAATCCTCGAAACCCCGAAAGAAATCACCGTCATGCCCGAATCGGGCGCCGGCGTGATCGGGACCATCGATTTCCGTGGACATGCCATCACCGTCATCGACCTTTCCGTCGCCCTGGGTCTACCCCCGGTCGATCTCACCCAGGGGGTTTCCTATATCCTGGTCTGCGAATACAGCACCTCCACCCAAGGATTTCTGATCGCCCGCCCCGACCGCCTGATCAACAAAAGCTGGACTGAAATCATCGCCCCCACAGGGACCATCTTTGAAGGCAGTTATCTGACCGCCATCACCTACCACCAAAACGTCCCCATCCAGATTCTCGACGTGGAAATGATTCTGGCCAACATCATCGGCATTGACGACCATGTTTCCGACGACCTCGTCGCCAAAAGCAAACAGATCGTCCAAAAACAGCACCACATCCTGGCTGCTGACGATTCCAGAGCGGCCCGCACCCTCCTCGCTTCGGCACTCAATCAAATGGGAATTCAACACACCATCGTGGAAAACGCAGAACGGGCCTATGAACTGTTGGAACAATCCGTCCAGGAAGGGAGTGGCCATTGCCCGTATAATCTGGTCATTTCCGACATCGAAATGCCAATCATGGATGGGTTCACCTTTACCCGCAAGGTTAAGGAAAATCCAAAGATGTCACACATTTATCTGGTTTTGCACAGTTCCCTGAGCAACAAATCCAACAGCGACAAAGCCAAGAAAATGGGTGCCAACGATTTCATCCCCAAATTCCAGCCCGACAAGATCATGTCGGTCATCCTCGAACAATTGGAAAAAGCGGAACAACACGCTCAGGCCGCATCCTGACCCTGAACCCGGTTCCCATTCTGCCCTGAATATTCAGCACCCGCTGTTGCCATATTGCTTGCCCAGGGCGAATTTTCGTCCCTGGCCGGCAATATGGTCCAGGTTTCCTGCTGCCCAGACAAAAAAAATGTCTCCGTCACCCGCTGTTGCCCCCCC
>PEAN01000048.1 GCA_002753735.1 Magnetococcales bacterium DCbin4
GGGGGGCCGGTGCCGTGGGGGGGGGCGATGGTGCGGGCTGAGGGGCTGATTTGTTGACACCAGGGGTGGCGACGGCATCATCCGCCGTTTTCTTGACGATCTCATGAACGGCATCCACCAGGTCCAATGCATCCTTGCGATCCGACCCGGGGGGTTGACCCGATGCCGTTGAGGAAAAAAGCGCCAGAAGGATCCATGAAACATGCAGTAAACGACGCCTTGTCACAAAAAAATGTGGGCCGCCGGGTTTAATGAATAAATTAAGGAACGGTTTGTGCATGTATTGGGAAGCCAGAAACGAAACCTTGTCAGGCCGGTTGAATGCATTGAAACTCCGGCAGGGTCAGTGAACAGGTGGTCAAGCAAGGCGACCAATCGTGAGCGGTGTTGAATGAGTTCCATGCTCAAACCCCTGTTTCTACTTTAGGTTGGGGATGGGCGTCAATCATCCCTGTCATTTCCGGGAGATGTTTGGCAGGGATGACAGGTGTGACATCGGTGGGAATGGGGTGGTTTGACCTGGGAATCGGCTCAGACCATGCCGTGCGGCAAAGGGGTTTTGGCCTCTGGAATGGCGGTGGGGTCATGGGTCTTCACTACAGAAGTTCAAGGTTGTGCAATGAACAGACGTAATTTCCTAAAAGTGGCAACGGTGGGGTCGGCACTGGGTTTGGTGACGGTGTCACGGCCTGCCTTGGCCTCGGTGAGTACCCTTCCGATGCCGGTGGCGCGTCCCAAGTTCAAGGATGACGATCTGGCCGACTACCTGAGAAAGGTGCGTCAGTTCGACGAAGATCACGAGGGGGATGTCTATTTTGACGAGTATAACTGGGGATTGTTGAAATCATCCCTGGAACGGTTTGTACGGATGCAGCGGGTCGTGGGCCATGGCAATTTCTATCTCCTGGATTTCGATGAGGCGTTGCGCCTGGCCAATACCTATCCCAGTGTGGGTGCCTTTACCACGCCGGAACTGAACTTTTTGGAAACCTTGTTCTACGAGCAAGCGGCCATCTATGGGTTCTATGGGGAAAAACCATTGAAAAATCTAACCGACCGCATCCCCTTGCGCGAGGTGGTCAAGGTCCCCGACAGTGGTAACTACCTGTATCGGGGCAAACCCATGGAAACCTTCGAGGCCATCCGCAAAATTCTTGGACCCGAGGTGATTCTGACCTCTGGCGTTCGGAGTGTCATCAAACAATTCTACCTGTTCCTGAATAAAGCTTATGAAAGCGGTGGCAATCTGTCCCGAGCATCGCGTTCGTTGGCGCCTCCCGGCTATTCGTTTCATGGGATCAGCGATTTCGATGTCGGTCAGGCGGGTTATGGCCACTATAATTTCACCGAACGGTTCATCGCGACCAAGGTTTATCGCACGTTGCGGGAACTGGGCTATCTGACGCTGCGCTATCCCCGTGACAACCTCCTCGGGGTCCGGTTCGAGCCTTGGCACATCAAGGTTGGTACCCGGGTTTGAGTCCTTTCCCCCCCTCGGGACAGATGGCCGGGAAGCGGCTTGCGGTTGCCTGGATCGGCATCGGCAGCAATCTTGGCCATCCGTTGCAACGCTGCCTGCGGGTCATTGCCGCCCTGGCCCGGCATCCGCGCATCCATCTGGTACAGGTCTCCTCCTGTTATCGAACCCAGCCGGTCGGGTTCGGGCGTCAGCCCTGGTTCATCAATGCGGTGGCAGAAATCGCCACCTCGCTCCCCCCCCTCGCACTGTTGCGCACCCTGCAACGTTTGGAAACCCGCTTCGGCCGGGATCGTCGCCATGAATTCAAAAATGGCCCCCGATCCATGGATCTGGACCTGTTATTCCATGATCAGCGTGTGTTGCGGCATCCGCTTTTGCGACTTCCGCACCCGGGTATTTCCCATCGCCGTTTCGTCCTGGTCCCCCTGGCTGAAATTTCTCCCCGGCTTCTTCATCCGGTGATGGGTAAAACCATTGACTTGTTGCTCAAGGAAACCGATGATGTCTCCCAAGTGGTTCGGGTGGTCTTGGAGAACAATAAAAATCAAACAACGCACCTCCCTTCGTGATTAATGACGGGGGTTCGTTGCCTGAGTTTTGATTTTCTGCCCGGTGGAGGCCCGGTCTGGTCCAGGTGCTTCCAGACACCGACACCCAAAAATGCATCAAGTATCTGGGTGCGGTGATCCAATTCTGGGCTGCCAAGGCTGCCAAGGCTGCCAAGGCTGCCAAGGCTGCTGGACATGCCGGATATGCTGGACATGCTGGACATGCCGGCTTTAGGGTTGTTGTATCCTCGAAGACTTTTTAGCAGGGCTGCCTGGATCCCAACATTGCCATGGGTGGGACCGGGACTGAAATCTGAAAGATGATTCCATCCTCGATACATTTCCTTTTCTCCGTAACCCATTTCGTTGCGTCGCTCCCTGGTGTCCTGAAGGGATCGTCCCTTCCACTTCTCAGTGTGTGGAACGTCTCATGTCATCGCGCTTGACTGTCCTCGATTTTCCCCGGTTCAAGGCTGAACGCCGGCCCATCGTGTGTGTGACCGCCTACGATTACACCTTCGCCCGTCTGTTGGATGATGCCGGGGTCGATTTGTTGTTGGTGGGGGATTCCCTGGGGATGGTGGTCCAGGGGCACGATACCACCTTGCCGGTGACCTTGGATCACATGATCTATCATACCCAGGCGGTGGTTCGGGGATCGCGCAAAGCCTTTGTCGCCTGTGACCTTCCCTTCGGCTTGTGCCATCGTGCCCCCGATGTGGTTCTGGAGGCTTCCATCCGGGTTTTGAAGGAATCGGGTGCCCAGGCGGTCAAGGTCGAGGGCGGGGTGCCGGTGGCCGAGGCCATTCGTGCCCTGACAACCCGCCATATTCCTGTCCTGGCACATGTCGGGCTGACGCCGCAGTCGGTACACGCTTTCGGTGGTTTCAAGGTTCAGGGGCGTGGTGAAGCAGCCGATAAGGTGTTGGCTGATGCCATTGCCGTCGAGCAGGCAGGGGCCTTCGCCGTGGTCCTGGAGGGGATTCCCGCCAGGTTGGCCCGGAAAATCAGTGAACGCCTGACCATTCCCACCATCGGCATCGGGGCGGGGCCTGGATGCGATGGTCAGGTCCTGGTGGTCTATGATCTGTTGGGCTTTTATGATGGGATCAAACCGAAATTCGTCAAACGTTACCTGGAAGGGAGCCAACTGGTGCGGCAGGCGGTCCATCAATTCGCCGATGAGGTGAGAAACCGGTCGTTTCCCGTGGATGAACATTGTTTTTCCGAATAGCTTACCCCCCGGGGCGGGATCAACTCTTGAAGTCAATCACAGTGGGATGATGATACGATGCAGTCTGAAGAAAACGACATGGTGATCCTGACCGATCGGAACGCTTTGCGTGCATGGGTGGCACAACAACGTTCCTCAGGTCATACCCTGGGGTTCGTGCCAACCATGGGGGCGTTGCATGCGGGACATCTCCACCTGGTCGATCAAAGCCGGGCGCACACCGACCGTACGGTGGTCTCCATCTTTGTCAATCCCACCCAGTTCGGACCCGGTGAAGATTTCGATCGCTATCCGCGCATCCCCGACCAGGACCAGCGTCTGTTGCGTCAGGGGGGATGTCATGCCCTGTTCTATCCCGATGTCGCCACCATCTATCCCGAAGGGTTTCAGACGACGGTTCGTGTCGAACCCTTGGGGTCGGATCTGTGTGGCCGTGAGCGTCCCGGACATTTCCAGGGGGTCGCAACGGTGGTGACGGTGTTGTTGAATCTGGTCAAGGCGGACAAGGCGTTTTTTGGATTGAAGGATTATCAGCAATTTGTCATCATTCGCCAATTGGTGCGGGATTTGAGCATGGATGTGGCGATTGAAGGGGTGCCCACGGTGCGCGAGGAGGATGGCTTGGCCATGTCCAGCCGCAATCGGTACCTCAGTATCGAGGATCGTCGACGTGCCACAGCCATCAGTGCCGGTTTGGCGGCGGCCAGAACCGCCTTTATGGCGGGGGAACGGGAAGCGGGGCGACTTGAGGCCATTGCCCGTCGCATCATGGTTGAAGCAGGGATCCATCGCATTCAATATATTTCCGTCCGTTCCGCTTCCACTTTGTTGCCGATGAAAACCATTGATTCCGAAGGGGTCATTCTGACCGCGGTCAAGGTGGGTTCGACCCGTTTGATCGACAATATGTTGTTGATGTGATGATATTGCATCTTATGACGGTCAACACAAGCCATGAGAAAGGACTGGGTGGTAATGGAAGTTTCCTTGTTGAAATGCAAGCTTCATCGGGTGACCGTAACCGAGGCCCATCTGGATTATGAAGGTTCCTGCGCCATTGATGAACATCTGATGGATGCTTCCGGTATCCGTGAGTATGAGCAGATTCATCTCTGGAACGTCACCAATGGGGAACGGTTTCTGACCTACGCCATCCGTGGCAAGCGGGGCAGTGGCATGATCTCCGTCAATGGGGCTGCGGCGCACAAGGCCCGTCCCGGTGATCTCCTGATCATCGCCGCCTTTTCCTGGATGAGTGAGGCCCAGGCGGATCGCTTTGAACCTAAATTGATTTATGTCGATGGCAAAAATCGTATTGTACGTACTGGCAATGCCATACCGGCTCAGGTGGCCTGAAAGGATTTTGCCTGCCGTGAGGAACAGGGTCTTGAGTTTTGTGGTTGGGATGGTGGCATTGCTCCTCCCATGGGTTCCGTGGATGGGTGCCGATGCAGCGGAGCCGGGAACCGGGACGGTGTTGCAGCCGCGGGTTGAGACGGTTGAGCCCGGGCCGGGTTCTTCAGCACCCCGGATGGTTTCTGGTGGAACGGGAGGGGCGGTCCAGGAGGCGCCGACCGAAGTGTTGGAGCCTCAGGAAATTGCCGAGGAATCCCTGCCCGATGCTGCCGGGGATGGGGTGGGATTCTATCCACCGCTTGCCTTGGTCAAGCAGGTGGCGGGACGGGGTTCGACCCATCTGAATCCTTATCTGACGCCGCATCTGACCTTGTTTCTCGCCGAATGGGCCTTGAATGCAGGGGCGGCATTGCGCAACCCTGAATGGCTTCGGATCAAGGCGGGGGCTCTGGTCGTCCTGGAGCGTTATGCCGATGCCCTGGAACTCCTTGAAAATCTCCCCCCCTTTCTGTTCAGGGAAGATCCGTTGTTGTCTTTGCAACTGGCGCGGGTCTATTTGGCCAATGGCAATTATAAACAGGCGCGCGAACTTTATTCCCGTTTCCTGGTGGAACAATCGCAGCATTTCCAGGTGAAGGAAGCAGAAAAAGGGATGGTGATGACGGTTTTGGCTGCGGGGGAACTCGATCAGGCGGAACTGTTGTTGGGATTGATGACCGAATCGGGTGATAAAAGGATTCGCAATGATCCTGATTTGGCAGCCGCCATGGGGCGGCTGATGATGTTGAAGGGGCGCAAGGGGGAGGCGGAACGTTGGTTGAAAATACTGTCTTCCATGTCTGAGCCAACGGCGTGGGATCGGCGGCGGCAATGGCGGCGCGATGTGGCGGAGTTGACGGTTTCCCTGGGGGATTGGTCGAAGGGGATGGTGATCTTGGAGGATTTGTTGGCGCAGTATCCGGGTCCGGCAACGTTGGCGTTGCATGCGCGTTTGATGGAATCGGCTTCGTCTCAGGGTTCATGTGGTTTGCGCAAGGATGTGCCGGGTGAACGGTTGGCCTGGTTGCGGTTGCTCAAGGATCCCGGGGCGGATGTGTTCCAGCGGGAGACGGCGTTGGAGGTATTGTTGGAGGAGGAGCGGCAACGTCCTTTGGGTTTGGCCAGTCCGGAAGGGGTTCTGGCGCCGGAGCGTATTTTGCCCGATCTGACCTCGGCGGAAGCGGCGGTCTCCTATGCGGCGCATGCGTGGCGCAATCATGAGTTCAAGGAAGCGTGGGCATTGTTGCAGGATGTCCCGGGGGTCTTGGCGGATGCGTGGCGTTTGGCGGTTCTGGCGGCCGATTTCAGTCCGCCCGATGAGGTGAATGCGAAGGCGTGGATTGCGGAACTGCCTGATCCGGCAAAGGATCCGGTGGCGTTGACGATAGTTGAGCCGTTGGCGGCGGCCATGTTGGGGTTTACTGAAAAGATGGATTTGTCGGAGGCGGGTCGGATTCGGCGGTTTTTTGCCCGGTTGCCGGTCGGCTCCAAGGTTCGACAATCGATGGAAGACATCTTGGGTTTACAGGCGGCCATGGCGCGGGAGTTGAATGAAGAACCCCAGGTGGCGCTGACGCTTTATCTGGAGTTGGTTTTGTCCGGGAGTGAGAAGGGGGGGAAACGGTGGCCGTGGTATGTTTCCGAGACGCCCGAGGAGGCGGTGGTGCGTTTGTTGGTGGAAACGGGACGGGTCCGTGAGGCGGGGGAATTCAAAAAATTATGGATGCCCGATCAATAATCGAAAATTATTGAAAAAAAAAGGGGTCTGGGGGATTGCCCCCAGGGTGTTGACTTTGATTTTAAACAAAAAGGTTTCCATGCCCCGCTTTTGACTTTGTTTCTAAAATCAAAACCCTGGGGGCCATCCCTTGCGGCCCTTTTTTCTTTCAAGCATTGAATCCCACCTTTCCGCAGGGGGGGGGAGGGGACGAAATCCCCCAAGGTTTCGATCAGGGAAAAACCCTGGGGGCTACTTTTCGTCATTTCCGCGAGATTTCTTGATCACCCCCCTGCGGCCCGGCAATCTTTACGATCATCAGGCAACCAAATTGGGAGTGACGGTGGGGGCGGCATCGTCATTGGACGCGGAAGGTTTCCAAGGCAAGGTATATTTCTGGGCAACCATGGCGAAAAATTTGTTTCCGGAGGTCTTGCCGGTTGAGGTTGCGCCCGTTTCATCCTTCATTTTTTCCATCAATTCGTTCAGGTCCGTTTCGAGTTCTTCCGTGGACAGGGTGTCATCGCCATCGGTATCGATTTGTTTGAACCGGTCGGCGAGGGGGCCCTGGACTTCATCGGCACTCAAACGTTGATCCTTGTTGCGGTCCATCATCGACACAAGGTCGGCGGCGGAGGGGGGTTTTTGCATTCCATGGGCGCCGTGGTTGGGTCCTGGCATGTTGCCCATTTTTTGCCGGATGTTCTGCAGGGCGGCATCCATCTCTTCAACGCCGAGTTGACCGTTGCCGTCGGTATCGATGGTTGAAAAATCATCGGCCAGTTTGCCCTTGACTTCATCCATTCCCAGTCCACCATCGCCATTCTTGTCCAGTTTGGCCACCCATTCGTCTGCCGAGGGTGGTTTTCCCATGGGGCGACCGCCGTTCATGCGTTGCATTGAATTCATGCCCATCATCGTGTTGTTGATTGAGATGTTCATCTGCGCAAAACTCCCAGGTGTCCTTGAACCGTGAATGACATGCTGCTCAGCCCATGCCGCTTCTTTGCGGCCTGGATGTGTTCGGTTGACTGTAGCGGTAACCAGCATGCCATTCTTTTCGTCGGTTTCCATGTTGGGCAATATCGCAGTTGTGTAAGAATTTGTAAGGGAGGTGTTCCCGTGGGGACTCCATGATTACAATGCGTTGCAAGGGCCATGGTTGATGGGTGGTGCTGGACATGGCGCACATGTTCATGAATGGCTGGGCAATGGATGGGATCATGTACCGTCTTCTACTCGTCGATGATGATCGAAAATTTTGTTCCATGCTGTCTCAATTCCTTGAGGGCGAAGGATTTACCTGCGAATCGGTGCATGACGGACCGAGTGCGCTTGAAAAGGCAGCCCACACTGAATTCGATGTCTTGATCCTCGATGTCATGATGCCGAAGATGAACGGTTTTGAAGTGGTGCGGCGGTTGCGCAAAACCCGGGGGACCCCGGTGATCATGTTGACCGCCCGGGGCGATGAACAGGATGCCATCATCGGTCTTGAAATCGGTGCCGACGACTATCTGGCCAAACCTTGTAATCCAAAGGTGCTGTCAGCCCGTTTGCGTGCTGTTTTGCGCCGTACTGACGGGGGATCCCAGGTGGTTTTGGAATCCAGGGAAAGCGTGACGGTGGGCGATGTCATGATTCATCCCGGATCCCGCCAGGTGATGGTGGGGGGACGGTCGGTCGATCTGACCAGTACCGAATTCAAAATCCTTGAGGTGTTGATTCGCACTCCCGGTACGGTTGTCGGGAAAGAGACCCTCTCGCTCAAAGGTTTGAATCGCAAATTGATCCCCTATGATCGCAGCATTGATTTCCATATCGGCAGCCTGCGGCGCAAGTTGGGACTCGGGTATGACCAGGCTCCGAGGATCATCACCATCCGCAATGAAGGGTACCTGTTCAGTGTGCCCATGGAGCCATGACGCGTGCGTTTTTTCTTGAAGCTGTTTTTTTCGTTCTGGTTTGCATTGATGCTCATCGGTGGATTGATCGCCTGGACTGCCAATCAGCTCCGCAACACCTTCGAACGGGAATTGCCTGCGATCGTCAATCGTCAGCTTGATGTCCGCCTGGATTTGAAGCGTATTTTGCTTCAAGAAGGGGAGGATCGTTTGCGGGAGGTGTTGTCTGCCCGTGAGGATCGGGAAGAATTCATGATCACGGATGATTCAGGCCGCGATCTTTTGGGCAGGTCGTTTCCGCAGGCGCATGAGGTGATGATGAAAAAATTCAGGGATCGGCATGTGTTCGATCCTTTGGACGTGACGGGGGGCGATGGCAGGCAGTATCGGCTGTGGATCCACCCACCCCGCCCCTCCCTGTTGAAAATCATGACGGGCGATTTTTGGTTGGTGCTCCTGATGGTGTTGTCGAGTGGCTTGACCGTCTTTTTTCTCGCCTTGCACTTCACCAAACCGATTCAACATTTGCGTAAAACCACTTTGAGGTTGGCCGCCGGGGATCTGGGTGCACGTTATGCGTCCATCCCACGGCGAATTCCCGATGAACTCAGTGCCCTGGGTCGTGATTTCAATTTCATGGCGGAACGGTTGGAACACTTGTTCAACGCTCACAAACAACTGATTCGCGATATTTCCCATGAATTGCGTTCACCCCTGGCGCGCATGCGGGTGGCTTTGGAATTGATCCCCTCCGGGGATGAGCGTTCCCGGGACAACCTTGACCAGATTGGGTTGGAGGTGGAGCGACTGGATACCTTGATCGGCCAGATTTTGACTCTGTCCCGGTATGAGTCCCTTCCGCCCGCCCCTCCTGCCGATTGGATCGATATCATTGGCCTGATCGAGGCGGTGGTGGTCGATGTCCGGTATGAAGCGGTGGGAATGGCGCGCCGGGTGGAGATGGACCTGTGTGAGGAAGTCATCGTGCGTGCGGATGGTCCCCGACTTCGTTCGGCGTTGGAAAACGTGATCCGAAACGCCTTGCATCACACCCCGCCTCAGGGGGGGGTGTTGATCACGGTTGTCAAGGATCAGAAATGGACGATCATCACCGTTCAGGATGAGGGGGTGGGGGTTCCAGAGGGGCAACTTGAAATGATCTTCCTCCCCTTTTTCCGGGTTGATGAAGGGAGGGATCGGGGACAGGGGGGATTTGGCCTGGGGTTGGCCATTGCCTACCAGGTGATCCGCCAGCATGGGGGGGTGATTGCCGCCACCAACCGCCTCGAAGGTGGCTTGATGGTGAACATCAGCCTTCCCATCGCTGAAACGCTGAAAGAATAAGAAACAAAAGGGGTCTCAAGGGAGTACCTCAAGGTTTTTACTTTTGTAAGTAATCACGATCATTAAAGAATAATCATGGGGCAATCCCTTGAGACTCTTTTTGTTCTTGGATCATTTTTTTACAATGTCTGACACCTGAGCCATGGTCTGACGTAACTTTTCCTTGAGTTCAGCGCCATCGGCCAGATTGCACAGCCTGGCCAGACGGTCCTGTTGGCGAAGATTGGGGGAAATACGATTTTCCGAACGGTTGTGGAGCAGGCGCAGACGATTTTCGACCCGGCGAAAAAAATCATAGGCTTCCTGAAGCGCGAGACTATCCTTTTCCGCCAGGATCCCCGCTTTGGCCAAGGCATGCAGGGCACGGGTACAATGGCTGTGCAGAATGCCGGGGAATTGCGACCCGTGGGCCAGAATCAATGATTGAACCAAAAATTCAATGTCGATGATGCCGCCCCGACTTTGTTTGATGTCCAAGATATCTCCGGTAGGCCCTTTTTCCTTGAACAACCGTTCCCGCATCTGCCCCACCTCATCGAAAACCTTCTCTTTTTCTCTGGGCTTCAGAACGACTTCACGGACCACTTCCTGAATCCGCCGCCCCAGTTCGGCATCACCCGCCACAAACCGGGCACGGATCAATGCCTGATGTTCCCACAGCCAGGATTCATGATGATGATAATGTTGGAACGCTGAAAATGAGGTCACCAGCGGACCCGATTGACCCGAGGGACGCAAACGCATGTCCAATTCATAGAGCAGCCCGTTGCGGGTCAAGGTTGTGATGTGGGAAATGATCTTCTGTCCCAGACGGGTAAAGAACAGGTCATTGGAAATCGAGTTGGTTGCGTTGGTCCATTGCTGCGTCCCCTCGCTGCCATGAATGAAGATCAGATCGAGGTCGGAGGAATAATTCAATTCCCGTCCCCCCAGCTTGCCCATGGCAATGATGGCAAATGGAACCGGTTGTTCTCCGGTGGCCACCGTACACCGGGGTTCCCCATGACGTGTGACCAGTTCCTTCATGGCATCCTTGAGGACCTGTTCCAGAATCACTTCGGCCAGGATGGAAATGCGGAACATGACTTCATCATTGTCTGCCAGACCTGAAAGATCCCGGACACCGATCCGCAACATTTCGATGTTTTTGAACATGCGGATGGCATCAAACCGATCTTCAACGTTTTCCAATGGTTGCAAACGTTGGTCCAGGATCCATCCCAAGGCATTTTTTCCCTCCGGTTCCGCCAGGAAGTCGGAGGCGATCATCTGATCCAACAGGTAGGGGTTGCGGATCAGGACATGAGACAACAACCCGGAAGTTCCGAACAGGCGTAACAGAAGATTCAGCAGTGCCGTGTTTTCATAAAGCATGGCCAGATAACTGACGCGATGTCCCAATACCTTGAGAAAATCTCCCATGTGGTGCAGCGCCAGATTGGGATCGGGGGCGCCGAGGATCCCTTTGAGCAAGACCAGGGAGACCCGGCCATACCACAAACGATCATGTTCCCGCAGGGAAATGCCCCGGGGACCTTCCCGGAGGATTCGCATGCAGTCGATGACCGATTCGGGAGGGGTCAAACCGTACAGGTTCATCAATTCGGCGGATTCGGGGGAATCCAGCTCCAGTTGCAGCAGTCGCTGCGCGATGCCGTCATCCTCCAGTTCCTTGTTCGGTTTGCCATCGAAGAACAGGTTTTCGTACACCGCATGAACGCGGTGGGTCACCTGGGTCATCTGTTGCCTCAATTCATCGCCACAGGACAATCCCATCCGCCGTGCCACTTTTTCGTAGGCTTCCGGGTCTTCCGGCAGGGAATGGGTTTGCCGTTCCTGTTCGATCTGCAACCGATGTTCGACGGTTCTCAGGAACAGATAGGCTTCGGTCAACTCATGGGCCGTCTGTGTGGTCACCAAGCCGTGGCGTGCCAGAACGTTGAGTCCGGTCAGGGTTTCGGAATGGCGGAGTTCGGGGTTTTTCCCGCCATGGATCAATTGTTGGCTCTGAACGAAAAATTCAATTTCCCGAATCCCACCGTAGCCCAGTTTGACGTTGCGGGTATAATCGGCCACGCGGCTGATCTTTTGATCGATCTTCATTTTCATTTCGCGGATGGCGTCGATGGCGGTGAAGTCGAGATATCTGCGGTAGACGAACGGTTCGATGTTGCGCAAAAATTCATGGCCGAGTTCCAGATCCCCCGCCATGGGACGGGCCTTGATCATGGCGGAGCGTTCCCAGGTTTGTCCCCAGGATTCGTAGTAGATTTCCGCTGAACGCCGGGACAGGGTGAGGTCGCCGCTTTCCCCTTCGGGACGCAGGCGCAGATCCAGACGAAACACCATGCCATCGCCGGTCGTTTGACTCAACAAACGGATCATCTCCTGTCCCAGACGGTTGTAATAGCTTTTGATGGCCAGTTTTTGCGGACCCCGGGTCTGACCCCGGTCATCTTCGTAGAGGTAGATCAAGTCGATGTCGGAAGAAAAATTCAATTCCCGCGCCCCCAGTTTTCCCATCCCCAGGATGACGAAGCGCGACCGTTGCCATCCATGGCCAATGTCGATCATGGGGATGCCAAACCGTTGTTCGAGGGATCGGTCCAGCCAGCGATATCCCGCCTCCAGACAGGATTGCGCCAGATCCGACAGGGCATGGACCGTTTCCTCGAACGGGGCGGTTTGAGTAAGGTCGTTGAATCCGATGAAAAAATAGGCTTTCTGCTTGCATTTTCGCAAACATTTCGCCGCCTCGTCCCAGGATTCGGTTCGCAGAAGGTCTTGGGACAGTTCATCCGGGGAGGGGACGAAATGGCTGCTGGGGGCGGGATCTTCATTCAGGAATTCGGGATTCTTTTTGAGCAGCAGGGCCAGAAATGGGCTGTTGCCGAGGACGGTCAGCAATCCTTTGTCCCGGTCGGCGGGACGCAACCAGGCATGCAGGTGTTGCGTTTGATGGGGATCCAGGGATTGCGGTTGCAGAACATCGGTCAGCCAATGCGTGATTTTTTGCGGTTCGGCGGTTGCGGCCGCTTCCTGTTTCAAGGTTGCCACCGCTTCTGCATTCAGACCGAGCAAATGTGCAAGCTGTTGCCATGCATCCATGTGAACCAGATCCTTTCCAGATCATTGAAAGAAAAAAGGGGGCTTAAGGGATTGCCCCCAGGGTGTTGGTTTTGTTTTTGAATTTAAACAAGAAGGTTTCCATGCTTAAGTTTTTGACTTTGATTTTTCAAGTCAGCATTAATGCACCTTTGATTTGGAAATGGAATAAGGAAGAACCTTGGGGGACTTCGTCCCCCAAACCCCCTGTGGGGGATGTAAAATCAAATTCAAAATCAAAATCAACACCCTGGGGGCAATCCCTTAAGCCCCCTTTTTTCTTTCAATAATTTTATTAATGTCAATACGCCTTGATTGATTGAGAAAAAAAAGTCCGGGGGGATCTCCCTTCCTTCCCGCGGAGGCGGGAACCCCCGTTTTTATTCTTGATCGTTTCCAAAAGCGGGGGGAACCGATAAAATGATCCTTTCGATCCGCATCCCCACGAACCTTCCCCTGGACCCCCCGCCCCCTCATGACCAGAACCGGCCGACAGGAGCATGCCAGCACTTCCGGGACCATCAGGAGAGGCCGATTTTTTGCGTGGGTACGCCTGGGTTTGATCGCCGTCGTCGGATTGCCATTGATCTCCCTTGGGGGGGGCTGGCTGTGGCTGATCGTGTTCCCCCCCGACCTTGCTTCCCATATTCCGCAGCTTTCACGCCACTTCGCCGAACGGACCGGATTGGATCTCCACCTGGGGAACCTGACCCTGAACCCAGGTTTATCATTGATATTGGAGGGAAGAAAGGTCCGATTGTCCATCCCCGCAGGGGAGAAACCCGTTCTTGAGGCCGAAGGGATCCGTTTGCGTTTTTCACCCTTGCAATGGTTTCGTGGCTGGCCGGCGCTGAGTGTTGTCCTGGATGGGCCGGAGTTGAACATGCGTCGAGATGGCCAGGGGGGCGTCTTTTTGGGCGCTTATCCCCTGGAACACCTGATGGCCAACAAAAACCACACCTCGACGCGAACAACCACGATCCCTTTGCCGGTCCAACATGTCGCTCTGACCCATGCCAAGGTTTCCTGGATCGATGACGCAACCGGTGTCAAGGATGAGGGGCGAGCCGGGATCCGGTTGCAGGAACTGAGTCTTGACCTTTTTCTGGAACCCGAGGGGATCCTTCGCGTGAACCTGGAGGGGGCGCTGGTTCACCCGGAGGGGAACATCCCGCTCAATCTTTCGACCATGCGCGACCGGAATGGTGATTGGCGCGGCGAACTGGTGATGGATCGTCTGTCACTGCCGAGCCTGGGCCTGCACCTGGGAACCGTTCCCCCCCTGGGTGATTTTTCAGCGGCCATCGATGCCCGGATGACCTTTGAATGGCAACCTTCGGCCAATCGGTTCCAGGGGCAATGGACGGCGGTCACCGGAACGGCTGAGTTGAATCTTCCCAGGCTGTTCCGTGATCCGATTCCCGTGAAAAAGGGGGAGGCCAAGGGTTCATGGGTCTGGGTGGATCATCTTTGGGATTTGAAGGTGACACGATGGTCCCTGCACAACGCCGATGGCAAGGTTGAAGGGCGGTTGGAATTGACGGGGATGGGGGGACAAAAACCGTTGATCGATCTTGACGCGACGCTCAAGGGGATCCCCACCGATCAGGCAAAGGTTTACTATCCCGCCCATGTCATGAACCAGAAACTCGTCAAATGGCTTGAGCGTTCGCTGCATGGGGGAACGGTGCAACAGGCGAGGGTTCGGATCAAAGGACCGATCGGGGAAATCCCATTTGCCAACCCACCTGCCAAAGATGATCCGGAAACGGTTTTTACCATCGATGGCGAAGTTCGGGGGCTGGATCTCACGTTTCATCCCGCGCTGCCCGATCTGGCCAACAGTACCGCCAAGGTTGCCGTTGACCGCCTGGGGATCAACATCCAGGTAGCACAGGCCGCTTTTGTGAAAAATCGCCAGGTTCGGGGCCGGGTACGGATTGGCGACATGGTGCATCAACCCATCGTCGAAGTTGAAGCGCATCTTCCCGAGGTTGATCTTGAATCGACCTGGAACGCGGTGATGGCCAATCCGAATCTGCAATGGGACAAGGCGGCCGGACTTCAGGGAATGAAGATCCATGGTCCCGGCAAGGCGACCCTGAGCCTGCTGTTGCCCCTGACCGACCTGAAGCGTTCCTGGTTTGGCGGAACCCTCGAGTTTGACCAGGCCGTTGTGAAGCCCGCCGCCCTTGAAGCCCCACTGGAACAGGTCCAGGGACGCCTCGCACTCGACCCGCATCGACTGACACTGGAACTGCCTTCGGGCCGGATGCAAAACAAACCGGTTTCCCTGGAGGTCGATGCCAGCTTTTATCGTGAACCGGGAAAAGCTCAGCTCCAGGGGAAGATCAAGACCGTTATCGGGCACGAGGAATTGGAAACATGGTTCGCCCCCCTGTTGGGACGGGAAGGGTCATTCCAGGGAGAAGCACCGTTCACCCTTGAATTCAATCGACCTGCCGGCAAGGAGATGTTCAATGTGGTCTCGGTGTTGCGTGCCAACGGCTTGACCATTCAGGGGGGGCTTGGCTGGTTCAAACCCGAAGGGAGTTCGGGAACCGTGACCATGGAAGGGGTCGCCGGTTTGCAGGGTCCTCTGGAGATCAAACTGTTGCAACTGGATCTGGGAAACCTTTCCCTGATGGGACGCGGAAACTGGCACCTGAAGTCAGGGAAGGGCGATCTCGACATATCAAAGTTTCGCCTGAATGATCATCAGGGTGCCCTGAGCATCACGCAAAGCATCCCCAAAGGGGCCGGTCCGGGGGATTGGAAGATCAGTGCGGACTTGAGTTGGCTGAACCTGGCGCCTGTATTCGATAAAAAGGAACCGCAGAACCACACTTCGCCGCAGAGGGCCAAACGGAGGGTCGATTGGCCCAAGGTCGATGTGGAACTGCATGCCCGTGAATTTGCATTGGCCAACAACGTCAGGGGAAAGGGATTGGCGGCCCGGATGACCCTGGACAATCATCGGATGTCCTTGAAGCAATTGAAGGGGACCATCGATGGGACCGGGCATCGGATCACCGGCGAACTCCGATGGGAAGCCCTCCTGGGATCGGGTCCCTACGAGGGCGGCTATGTGCTTGAAAGTGACGATATTGGCCGGTTGTTCCATGGCTGGGACATTCAGGAGGCGTTCATGCAGGAGGGCCAGGCCGTTTTGGAACTGTCTTTAAAGGGATTTCTGCCACCGGGCAGGCGGCTGAAACATCATTTGAGTGGAACTGCCGAGTTCACCTTGACCCGGGGCACCATCTCCAGACTGGGCATTCTGTCACAGGTGTTGGGGGTGTTTTCCCTGAAGGATCTGCCCAACCTGGTCTTCATGGACCGGCCTGATCTGATCGCCAATGGATTCCGCTATGATCGGATCCAGGGTCAGGCGACGTTGAAAAGGAGTGTTGCCACCCTGGAAAAACTGAATCTGGAGGGGCCATCGATGAACATGATGGTGTCGGGGACCATCCATTTTCCCAAAAAACAGTTGAATCTGCTGCTTGGAATTCGTCCCATCCAAACCTTGGACCGGATCATCAGCAACGTTCCCGTGTTGGGAACGTTGGTTGCGGGAGATCGGGAAGCGGTGTTGGAAACCTTGTTCGACATCAATGGATCCATGGATGAACCCCAGGTCAGTATTCGTCCGGTTGCGAGTATCATTCCAGGCATCGTGCGTGATATGCTGACCAAACCCGATGATTCCATGAAGGAATCAGTGAAGGGGGCAAACACTGGGAGCGAAGAGGCGGTACCATGATCAAACTCGGGGTCAATGTCGATCATATTGCAACACTCAGAGAGGCCAGGGGTGAACGGTATCCTGATCCGGTGGCCTGGGCGTTGGAAGCGGAACGTTCCGGTGCCGACTCCATCACCGTCCATCTGCGTGAAGATCGCAGGCACATTCAGGAACGCGATGTCCTCGCGCTGTTGGAGATGACCCAGACCCGGGTCAACCTGGAAATGGCGGCGACTCCCGCCATGATTGCCTGGGCGCTGGCCCATCCCCCGGCCGACTGTTGTCTGGTCCCGGAAAAAAGGGAAGAATTGACGACAGAAGGGGGGCTGGATGTCGTCAGTCATGCTGAACGGTTGCGGGAGGTCGTCCAGACATTGATTCAGGCGGGGATCGAAGTATCCTTGTTCATCGATCCCCTGGAGCGGCAAATTCGGGCGGCCAAGGGGTGTGGCGCCCGGGTGGTCGAACTCCATACCGGTCGTTTCGCCGAGGCCAGGGATCGGCATGAACGGGAGGGACACCTGGAGGCATTGCGTCAGGGGGCCGGGCTCGCCCATGAATTGGGGCTCAGGGTCCACGCCGGTCACGGCCTGCATTATCACAATGTGATGGCGGTTGCGGCCATCGCACCGATTGTCGAATTGAACATTGGCCATGCCATCGTTTCCCGGGCGGTCTTTACCGGTCTGGGCGAAGCGGTCGGCACGATGAAGGCGTTGATACGCACCCATTCCTGGAAATAAGGTTCATGATCGTTGGCATCGGGACCGATATTGTCAAGGTGGAGCGTCTGGCCAGCAGTGTGGCCCGTTTCGGCACTCGGTTCGTCAAGAAAATACTGACGGTCGAAGAAATGGCGCATTGTGACCGCGGTGCCGGTTCCATCGCCTGTCTGGCCCGGCGTTTTGCCGCCAAGGAGGCATTTGCCAAGGCGTTGGGGACCGGAATGTCTCAGGGGGTATGGTTTACCGATATCCAGGTCGCACATTCCCCCTCCGGCCGGCCCGAATTGCTCTTTTCCGGAGAAACCCAAAAAAAGGTGGCCAGACTTGGACCTTTGAACATCCATTTGAGCATCAGTGATGAGAAAGAGTTCGCAGTCGCTTTTGTCATCCTCGAAACCCATCCTTGAAGCGAGCCCCCCATGAATCAGGCAGTTCCCGATCCGGCGGTCAACGAATTGCTCGACGCCCTTTCCACCAGCAGGAAAGAGTTGCTGAACGTCATTATCAAGGCACTGAGTGCCGCATCCACGTTCGCCGATGTCCTGCCGGAACTCGAAGGGCACATGCTCAAGTTTTTGGAAGCCCAACGTTTGACCGTCTATCAAAATGCCCGGGACGGCCAGGAAATCATTGCCAAGTATAAAACAGGACAGGAATTATTCGAAATTCGCCTTCCCCTGACCGCCAACTCCATTGCCGGTTATGTCGCCGTCAGCGGCAATCCCATACGCATTGATGATGTCTATGATGCCGAGGCGTTGCGCAAAATTCACAAAACATTGAATTTCAACGCCATGTACGACAAACGCTCCGGTTTTCGTTCGCGGGCGATGATGGTGGTTCCCATCCGCAACAGCGCGCCGCTTCTGGGGGTGCTACAGGTCATCAACAAGGTCGGCAAGGATTCCTTTTCCGATGGCGACATGAAGCTCGCCATCCATCTGGCCAGTCTTCTGGCCAAAAAATTTCACCAGGAATTCGAGGCCACCGACAGTCCCTATGATTTTCTGGTCAAAAGGGGACTGATCACTCCGGAGAAGATTGACGCGTTTCAAAAAAGGACCAAAAAAGAAGCGGTCACCATGACCTATCTGTTGGTTCAGGAACAGAAGATCCCCCAGGAACTGGTGGCCGCCTCTCTGGCGAGTTATCACCAGGTGCCGTTCATGCGATATGATCCCAACATCACGCCGCCCAAGAATTTGTTGAAAAAATTGAACATGTCCTATTTGCGGCGGCAATTGTGGGTCCCGTTGGCGGGCGATCCCGAGGAGGAATTGCTGATCCTGATCGATGATCCTTCCGATTTTGCCCGGCAGATGGAAATTCAACGGGCGCTGCCCGCCAAGAAATATATTTTCCGTGTCGGATTTCCCGAAGACATCCTGCAATATCTGGGGGGTGGGGCGGTATCTTCCTTCCTGCATGGATTGGCGGGCAAGATGGAGGAGGAGGATGTCGAGGATTCGGAACGCCTGGAGGAGGGGATCGAGGCGGGGGAAATCAATGAAAATGAAAGTACGGTGATTCAGTTGGTCAACCGGCTGATCATCGACGCCCACCGTGCGGGTGCTTCAGATATTCATGTGGAGCCGGGCAAGGGGAAGGCCCCTTCCGCGGTTCGTCTGCGGATTGATGGTGTGTGCCGGCAAGCTTTGGAAATTCCCTCGACGCACATCCGGGCGGTGTTGTCACGCATCAAGATCATGTCGCGCATGGACATTGCCGAGCGCCGCAAGCCCCAGGATGGCAAGATCATGGTCAAGGTCAAGGGTCAACCCCTTGAACTGCGGGTGGCGACCATTCCGACCGTGATGGGGGAAAGCGCCGTCATGCGCGTGTTGGCCTCGGGCAGCGGGGTATCGTTCGACAAGCTCAACCTTTCGGAACGCAACTACAAGGAACTGGATCGTTTGATGTTGACCCCGCAAGGGATTTTGCTGGTGGTGGGGCCGACGGGTTCGGGCAAGACGACGACTTTGCACTCGGTCATCGGGCGGATCAATACGCCGGAACGCAAGATATGGACGGCGGAAGATCCTGTGGAAATCACCCAGCCCGGGCTGCAACAGGTGCAGATCGACCACAAGATCGGTTTTAATTTTGCGGCGGCGTTGCGTGCCTTTTTGCGGGCCGACCCCGATGTCATCCTGATCGGGGAGATGCGGGATCCGGAAACGGCGCACAGTGGGATCGAAGCGTCGTTGACGGGCCATCTGGTGTTTTCGACGTTGCACACCAATTCGGCCCCGGAGACGATCATCCGATTGTTGGACCTTGGGCTTGACCCGCTCAACTTTGCCGATGCCTTGTTGGGCATTCTGGCGCAACGTCTGGTGCGGACGCTGTGTGAAGCCTGCAAACAGTCCTACAAGCCCAAGGAAGAGGAATGGGATCGGCTGCGGCGGCTCTATGGTGAGCAATATTGGGATGAGCTGGGACGAAAGCGTGAAGAGACCGTGTTGTATTCGGCCAATGGTTGTGGCAAGTGCAGCAAGACGGGATACAAGGGTCGGACGGGGATCCACGAGCTGTTGGTCAATTCCAAGAGGGTGACCGAAAAGATCGCCCACAAGGCGACCGCCGAGGAGTTGCGGAAGGTGGGGATGGATGAGGGAATGCGGACCTTGATTCAGGATGGGGTGATGAAGGTTTTGAAGGGGCAGATCGATCTGTCCCAATTGTTCCGGGTGGCGGTCGAATAGGGGTGTGCCGAACGCTGATGACGACTTGAAAAAAATTATTGAAAAAAAAAGGGGGTCTGGGGGATTGCCCCCAGGGTGTTGATTTTGAATTTGATTTTGATTTTATATCCCCCACAGGGGGTTTGGGGGACGAAGTCCTCCAAGGTTTTTCTTTTATGGTTTTGATCGATTCATGGAGCTAACAATAAATAAGATATAACTATAATCCGCGTCATTCTGTGCAGGAAACAACAAAGACGTTCATTGCTCTTCAAAGAATTCGTCACCCAGGAGATTTCCCGATCGAGCAGAATTTTTTGCAGACCGTTCCAGACAGGCTTCTTCATCAAGGGGATTGGCAAAGTTCGGCTGATTCCACGAGGAGGCGGTAAGAACCCCGGGATGATCGATGTAGCGACTGAATTCCTGCTCAAGGATTTCAATCGGCGGTATGTTTGACATGTGAGGCATCTACTGTGCTGCCTGGCACGGTATCGACAGAATGATTCAGCGTAATCATTCTGTTCGGTTGATGTCCAGGGGTTCTGAATTGGTTTGAGCAATCATGATGCCATCAAAAGCATCCCACACTATTAATTTATATGAAAACATTCAGGAATACAAAAGGGAATCGTCTTGACTTCACTTCAATTCCCACAAGGAGGGGCCGGGGTTGCTGTTGATCCATGTCGCTCCATGTGGCCGCGATGGACCGACCCGGAAAACATGTTATACTCCCTTGAAGTACCAAAATAATGGAGAGGAGTATGATCATTGTCGAAACCGGGTCCCTGCCGACTTTTCATTTCCCTGGGACGTTCACCCCAATGCAGCAGTAGTGCTTTGTCTGTGCTTGATGATCCTTTTCATCCTTTCGGCGGGTTGCCTGTGGAATTGAATGGTTCCCTGCGCCGTCCGTGGATGGCAACGGTTCCGGGGAGGTTCAAAGGATCAAAACAAGCGGTGGGCCGATGTGGAGGAGCAGAAGAACAAAATGCGGGACATGCGGGAGGAGGGACGGTTGCAGCGACAGGGAGTGGCGAGGTGACGGATATGTCCTCTTTTTCCTGTCCCCTGGGGCGGTACCGGTTTGAATGGCGGGTCCGGACTCCGTTGCGGTTGCCTGAATATTCGGGTTCCGCCTTGCGGGGAAGTTTTGGGGCGGCGTTGCGGCGGCTTGGTTGCACGGCGCGGCAGCCTGAATGCACCGGGTGCATGAGGATCCATTCCTGTCCCTATGCCACGATCTTTGAGACGCCGCCGCCGAAAAAAACTGCGGACCAATCGATGGCTGCCGTGGTGCCACATCCCTATGTCATCGAACCCCCGCCGTGGGGACGACAGTTTTTCGAGCCGGGCGAAACGCTGGTCTTTCACCTGATCCTGGCGGGACGGGCGCTGGAGCAATGGCCCCTGGTGGTCCTGGCGTGGCAACAGGCCCTGGCCAAAGGTGTGGGATCGGGGATGGGGCGTGCCGACTTGCAGCGTATCATCTGGGAAGAGGGGGCGGGAGCAACCACGGTGTTCACGGCGGATGAGGGGACACTTCACCTGCATGCCGCCCAGGTTTGGGTTCCCCCCTGGCCTGGAGGGGACAGGCTCACTCTGGAGCTGCTGACCCCGATCCGCATCCAGAAGGAAGGGAAACCCCTGGGACCGGGACGGCTTCATCCCCGCGATTTTCTGGTCACCCTGATGCGGCGGGTCAGCCAGATGGCGCGGATCCATTGCGACCATCCCTGGCCCATGGACCCGGTGACCCTGGCCCGGTCGGCGCAGGAGATCACAAGCCACGGCAACCTTTCCTGGCGCGACTGGACCCGCCGTTCCTCGCGTCAGGGACGGAACATGGCCCTTGGGGGGGTGGTGGGACACTGGACCCTGGTGGGGGATCTGCGCCCCTTCTGGGAACTGCTCTACCTGGGGGAATGGCTCCATGTGGGCAAAAACGCCACCTTCGGCCTGGGGGGCTATCGACTGCGCCGGGGAGAAAACGGATGACCGTCTATTTTGGAAGATGCGCTGTATCATGAGATGGTCGCTGAGGTGACCAAGCGGATCAAAATGGATGAGGATCAGGTTCACATCCATCCGTTGTGTGAAAAATGTGCGGCAAAAAGCCAGCGCCTGGGCGTCAGGTCCGAAATTCCCGGAACCCGGACCGTCTTTGTCGTTTGAGCGTCATTCCGTCGTAACCAGTTTGCAGCCGTTTTCCCTGTTGGGTGACGAATATGAAAACCCTTTGGAAAATTGAACCATTTTATTCCAATCGCATTGAAGGAGTCGGCCCATTTCCAATCCTCCCCATGTCGCAGCAACCCGTTACGAAAAACCCTTGAATTTTTTCTTTCTTTTTAATAGTATGCAGTATGCGCTCCTTAAGTAATCGCCCCGATTGAAAGGGGATTGAAACGGTCTGAAACTGCCCCCACATGAACGCCCAATCGCGATACAGACCTTAAGTCATCGCCCCGATTGAAAGGGGATTGAAACTCCCCCGTTGTTTGCATCGAGAACACACCACCAAATCCAAACCTTAAGTCATCGCCCCGATTGAAAGGGGATTGAAACATGATTGAAGGAAACCGGATTGACGGCTCACCGTTCTGCATTCCTTAAGTCATTGCCCCGATTGAAAGGGGAATGAAACGAAATAAACAAGTGTACCTGCTGAACATGATGGGATAGAGTTGTCTGGCAAGGAGGGACCCTCATGGAAAATGCCATCGCGTTTGATACCTACGCCTTCGTCAGAAAACTCCGGGATGCCGGCTTGACGGAACAACAGGCCGCAATCCAGGCGGAAGCACTGGTCAATTTGATCGAGGAACGGCTTGCCACCAAAAAGGATTTGGCCGAAGTTGAAGCCGGTCTCAAGCGGGAGATTGAGAAGATCCGGTCGGACCTTCAACGGGACCTCAAGGAGTTGGATTCCAAGACGGAAATCCGGCTCAAGGAATTGGACACCCGGGCGGAAACCCGATTCAAGGAATTGGATACCAAAGCGGAAACCCGATCCAAGGAACTGGATGCCAAGACGGAAATCCGGTTCAAGGAAATCGATGCCAGGGTCACGGAACTCGAACTTCGGATGGTGGTGATCAAGACCGGGGGGATGATCCTTGCGGGGATTGGCATCCTGTTCGGCCTCATGCGGGCATGGCCTTTGCCGGTTCAGTTCGTGCCCGTCCCTGGCCAGGAAATCCGCCAGACGGTTCCACAGTTTTCTCCAGTGAAATAGCCCCTGACCCTCCAATACGTCCCGATTGAAGGACCTTTGAGTCTCCCGCGCTCCATGAGATCAAGCTCCAGTCGCAACAGGGTGTCACGCATTGGAATGATATGGGATCGCCTTCCAGTCGCCGGGCGGTGCGCTCGGACAGGGTGTCCCATTCCTCCCTGGAGCGGGGTGATGCCACCCGGTTCACCTGCCATGCGCAGCAACCCCTTTGATTCTTCGGGTGGACGACGGCGTTGTGTTTCATGATCGCTGTTCTAATGATCGGCGATCCCGGTAACGCTAAAAAAAGAAAATTGGATCAGGAACAAGTGTCCTTTAGCGCTGTCCAAGTATCACCTTTGCCCATGATCGATGCTGTCCAATCGCGCGCATAAGAAAAAAAAATGTTCAATTTATCTTGCGTCCAAGGCAAGGGTGTCTTAGAACCATTAACCTGCGGTTTATTGATTCTCAACGGCAGATTGGAATTTCCAACGATCCCAATGTCCGACCAGGGTGCATGAAAAAAGGCCCATGGCGGGGT
The DNA here is from genome assembly GCA_002753735.1 of Magnetococcales bacterium DCbin4. Lineage (GTDB taxonomy): Bacteria > Pseudomonadota > Magnetococcia > Magnetococcales > UBA8363 > UBA8363. The sequence goes on from PEAN01000048.1 coordinate 23,649, forward strand.
TTTTGTTTTCAATCTGAGGAAAAGATGAAGAATTTTTGATCTAATGATGGGGAAAGAAAATGGCGAATGGCAATACTTCGGAGCAACCGAAATTCCCGGGTATCAAAGCGGTCATCCATGGGAATGGTGCCGTGGCTCATGTGATGGGACATGTGTGTGGTGGTGTGATCGGCTATCCCATCACCCCTTCCACGGAAATCTCTGAAATCTATGAATCCTACCGTGCCAATGGTGGCATGAACGTGTGGGGCAGGCATCCCTTCTTCTTCGAGCCGGAAGGGGAACATTCGGCTCAGAGCGGTGCCCTGGGTGCCGCGATGATGGGGGGACTCTATGTCTCCAATGCCTCTTCCAGCCAGGGGATCCTCTATGGTCTGGAGTCGCACTACGTCACCGCCGGAAAAAAAGTGGGGGGATTCGTCCTGCACGTTGCCGCCCGCGTGGTGTCCAAACATTCCTTGAACGTCATGGCAGGACATGACGATGTCTATTCGATGGTCAATTCGGGGTATACCATCCTGTTCGGCAGCAATCCCCAGGAGGCGGCGGACCTCGCCGCGATCAGTTACAAGGTCAGTGCCCTGTCGCTGGTGGCCGTAGCCAATGCCATGGATGGATTTGCCACTTCGCACATGCAAAGCGAGGTGCTTCTGCCCGAAGCCAAACTGTTGCAGACCTTCCTGGGTGATCCCGAGGAACGGATTGCCTGTCCGACGGTGGCCCAGGAGATGCTCTTCGGTGCCAAGGGGCGGGTGCATCAGCTCAAAAGCTTCATCCAGAAACATCGTACCGATTTTGATGAAGCGGCGTTCAACCAGCTCATGGCGCATCTCGATGCCCATGCCCAGGATGTGGAACGGGACGATGAAGGGGGCACCATCGGTCGCACCCTGGAGTGGGTCCCCGAACCCTTGCAGGGACGTTGGAGCCGGCAATGGCGCAATGCCCATCGCAAAGGGACGCGGCAACGGGTTCCGGCGCTGGTCGATCCCAACAATCCCGGCACCACCGGTCCGGCCCAGAACCAACCCGACTTTCAGGCCGGTTCCGCGGACCATCGGACCCATTTCGCCGGGGCGGTCCCCGGATTCATCCGGCAGGCGATGGAAGAATATTCCCGTTTGACGGGACGGGTCTATACCCCGGTGCGCTGCTATCGCAGCGATGATGCCGAGTTTGTGATCGTCTCCATGGGTTCGGTGACCGACGATGTCGAGGCGGTGGTTGATCATCTGCGCACCCAGGGTCACAAGGTGGGTTCGGTCTCCATCAAGCAGTTCATGCCGTTTCCCGAGGCTGAAATCGTGGACGCCCTGCGGGGCAAACGGGTGGTGACGGTACTGGAGCGTTCCGATTCCACCATGCTCAGTGAACTGGTGGCCAACGCCCTGTTCAAGGCGGTGCAAAACCACAGACAACCCCGGCACGACCACATTCCCGCCATCAGCGAAGCCCCCATCCTGTGTACCGGCATTTTCGGTCTGGGTGGCCATGATCTGCAACCCCGGCATCTGGTGGCGGCGTTTCGTAACATGGAAGAGGGGCAGAACATTCCCCTGTTCTATCTGGGTACCCGCTTTTTTGATGAATCCCTGGATCAGGAACTGGTGGACCTGCAACAACGGCTCAGGATGGCCTATCCCGAAACGTCGAAGATGGCCTTTCCCACCGATGCCAATCCCCATCTGCTTCCCGCAGGGGCCTTGCGGGTCCGGTTTCACTCGGTGGGGGGATACGGCACCATCGCCACCGGCAAGCTGTTGACCGACATCCTGGCCGGCGTCATGGAACTCCACTCCAAATCGGCCCCCAAATACGGCTCCGAAAAGAGTGGTGCCCCGACCAATTTCTATCTGACCTTGAGTCCCGAACCGATCAAGATCACCAACGCCGACCTGGAAGATGTCGAGATCGTCCTGTCGCCCGACCACAAGGTGTTCGAGCATACCAATCCGTTGCGCGGTTTGGCCGAAGGTGGAACCTTCATCATGCAATCCAATGAATCGCCGCTCGCGGTCTGGAAAGGATTGCCCACCGCCGCCCGTCGTTTGATCCGGGAAAGGTCGATCAATTTTTACGTGGTCGATGCCTTCAGCATCGCCAAGGAAAACGCCCCGACGCAGGATTTGCAGATCCGGATGATGGGGATCGCCTTCATCGGTGCCATGTGCGGCAATGTCGCCCAGGTGGTCGGCAAATCGGACGAAGAGACGTTGCTGACCAAGATTCAAAATCAGATTCAGAAAAAGTTTGGCGGCAAGGGGGACAAGGTGGTCGCCAGCAACATGGCGGTCATCAAGCGGGGGATCCTCTCCACCCGAAAGGTGGAATACAATGAACCCGCCTTCGTCGAAGCGGAGTCGAACTTGGCCAACGTGAACCGTGGACCAGGGGTGGCCATTTCCGCCGCCATGGTGCAACGGGGACCGGCGTCCGGATGTTCCGGGATGTTCGATCAAAATTATTTTGCCAAGACCACGACCGATCCGTTCAAGGCGGGCACCATCGGTGAAAGCCCGGTCTATCCCGGTCAGGGGTTGCACATCCCCATCGCCACCGCCGCCTGGAAGGACAAGGGGTTGTTCCGTCTCGACGTGCCGGAATTCATCCCCCATCTGTGTACCGGCTGTATGGAATGTGCCATCGCCTGTCCCGATGCCGCCATTCCCAACACGGTTCATGAGATTCATGACCTGATCAATGCGGGCATTGCCGAGCTTGAAATTCCGGCACCGCAAAAGCATGCCTTGAGCGACCTGGTGATCCCCTTGTCCAATGTGGTGCGCGAAACCTATCGCAAACTGCCCGCCAAGGATCCCAAAACGTTCAGTGAAGTGGTTGCCGATGCCGGTTTCCAGATGGATATCGGTATGGATTTCGGCTCCAGCACGACGACGCGGGAAAACTTTTCCAAACTGGTCGCCGTCCTGGCCAAATTTCAGGTGGCAAAAACCCGTCCCTTCTTCGATGCCATGGAAAAATCGATGTCGGGCAGCGGCGGCCTGTATTCGGTGGTGGTGGATCCATGGAAGTGTACCGGCTGTCTGGAATGCGTCGATGTCTGCGGACCCAAGGCGTTGGTCGAACGGGTCCAGACGCCTGAAATCGCACGTAAACTGGAAGAGGGTCTGACCTTTCTCACCCATCTGCCCAATACTCCGGCCCGGTTTTTCAACAACTCCCTGGCGTCCGGGGGTGATATCAAACGGATGATGTTGGATCACAAAAACTATTATGCCCTGACGGGGGGGCATGGGGCCTGTCGCGGTTGTGGTGAAGTGACGGCGGTGCGGTTGTTCACCGGCATGAATCGGGCGTTGCACAGCGAGCGGTATCGCCGCCGCATCCTCCAATTGGAACAACTCATCGCATCGGTGAGCGACAAGCTCTCCCAGATCAATGGCGATGAACCCCGCAGGCAGCGTTTGCAAAACGCCATGCGCATCATGGAACGCAGCCTGTTCAATCTGGAGAGCGGTCCCACCGGCAATGGCCCGGCCAATGCCATTTTCGCCAATGCCACCGGGTGTACCAGCATCTATGGTTCAACCTTTCCGTTCAATCCCTACACCGATCCGTGGGTCAACAGTCTGTTCCACGATACCGCACCGGTTGCCAAGGGGATCTTCGAAGGGATGTCCCAGCACATGGCCCTGGAGTTCAAGGCGGTGCGGGTGGCGCAATTGGAACTTCAGGACAGCTATGACCCGACGGTCCATGATCCCTTCTTCAAATATTTCGGCTGGGAGGATTTTGATCATGAAGAACGCTCCCTGCTGCCGACCGTGTTGACGCTGGGCGGTGACGGTTCCCAGTTCGACATCGGATTCGGTGCCCTGTCGCGACTGTTGGCGACACGGACGCCGATCAAATGTGTGGTCGTTGATACCGGTACCTATTCCAATACGGGCGGTCAGGCTTCGACCTCCAGCTACATGGGACAGGATTCCGATCTGGCGCGGTATGGGCACAAACATCCGGGCAAGACCGAAAGCCGCAAGGAATTGAGTTTGTTGGCGGCGTTTCATCCCAATGTCTACGTGGTCCAGACTTCGGTCGGGATTCAGAACCATTTCATGAAGAACGTTCTGGAATTGTTGAACCATCAGGAGACCCCGGCCCTGTTGACCATCTATACCCCGTGTCAGCCGGAACATGGCATTGGCGACAATGCCTCGACCCGCCGGGCACGCGAGGCGGTGCAGAGCCGGATGAATCCCGTGTTCGTTCACAATCCCCTTGCGGGCAGTTCCTTGGCGGAACGGTTTTCCATCGAGGGCAATCCCGATCCCGAAAGCGATTGGAGCAAAACCACGATCACCTACGAGGATGCCGAAGGGCATCCGCAAATCAAGGAGATCCCCTTCACCGCTGCCGATTTCGCCGCACGGGAAGGGCGTTTCAAGAAACACTTCAATCCGGTGCGCGATGATGACGAGCTGCGGGAGATTGCGACCTTCATCGCCTTGTCCAAGGAGGCCAGGGAGGGATTGACCCCCTTCATCTGGTCCACCGACAAGAAAAACCACCTCACCCGGTTGGCGGTGTCCCCCGCCATCGTGGCGCTGACCGATGATTGTTTGCGTCATTGGCGCTCGTTGCAAACGTTATCCGGTTTGCAGTTGGGTCAGATGGCGGAAAGTCATCGCCGTGAGATGGAATTGTGGAAGGATCGTTATGCTCAGGCGGTTCAGGAGCGCGATCAAAGCATGGATTCCATCGCCCGTGGGATGTCGGAACTGGCTTCGGGTGCCCGGGCTTCGGCGGCGGGGATCGTCGGGGCGGCATTGGTGGGTGCGGGTGTCCTTCCTGCCGCCGAAGGGGCGGCCGCTGCGGGTGGCAAAGGTTCCGGCAGACCGCTGGTCCAGATTGCAGAGGAGGACATCTTCAAATGTACCAACTGCAAAAAATGTTACCTGGATGTGGGCGTTTTGTTTGAAAACGTGACCATCATGCACGAGGGCAAATCCAGGGAGGTGAGCCGGGTGAAACAGGGGGTATTGCAAACCCTCGAATTGACACCCGATTTGATCAAAAAGGCGGAACGTGTCGCCAATGATTGCGATGCCGCGATCATTCAGTTCAACCGTCCCGCGTGACTTTGGGAACTGAATGTGCCTACAGGAGGCAACCACATGGATCACATGCAGACGTCCAGCCAAAACTCCATGGATTACAATTACGATCCATCCGATCTGGAACGCTATTATCGGGCAACCCAGGAGATCGAAGCGACCAGCCATCATCAGCAGTCGGTGGCCGAGCAGATGAAAAACCTGGAAAGCAGTCATGCAGTCGAGATTTTCCAGAAACAGATGGATCTGCTCAAGGAACGGCTGTTCAACAACCCTTCGATGTTTCGCAGTATTTTCATCGAAGAGGGGGTGGATGCGATTGCCAGTGAATTTAGAAAGGAGGAGATGACAGCAGAATTCGTCAAAAAATTCTGGAATCTCCTCCTGCAAGGGGACGCCATGAGCATCGTATTGATGCGTTTCGTCTGGGATGTTCCCCTCAAGTTCAAACGCCGGTTCATCCAGGCCATCGACCGGTATCTTTCCGACCGTTATCCCATGTTCAAGGGGTTGTCGCAAAACTGGCCGAGTCAGAACAACATACCGCCGTACATTCGTCCGGCCAACGAGCGCAACAAGGATTTCGACCTGGTGACCCAGGGCTATCTGGGCTACATGGGGTTGGGGTATTCCTTTCGCGAGGTGGAATTGTTTGTCTGGCTGGAGGTGTTGCGTGACAAACAGTGTGATGACCGTCCGTGTGAAATCGGCATTCCCACCGGCAAGTCGGAACCCAAGGGGGGATGTCCGGTCAAGATTCACATTCCGGAAATGTTGCGTTGTCTGGGACAGGGGCGGTTTGAGGATGCATATGCCATCATTCGCGATTCCAACCCGCTGCCCAACGTGACGGGACGGGTCTGTCCCCAGGAGCATCAATGCCAGGGGGTGTGTACCCTGGTGGAGAAGCCGATGGAGATCGGACAACTGGAATGGTATCTCCCCCAAAGCCGCAAGGTGCGGGATCCGGAGGCGTTGTTCCAGCAGGCCAGTGATTATGTCAATCCTTGGACGGCAGGGAAAAAACCCCCGATTGCGGTGGTGGGTTCGGGGCCGGCGGGGATGATCAACGCCTATCTGCTCCTCAAGGAAGGGTTTCCGGTGACGGTATTCGAAGCCTTTCATGAATTGGGCGGGGTGTTGCGGTATGGGATTCCCGAATTCCGTCTGCCCAACGAATTGATCGATGATGTCATCAAAAAGATCAAACAATTGGGTGGGGAGTTCGTCACCAACTTCCTGGTGGGCAAGACGGCGACCCTGGCGCAGCTCAAGGAAGCGGGATTTTGGAAGATTTTCGTGGGGACGGGGGCGGGTTTGCCCAAGTTTCTCAACGTCCCCGGGGAGCATCTCAACGGGGTGATGTCGGCCAATGAATTTTTGACCCGGGTCAACCTGATGCAGGCGCACAAGGACGATTATGAAACGCCGTTGCCCGAGATTGCGGGCAAGAAGATCATCGTCATCGGCGGTGGCAACACGGCGATGGATGCGGTGCGTACCGCCAAGCGTCTGGGGGGGGGGGGGGACGATTGTCATCGGCGGACCCGTGAGGAGATGCCGGTGCGGGTCGAAGAATTGCATCATGCCCTGGAGGAGGGGATTGCGTTGAAGGTATTGCGCACCCCCATCGAATTCAGGGGGGACAATCATCATTTCGTCCGGGAAGCGGTTTTGGATGTGATGACCCTGGGTGAACCGGATGCTTCGGGTCGGCGCAGTCCGGTGCATACGGGTCATACCGAAACCATTCAGATTGACCTGGCCATCATGGCGTTGGGCAACACCTCCAATCCGATTGTCAAGGATGCGGAGCCGGGGTTGAAGACCACCAAGTGGGGGTCGATTGAAGTCAGACCCAATTCCCAGGAAACCTCCATTGAAAACGTGTTCAGTGGCGGTGATGCGGCGCGGGGTGGTTCGACGGCCATCAAGGCGGCGGGGGATGGTTTGAGTGCGGCCAAGGAGATCGGGATGAATCTGCCCGATGATCCGTTGGCGGTCCGCAAGATGATTGCCAAGGCGATCCATTATACCCGGATGGGGCAGGCCAAGGCGGTGATTCGGGACAAGATTCAACTGGCGGATGGGATTGTGGAGTTTGTGGTCGAATCCCCTCTGATTGCCCGGTCGGCCAAAGCAGGTCAGTTTGTGCGGGTGTTGGCGTGGCAGAAGGGGGAATTGATTCCTTTGACGTTGGCCGATTGGGATGCCCGTCGGGGAACCATTACCCTGGTGGTTCAGGGATTGGGCACCAGCAGCATGGTGATCAATAAAATGGCGGTGGGTGAACATTTCCATGGGATTGCGGGACCTTTGGGATTGCCCAGTCATCTGCACCGTTATGAGAATGGCGAGACGGTGGTCTTTACTGCGGGGGGGGTGGGATTGCCTCCGGTCTATCCCATCATGCGTGAGCATTTGGAGTTGGGTAATCATGTGACCTTGATTTCCGGTTTCCGCAGCAAAGGGCATATTTTCTGGTCGCGGGAGGATGAACGGGTGGGGCGTTTGCAAGCCCGTTTCCCGAAAACATTGGAGGTGATCTATACCACCAATGATGGCAGCATGGGGTTCAAAGGCTTTGTCACCGGACCGTTGACGAAAATCCTGGAGAAAGCTCGGGATGGGCAGGGACGACCGGTGGGTGAGGTGGTGACGATCGGTCCGCCGTTGATGATGCGGGCGGTAAGTGATTTGACGCGTCCGTTTGGGGTGAAGACCGTTGCCAGTCTCAACTCCATCATGGTGGATGCCACGGGGATGTGTGGTGCCTGCATGGTTCCGGTGACCATCAATGGCAAGATGGTGCGCAAGCATGCCTGTATCGATGGGCCGGAGTTGGATGCCCACATCATTGATTGGGAAAAATTCATGCCCAGATTCATGCAGTTCCGCTCCAAGGAACTCAAAAGCATGGAAGCGCATGGGTTGAAGGTGTGATGATGGCCGGGACCGGTCCAAACGGGCCGGTCCCGGTTTAAAAAGAATATTGAAAGAAAAAAGGGGTCTAATGGTATGGTCCGCCCCGTTCCCAACGGCCTCGAAATGGGCCAAGATGGAGTTTCTAACCAACCATCGAACAGAGAACG
>PEAN01000123.1 GCA_002753735.1 Magnetococcales bacterium DCbin4
TGGGGGCAATCCCCCAGACCCCTTTTTTCTTTCAATAATTTTTTGAGTGTCAACAATCAGTGATAATGAATGTGACAAAGGAGAATGAATCCAATGTGGAGGGAGTCAAGAAAATCTCCCACCCCCACAGAAGTGACAGAAGTGCCCCCGGAGCATTGGTTCCACGACGCTCCAGAGCAACTCAATACGTTCAACGATCTCTTCGAAATTACAGGAGAAGCAAAACCTTGGGGGGGAAATCTTCCGTTCTCATGCAAGGCCGATACAACCCCAATGGCTCAAGGCGGTATCAAACATAACGATGAATCTGCAATTCATCGGCATGCAAAAGGAAAGATGTGAACAGTCTTCAGTCGCTATGGTTGACGCGCTTGCGAAGTATGGCTGAAGGTTTGAAAGTAACCACTTTACGGGCAGAAATCTCAACTTCTTCACCAGATTTTGGGTTTCTTCCCCTGCGAGCATTTTTCTGGCGGACCTGAAAATTACCAAAACCGGGCAATTTCACGGTTTCACCCGATTCAAGTTGATGCCGAATCAGTTCAAAAACTTCATCGACCATCACGGCAGCATCCGAACGAGACAAACCGAGACTACGGTACACGGCATTGGCCAAGTCGAGTTTTGTGAGAGACATGTGATGACCTGGATCAGGTTAAATGTGTTGAAATGATGGCGCATCTTACAGCAACGACAAACAGTTATGCAATACCTTTGTTCCATGAACGAGAAAGAGGGTCAATTTTTTTCACAATGGATCCAGCCGGTTGGGATTTTTGATCCAATAACGCCCGCCAAGGTGCCGGACCATCATAAATTACAATTCATATATACGTATCTCAAAACATTATTTCGTTCAAAGTTGTATTGCTTGTGCGCTGGTGCGTAAAACTAAAAAAGAAAGCGGGATCGATGCTCAAGGCAAAGATCCCACCTCCATTGAATGATCGCGATGGGTTGAACCGTGCAAAAAAAGATCAGGCCACCGTGATGGTTTCCGCTGCCTTGAATTCCTGGCCTTTGTCGTCTTTCCAGGTGACTTCGACCGGACCCGTTTTTTCCGCCCGCAGGTGGAACCCGAGGTAGGGGTTTTTGGAAACGGCACCGGTCCAAACGGCATCCAGCACCAACTTGTCATTGTAAACTGCTTTGACACTGACGACATGGTGCGCCGGAACGATTTCACCGGTGTCCTTGTCCTTGCGCAGACCACTTTCCATGGGGTGTTGAATCATGGTTTTGATGATGACCAGATCACCCTTTTTGACGGGATCCTTGGGTACGCGAACCTTTGGGCTGCCAATGGTCATGATACGTCCTCTCAAACTGTAGTGAATGCGATGGTCAAGATTGACTTAAAGGGTGCCCGTCAACCGGCACATCCACCCTCGGCAACCTCAATTTTTTTGCTAAAGCCAAAAAGAGAACCGGTATTGCTTTTGGCAACAACCCGCAGCATGGAGGTTTTGGCCATTTTAAGGCGGAATTCAATATTGACCTGGCCGCTTTCGGGAATGAAATTGTAACTGGCAACGAACGGTTTCGGATTTTCATCCACAAAGACCGCCACTTTTTCGATATAATTGTTGGGTTCCATGGGATGATTGACCACGATGGGAATCCGGACCATGGCTCCGTTTTCTGCCTTGTCGGGGATGTCGAGGGTGATTTTGTCCATGGTGATGGTACCTGGACCGACCTGCTCGGCAATCAAGGCATCGATATTGGCGGAAGCGGTTCCGGGCAGAGCTGCCATGGTACTCCCCACTGCGACCGCGATTCCCGCGGCACCCACGGATCGGAAAAAGCCTCTGCGGTTCATCGCCAGAATATCTTTGTTTTCCATGCTCGGCGCTCCAAAAGAGTTAAAAGTGGTCCATGTGATCGATCCCAATCATGTGCATCATGTCCCGCCAAAGACAACCGATGGACAGACGCATCAAAGATCTGGGGGTTTTTCCTCAAGCCCTGGAGGAAGATGAACACGGCATCATTTTGCCGCCCCAGAACTCTCGGCCGGTTTTTCTTCAGCCTTTCCTTTTTCCGATTCAGGTTCCTTGGGTTCCTTGTGGGCAATGCCAGTATGACAGTCTACGCAGGTTTTGTCGGCGCTTTCCATGACCCTTTTGTGTTTGCGCGCTGCTGACTTGTCCTGTTCTTCCATGTCCATGGCTTCAAAGGAATGACAATGGCGGCACTCTTTGGAATCTCTTGCCCGCATGTCTTTCAGGACGTTTTGTGCAAGATGCCAACGATCCTTTTCGAAGGCTTCACGCGTGGGATAGGTCCCGATCATGTGATGGAAGATGTCCTTCGATCCAATCGTCAATTTGGCCAGGAATTTGTCAATGTAATCGCCAAAGGTTTTGCCATTGGGAACATGGCAATCGGAACAGGTGGCACGAACCCCGGAGGGACTGCTGTAATGTTTGCTTTCCTTGTATTCTTCATAAACCCCTTCCATTTCATGGCATGAAATACAAATATCCATGCTGTTGGTGGCGTTCATGGTGAAATGGAAAACCAGAAAGAAAATAACACCTCCAAGAAAACCAACCCCCAGGAGCAGACCCAGGGCAAATTTTTGGTGGGGACGGCGCAACGTCCCCCAAAGTTTATTAATCAATCCCATCGTTCGATAACCCTTGTAAAAGACTGATACTGAACAGGTTGAACCAACCGATCCGCGAAAGGGGAAACAATCTTCGAGAGCCTACACAATGCCCCCCGTCCATGGCAAGGGCAAACTCTTTTCGACAACAAATTCAAGAACAGGACGAATGATCGACCCGACGAAAAAAGGCGGGGTGTGCGGTGACACCCCGCCCAGGACATGTCAAGGCCGGATCCTGCCTTGGTCCTCAGTGTTCATGCATCAGGAGAAGGTATCCGCCATGATGCTTTGATACCAGCTTTCGTTGTAGAGCGCTTCCTGTTGCCGAACCGCATCCGATGCATCCGCTGCGGAAAGACCACCCCCCACTTCCTTGATTTTGCCTTCCTGAAGCTTGTACACCGCCGCTACGGAAATACCGTAGGTGGGACTCAACATGCTGTAGCAGGTGTTGACATAGGAAGGTTCGCCCGGTTTTTGCCCATTGAGCAGGGCAACGATGGCGGCAGCACACACCTTGGCTTCGGAGTTGGCGGCATAGCCCGACTTTGGCAGGCCGGTGGCGGCACTGGCATCGCCGATCACATGGATGTCCTTGTGAATCTTCGACTCAAAAGTGTCGAAGTTGATCGGACACCAACCCGATTCGTCGGTCAGCTTGGCCATTTCGGCAATGGCGTTGGCCTTTTGCGGCGGAATGATGTTGATGCAGCTCGATTTGAACTCCGCCATTTCGGTATAGACCGTCATGGTCTTGGCATCGACACGGGTGACCTTGCCACCTTCGCCACCGGGAATCCATTCGATCTTGCTCTTGTCGGTCCCATAACCGTACAGCTTGGTCCAACCGGCGGTGAACAGTCCCATCTTGGAAAACTTGTCCTTGGGATCCAGAATGATCACCTTGGATTTGGGTTTGTTCTTCATCAGATAGTGGGCGACCAGGCTGGCCCGTTCGTAAGGTCCAGGGGGGCAGCGGAAAGGGTCGGTGGGGGCAACCATGATGAACGGATCGCCGTCACGCATCTCCGACAACTGCTTGTGCAGAAGGACCGTTTGCGGACCCGCATTCCAAGCGTGGGGCATCTTTTCCATCGCTTCGGCGTCATACCCTTCCATCGGCTTGAAGTTGACACCGGGGCTGACAATGAGGCGGTCATACTTGAATTTGGTTCCGCCCTTGGTGGTCACGGTCTTGGTGGCGGGGTCGATTTCGGTGGCCTGTTCGTGAACCACCTTGATGCCATGCTTCTTCAACCCTTCATAGCCCCATTTCTGCACTTCAATGTCGCGGAATCCGGCAACCACCCAGTTGGAGAGCGGGCAGGAATAATAGTGCGTGTTCTGCTCGATCAGGGTGACGTCAATCCCCTGATCCGCCATCCGGATGTACTTGGCGGCAATGGCCCCACCATAGCCACCACCAATCACCACAACTTTTCCCTTGTCGGCGGCAAAACCAGTACGGGATACGGTGGTTGCGGAAAGTCCAACCAGGGCGGCCGCGCCGGAAAGTTTGACAAAGCTTCTACGATTCAACATTGACATGATGATCCTCTCCTCTCAACCGGTTACTTCTTGGAGGCGTAAAAGTGAGAAACGGCAATCAAATCTTCCAGGGTCAGTTTCTCCATGGCCGTTTCCATCTTTTTCTCTTGCGGGACTTTCAGCGCGGTATTCTTGTAGTCCTGCATCTTGAAGATGAGATAATCAAGCCATTGTCCGGCAACCCGGGGGGTGTCTTCGTCCTGGAATACACCGTCGTCCTCATGGCATTTGTCACACTTGGCATCGGCAACAACTTTTCCACCCTTGGCAGCCTGGGCGGCGTCAATGGCGGTTGCATTCTTTGAATTGGCGTGGCTTTGGGCATTGGCCCATTTCTTCTTGGAGAAAAAGTCAGAGATCAGAGCAATTTCTTCCGTGGTATAGCCCTTGGCCAACCGTCCCATGATCGTGGAGGGGCGGGTTCCGTCCTTGAATTCTCCCATGATGGTCTTGAGATAATTGGCGGGAAGCCCGGCGATGGTCGGCATCGCAGGTCCCCCGGAGATCCCATCCGTGCCATGACATCCGGCACAGGTATTGGCCAGCATTGCAGCGGTTGCACCCGCTTCGGCGGCTGAAGCTGTTGAACTCAACAGGAATCCTCCTGCCATGATCCCACTGACCAAGGCCAGCATGTGGACTTTTTTTCGATGCATAGTACCCTCCAATGACATCAATTATAGAAACACGTGGTCGATTTTCCCCCGGGATGGAAATGATCATCCCGATCCATCGTCTCCCCACAACAGCCCGAGTCAAAATTCTCCTTTGGCTGCCCCATGCAACATCTTCCAGATGACGTTACGCACACGCAATGCCTCAGTCCGCAGATCATCCGGCAGTTTTTTTCCACCATGAATCATCATGTCCAGGTTCATGGAGTACAGCCACAACTTGCCATTTTTGTCCTCCACCACCGAAATGCGACACGGCATGAAACCGGTATAGGCATCCCGATAATCGGCCATCATCTTGCCGACCTTCGCATCACAAAAACTTAAAAAGGCAATGTGACGATAGGGTTGACCCGTCACTGCCTCCACCTGTTTGTAAAATGCCGATTCACCGACATACAAAAAGTTGTTCTGGACCGCCAGACTTTTCAGCGATTCCTTCACATCCTCCACCTTCAATGCTGGATCTTCGACGGGAACAGCCCACATCATCGCTTCGCCGGGATCCTTCGTGGTCAGCAGCTTGGTGGCAAAATCCTGATAGATTTCCATATAACCAGGATCGAATTCGGACATGATGGGGGCAATGCGTACAAAGGCATAGGCCAATCCCAACAACGTAACCAACCCCAACATGGCAAAAATGTTTCTGATGACCGCCATCGTGTTTCCTCCAGATTGAATGGTGCCCCACGCCGTTACATCGTCAAATGTCCATATCTCCCGTGTCCCGCCAATCTTGGCATGTCGGCCACGGAATCTACGCCGCGATAAATAAATGCAACCCTGATTAAAGATTCATTTATATGTGGATAATACAGTGATTGATGAATAGATTAAGAACAGGGGACAAGTCAATCGTATATTTCCCGATATAAATTTAAGAACTACATGATATGCTGATGTTCCGGGGTTTTTATTGATTTCGGGGCTCGGTTCCCCCTGATCCGGGACCCGGGACAGGGTTCGCCGACCTTGGAAGAAAAGTTATTTTTTTACCTTGTTTTACAAAATGTTAAAAATCCATCTCCCACTGAGATACCGCTGATTGTGCAGCAGCTTTCACGTTATTTTAACGGAAAAGACTTTCAATAATTGCGCATGGAACCGGCGAAAAAAATCCAATAAAGATTCTGTTTATCTTGGAATGTAATTTTCTATAGGTAGAATGCGGGCAACCATGAATGGGGCAATTTGTGGTCGTGGTGACGGTGACAGGGGGGTATTCCAACCTGGACCGGTCCAATCGGTCAAAATGGGCAGGACAGGGGGTGGTGTGGAAAATGGTTGATCCAAGTTCCAAGTTCGGATCTGATGGCAGGGGGGTCATTCAAACCAGGGTTGGTTCAACCGGCCAAGATGCGTGGGATGGGGATGGTCTGGCAGAATGGCCGATTCGAGTTCGGGGCCGATGGCGGGGTAGAGGATATCCCGCCCCAGGTGTTCCAGGGGGAGCCATGTGACTTCCTGTGCGCGGGTTTCGGCGGGATTACATCGGGGGGTTCCTTTGATCCGGGTAATCTGGAAGGCCAGGTGCAGGGTGAGGCGGTTTTTGATCAGGGTTTCGCAGGTCAAGAGCAAATCGCCAACTTCAATGTTGACTCCCAGCTCTTCCATGAATTCCCGGTGCAGGGTATCGACAACCTGTTCTTCACCTTCCTGGCTGCCACCGGGAAGATTGAACCGGTTGTGGCTTCCATAGGTATAACGCATGGTCAACAATCGGTTGCCGACGATACAGATGCCGCAGGGACGGATGAGCATGGATCAGGGTTCCACGGCGATTCATGGGGGAGGGGTTTTCCCCGATTTCCGCTCTTTGAGGTTTGTGAAAGCGCTTGGTTTGACTTTGACTTCATCGTCGCCGAAGAGGACGCTTTTCAACCAGGAAAAGGCAAATTCGGTCATCGCCTGATCATCTTCGCGAATCAACCGTTCCGTTTCCGGATCGACTTCGAACCGTTTCAGGAAGCTGGAATCGAAGACAAAACGGCGGAACGCTTCGGGGTTGGTGCTGGCCATGTAGAAAAACTCGGAAAGTTGCAGTGCCGTGGCGACGGCATCTCCGGCGGAGCGTCGTTTGAGAATGAATTCCATCCAACCGTGGTTTTGAATATCATAACCATCTGAACCTTGATCGGTTCGCCACTCCTGGATGGTCCAATCCTTGGTTTCGCGGTGGCCATGACAGAATTCCTCTTTGATGAGGAAGTAGAATTCATCGTCGTTATTGGTTTGTTGTTTGTGCATCAGGGCCATGCCGATTGGGTAATAGCGGCAGGCGACGGGGCGATCGCTGTAGATGCTGCACCCTTGGGGTGTGTTGAATGGGCATTGTCCTGTTTGTGGATCCATGCGGATCAATGGGACGGGCAATTGTCCTTTGGTCAGGGTGAAGGGTGTGGCGTATTGGTAGAGAAAGCTTTCGGCGTCCAGATTCAGGCGGCGGCGGATTCGGATCAGGTCGTAGGGTGTCAGGATGATCTCGATATTGCGGCAGCAGGCGTTGAAGCAGTCGATTCCGGGGTGGCAGCGGAATTGAAAATGTTCTTTTTGGGTCATCCGTACCGGGTGCAGGACGTTGCGTACCTCTTGTGGGATGTCGCGCAGTTCTTCATCCAGTTCGAGGGCTTGGTCTCTGGCTTTCTGGTTGTCGGACAAGGGGTGGCTCCCGGGATAGGCTGATCAATCATTATTGAAAAAAAAAAGGGGTCTGGGGGATTGCCCCCAGGGTTTTGACTTTAGATTTTGATTTTGAATTTGTTTTTACCTCCCCCACAGGGGGTTTGGGGGACGAAGTCCTCCAAGGTTTTGAATTAGATTTTGAATTTGAATTTGATTTTGTTTCTACCTCCCCCACAGGGGGTTTGGGGGACGAAGTCCTCCAAGGTTTTGAATTAGATTTTGAATTTGAATTTGATTTTGTTTCTACCTCC
>PEAN01000049.1 GCA_002753735.1 Magnetococcales bacterium DCbin4
AAATGGCGCGTAAAAAACAAAATCAAAATCAAAGTCAAAGTCCTGGGGGCAATCCCTTAAGCCCCCTTTTTTCTTTCAATATTCCTATGCATATCAGTCATTTGCCAGCCATCCTCTCCAGTTAATGAATGTGACAAAGTAGAATCAATACGAGCACGGGGTGCGAACCCGTCGGGCAAACGTTGGAACATATTGTGGTTCAATTATTTGTGTAGTACGTTCACATTCAGATATTCACGTTGACATTGAATAAGCCTATTCTGATTTGGAATGGTCGGCACCCGGTTCCAATGACGATTGACATCCCCTTATCCCCAACAAGGACACCATGTCATGAACCCGATTTATTTCTGGGCCGTGCTTGCCGGGTTGATATGGCCGCTGGTTGCCGCAGGGCAGGAAACCGCCCCCCCCTTGCCATTGGCCCCCCCGGAACTGCGCGCCGAACTCATCACCCAACGCCATGTCGTCCTTGCCAGCGATTTTGCCGCCCGTGTCCTGGAGATCGCCCCCGAGGAGGGACAATCCTTCAAGCAGGGGGATCTTCTGGTCCGTTTTGACTGTTCTCTGGAAAAGGCCCAGCTCGAACGGGCACAGGCCCAAGTGAAGGCGGCGGAAACCAAGGTGTCGGTCCAACAACGGCTGTCCCATCTGAATGCCACCAGCCGCATGGAAGAGGAACTGGCCGCAGCCGAAGCAGCAACCGCCCGGGCAGAGATGAAAATCATCCAGGTGCGCATCAGCCGCTGTGAACTCACCGCCCCCTTTTCGGGACGGGTGGCGGAACGAATGGCCCAACCGCACCAGTATGTCAAGGCAGGCGACCCGCTGATGGAAATCCTCGACCCCAACGCCCTGCAAGCGGTTTTTCTCCTGCCCAGCCGTTACCTGTCCCATCTGGCCAAGGGTGATGCCTTCAAGATCCACATCGATGAAACCTCTGCCACCTACACCGCCCTTGTCACCGCCATTGGTGCCCGTATCGATGCCTTGAGCCAATCGGTGAAGATTGTCGGACGCATCACGGGCGATCACCCGGAACTGTTGCCGGGGATGAGTGGTCAAGCCGCCCTGGAAATCTCAAGCAAACTGCCATGACGCCCGGGACCGACGATACGGTATTATCGATTGCCACCCTGTTGGAGCTGATCCGCAAGGCGGGTGCCGTCACCTCCCAGCCCGCCTTCGACTTCATGGTGGTCAACGAAACCCGTCAATTGTTGCCCTATCGTCAGGCAATCCTGTGGTCCACCCGTGAACGGGGGGGAACGATTCAGGCGGTCTCGGGGCATCCCCAACCCGACCCCGATGCCCCATTCATGCAATGGCTCACCGCCCTGCTGCGCGAAACCATGGACAAGGCCATCCGGGAAGGGAGCCTGCACATCCACCGGGAAGACCTTTCCGCCAACCTGGCGGCGGACTGGTCCAATCATCTGCCAACCCACGGCCTTCTGCTCCCCCTGGGTCCCGCCCGGGGTCCCTGCATGGGTGGATTGCTGCTGGCCCGGGAAACTCCCTGGCACCGGGAAGATACCCTGCTCCTGGGAGACCTGGTGGCAGTCTATGGGCTGTCCTGGTACCGGATTACCGCCGGAACCGATCCATGGCGTGGACGATGGATGGCATGGCTGCATCGAAACCGCCGCCGGGCACTGGCGCTGTTGCTGCTGCCCATCCTCTTCATCCCGGTGCGACAATCGGTGCTGGCCCCGGCGGAGGTGGTCCCGGAACGCCCGATCATCCTCCGCGCCCCCATGAAAGGGATCGTGGACCGGTTTCTGGTCACCCCCAACCAGGAGGTGCATCGTGGTGATCCCCTCCTGGCCCTGGATGACAAAGAACTGAAAAACCGCCTGGAAATCGCCCGGCGTGAACATGATGTCGCCGTCGCCGAATTCCGCCAGGCGGAACAAAAAGCGGTCCATGGCCACGAAACCGCCCCCATGGCTTCCATGCTCGGACTCAAGGTCCGGCAACGCCTGACGGAGGTTGCCTTTCTTGAAGAAAAATTAAACACCGTCCTCATTACCGCCCCGAAAGACGGAGTCGTGATCTTTGCCAATCCCGATGATTGGATCGGTCGTCCCGTCGCCCAGGGGGAACGACTGTTCATGCTGGCCGACCCGACACACGTCGCACTTGCCATCCAACTCGCCGTCACCGATGCCATCCCACTCGATCCCGGAGCCGAAATTTCGTTGTTTCTCAATGGCCGCCCCACCGAACCCCTCCAGGCGACCTTGAGCCAGATCAGTTACCAGGCAACCCCCACCCCCGAAGGAACCCTTGCCTATCAACTCAAGGGAACCTTTGATCGGGCCACCCCGTTTGCCCGCATCGGTTTCAGGGGATCGGCACGCATTTATCACGGCCGTGTCACGCTGGGCGGCTATCTCGGAAGAAAACCCTGGATCCTGGTACGGCAATGGCTGGGCTTGTGACCCCCCTGCGCGAAGAACTGACCCTCCATGAGGGTCCCCGCAACGCCGATGGCAGCCCCTCCTGGACCATTCATGATCCCGTCAGCAACCGTTTTTATCGCATTGGTTGGGAACACTTCGAAATCCTGTTGCGTTGGTCGCTCCGGCACCCCGATCAGATCGCCGCCGCCATCCAACGCGAAACGACCCTCACCACCATCCCCGCCACCATCCATGCGTTGGAACGACTCCTCGCCAACCATCATCTGCTGCAACCCGTCACCTCCTCGGACCGACAACGTTGGATGCACACCCTCACCCGGGCAACCCGGGGAGGGATGGGGTCGGTCTTGTCGCGACTCTTGTTTTTCAGGATCCCGCTCTTTCATCCCGATCCCCTGTTGCAGGGGATGATCGAACATCTGTCCTGGCTCTTCTCATGGCCCACCCTTTTGTTCATCATCGGGACCACACTCACCGGCCTGATCCTGACCCTGGAACAATGGGAAACCTTCCGCAGTTCCTTCATGGACTTTCTCACACCATCCGGAATGCTGCTCTACGGGATCACCTTCATGATGGCCAAAAGCGCCCATGAACTGGGACATGCGTTGTCGGCCCGTTATTTCGGTTGCAGGGTCGCCACCATCGGAGTGGCGTTCGTCAGCGCCTGGCCGGTGTTGTACACCGAAACCAACGAAGTCTGGAAACTGCCGGAAAAAAAGAAACGTCTCATCGTCGGCGCATCAGGCATCCTGGTGGAACTGGGATTGGCGGGGATGGCAATGTTTTCATGGCATTTCCTGCCCGAGGGGCATGGCAGGGATGCCGCCTTTCTGCTGGCCACCACCACCTGGGTCTGGACCTGGGTGATCAACCTCAACCCGCTCATGCGCTTTGATGGTTATTTTCTACTCTGCGACCTGCTGGACCTTCCCAACCTTCATCCCCGGGCCTTCGCCATGGGACGCTGGTGGTTGCGGGAACGGTTGTTCGGCCCGGGAGCTGCTCCGCCCGAACCCTGCTCTGCCACAAGGCGTCGGTTCCTGGTTTTTTTTTCCCTGGCGACCTGGGCCTACCGAACGATGCTGTTCCTGATGATCGCCCTGTTCGTCTATCACCTGTTCTTCAAACTGTTGGGTGTGCTCCTGTTTTGGGTGGCACTCCATGAATTCCTCATCAAACCGATCCTGGGTGAAATCAAAATTTGGATGTCCCTCCCCGGGACGCAGTTCAAAAACGGGCACGCCCTGACCACGGGACTCATCACCCTGCTGTTGATCCTTCAACTGTTCATCCCCTGGTCCTCCGACCTCAATGCCCCCGCCACATTACGCGCCCAACGCCACACCCTGTTCCACGCCGCCGAGGCGGGACGATTGGAACAACTCCCCGTCGTCCTCGGACAAAAGGTGGATCAGGGAACCCTGTTATTCCAACTCACCGCGCCCGAACGGATGCATGAAGCCCGTACCATCGCCACCACCATCGACCAGATCCGGTGGCAACTCCAGGCCCCTGGCACCAGAAAACTACTTTTGGAAAATGAATTTTCCCTGCGCAGTCAACTCGAATACCGCCAGGCGGAATATCATGCCCTGACCGAGAGGATCGCACGCTTGACCGTCACCGCCCCATTCCCAGGTGAAGTGGTCGATCTTGAAGAACATTTGGTGGCAGGTGACTGGATTGCTGAAAATGAATTGTTGTTGACCCTGGCAGACCGCACCCGGGGATTGATCGAGGCAATACTCCCGGCAGAACATCACCCCCTGCCCCGGGTCGGTGATGAAGGGACCTTCAAACCGGAACAGGAAACCTGGCCCATCCGACGTTGCCGACTGACCGCCGTGGGACAAACCACCCTCGCCACGCTCCCCGAACCCATGCTGGCAGCCACCTACGGAGGTCCGCTCGTGGTATTGCCCCCCACCCATGACGGACGGCTCATCCCCAAACTAAGCCAGCTCCATGCCACCTGCCTCCCCGACGAAACCTCTGGAAACGTCCCTCAGATCATCCGGGGCACCCTCTGTTTTCAAATTCCCGGAGAAGCCCCCATGGTTCGCCTGGGTCGATGGCTGTATGCCCTCATGGTACGTGAAAGCGGCTTTTAGGATCTGTTGACATTCATATAAATTTGGTCTAAATCAATGAATGAACATTCAGTCATGATTGACACGGAACCACTTCCAGCTTCCTGTTGTGATGATGGAAGCGGCCAATCTCACGAAATATTCAAACCCTGCGCCAACAGAGAGACAACATGTTCAATGATGGTGGCATGTTCATCCTGATCAGGATGATAGCCAGGAAGGAGCTTGCGCATCGGGGCAGTCTCGAAATGATACATCACCAGCCCGGCGATGGAGGTGAACAACATCAGGGAATCGTGTCTGGCGGAAAGTGACTGAATAAACCCTTCGATTTCGACATAAACGGGCTGAAACACATGTTGCGCCAACAAACGTAGACGGGTTTCGTCGGCATCGGTCATCTCTCGTTGCAACAAGGCACGCAAAATGACATCGCTGCCAAAGGTTTCAACCCAAAATCCGATGAACGCGGTCAAGCGTTGCCGTGGCGTCTGGGTTTGAGCAAGGGTTTCGGCCAATCCCGCCACCTGGGCATCGAACGCATATTCCAATGCCTTGAAATAAAGCGCCTCCTTGTTGGGGAAATGATTATACAGGGCGGCCGCTGTAATCCCCACGGTATTGGCGATATCGCGCATGGCGACCCCTTTGTAACCAAATGCGGCAAACAAGGGGAGCGCCGCTTCAAGAATTTTTATGTAGGTTTTCGTTTGTTTTGGCATGGTGAAGGCTCGTCCCCCTGCGTTACCGAATGAATGATCCATTGCCTGGAATTCAATCGATCAAACCATATTTCTTTATTTTTTCCAGCAAGGTTCTTTTGGTCACCGGTTTGGTGAGATAGGCATTGCAACCCCCACCCTCAAAAGACGAAACCACTGTCTGCATCGAATTGAGGGCCGTCACCATGATGACAATGCTCTGGTCATTGGCAGCAACCTTTTTCTCTTTTTCGATGCCACGCATTTGAGCCAGGGCCAACTGACCATCCATATCCGGCATCATGATGTCCAGGCAGACGAGTTCAAAAGGAGTTCCCTGATCATGGGCTTCCCTGAACAAATCAACCGCCTCATTGCTGGTTTCCGCCATGACACATTCGCCATAGGGGGCAAGAATGCCTTCAAGCAATCGCCTGCTGCTGTCATCGTCATCAGCGATCAGGATTCTCATGAATCAACCTCACTCCATTGTCCGATCCGAATTAAATGATCCCAAACTGGGAGGCACACCCATCCATAAGGAAGAAATTTACAAAATTATAGCGCAATAATAAATCATGTTACATGATAATTTCCATAGAGCTGATTGCCAACCCTTCCTTTTCCAGGATGACACAGTAGAATCAATTGGCTTGTGAAGGAACAAATTTTCCAGCAGCCCACAAAAGCCAGTCGAGGAGAACCCGGAAACATGTCCAGGCAATACACCGGCGGAGACATCACCATTCTGGTTCCGACCAAGGACCGTCCGGACAACATGAAAAAACTGTTGACGAGTTTTTCTCAGCAAACCGTTCCATGTGGCCGCTTCATCGTCGTGGCCAGTGGCATGAACATCGAGGAGGTTGTCATGAGTTTTGCCGACCGCCTCAACATCAGTTACCACCATAGTGAACTACCCGGCCAGATTCGGCAAAGGAATATTGCCATCAGCCTCCTGGATCCCGACGTTCCATTGGTTGGATTTTTCGATGATGACATTGTCCTGGAACCCGATGCCATCGAACACATGTTGAACTTTTGGAATCGAACCGGTCCCAATACCGCCGGTATCGCCTGCAACATCACCAATGCCGCATCATGGAAGCCCAATCCGCTTAAACTGTTGTTCAACATTGGTGGCATGGCCCCGGGCAAGGTGATGAAGTCGGGTCGGTCAACCTCGTTGTGCAATGTCAGCTCCGACATCAAAACCGACTGGTTGCCCGGAGGGGTCACCTTCTGGCGTCATGAGATTGTCAAGGAGTTCTTCCACAAGGAAATCGACACCCGCAGGGCGATCATGGAAGATGTTTATTTCAGTTATCCCATCGGTAAAAAATATGACCTGTACGTTTGTCACCAAAGCCGGGTACGCCACGAACACACCTTCGTTCCCAAAAACGAACGCTCCGAGTACCACTTCTACGGGTTGGTGGAAACGATCATGGGAATTCATTTCATCGGGCGTCACCGGGAGTTGTCGTTTCTGGTGTTCACCTGGATGACGCTTGGAATGATTCTGTCTGATTTTCTCAAAGGTTCGGTTGGCGGCGATGCCAAAATGATCTTCCGTGCCCAAGGGAGGATCCATGCCCTGCGCCTGTGGCTCAGGGAACACCCATCCAGGGAACGGACCGCCGATCTTCTCAAGGTTTTGGATTGAATCCCGAAGGGATCATGGTACAAAATCATGTGCAGCGTCGTCATCCATTATCGGCCCGGCCATGACTGGCCCCTTCTTCTGGCGGCAAACCGTGATGAAATGATGGATCGACCCTGGTTGGCACCGGGTCGGCATTGGCCCGACCAACCACACATCCTCGCAGGCAAGGATCAGGTCGCGGGGGGTAGCTGGCTGGGAATGAATGATTGGGGGGTCGTGGCGGTCGTTCTGAACCGTTTCGGGACCCTTGGACGTCAGCCGGGAAAGTCCAGCAGGGGACTCCTGGTTCTTCAAGCACTGCATCATGATTGTGATTGTGCCCGTGCGGCGGTCGGCGTGATTGAATCATGGTTGACCGCCCATGACCTTCGCCCGTTCAACCTCATCATTGCCGATGCCCGGGAGGCGTTCTGGATTGCCTGGCGGGGCACCAAACCGCTGGCAACGACACCGATTCCACCCGGATTGCATATGCTCACGGCCCATGATCTGGATGATGTCACCGACCCCAGGATCCAAGGCCACCTGCCCCGTTTTCAAACCTGTCCAGCACCCAGACCTGAATCTTCGGACTGGTCCTGCTGGAATGAAATTCTTGGCAGTTCAACGCCGGTTCCGGGTTCAGGGCCGGAAAGTGCCATGTGTATTCAGTTGGACAGTGGATTCGCCACCGTCTCCAGCGCCTTGATTGCCCTGCCCGACCCGGATCATCCGACCCGGATACCGCAATGGCTGTTCGCGGCAGGCAAACCGGATCAAGTTCAATATCGGCCTGTCATCCGATCCGCGCCGGGCCATCCAGAACAATACGCGTCCCCAGGTCTACCACCTGAATGGGGGGAAGGTTGAAAAACCCCGTGGCACTTTCAGCGTTGCGGAACATGTCCAGAAACAATTGCATCCGCCAACGCGACATCTCTGGATGATTGCCCGCCAGGAAAATAGCCTTCCCCATGAAGAACCAGGAATTTTCCATGACGATGACTTCCCCTTCGGAAAGTTGACATCCTGTCAATACCTTGGGCACATCGACCGTCTCCATGAAGCCATAACGGATCCTGACCCGATGATAACGATTGAACAGGATCTCGATTTGAACCCGATCCCCTTCATCGACATAAGGGAGGACATCATTTTGCACACTCAAGAAAATGACATGATCATAAAGGGTGCGGGTATGTTGTAACAATTGCACAAAGGCGGCGGGAGCAACCTGAGGATTTTGCGACATGAAAACTGCCGTCCCCGGCATCCGGCCCAGGTTTTCGGACTCGAACTGACGCAGAAACGACTCCAATGGAATTTCCTGGCGACGCACTGCCTGCCGAACCAGATCCTGACCCTTGCGCCAGGTTGACATTAGAAAAAACAGGATGGCCCCCAGGGTCAAGGTAAACCAGCCACCATCGGGAACTTTCAAAATATTGGCCCCGAAGAAACCTAAATCAACCGACAAGAACACCGACATCAAAATGATTGCCTTGGGCCAGCTCCAGGAAAACATTTTGCGCAACACAATACCAAAGGCCAAAGAGGTATCGGCGATCATGGTGATCGTGACCGCAATGCCATAGGCGGCCGCCAGATTATTGGAACTCTGGAACCCAATCACCAGGATCACGACCGAAATCAACAGCATCCAATTGGTGACCGGGACATAGATTTGACCAAATTCGGTCGAAGAGGTATGGATGACCCGCAAACGTGGCAGATAGCCCAGTTGCATCGCCTGCCGGGTGGCGGAATAGGCCCCCGAAATGACCGCCTGCGAAGCGATGACCGTGGCGGCGGTCGCCAACAGGACCATGGGGAACAAGAGCCATTCAGGGACACTGATGAAAAAGGGATTGCGTACCGCCAGAGGATCTCCCAGAATCAGAGCACCCTGACCCAGGTAGTTCAAAATCAGGGCGGGAAAGACAAACACCCCCCAGGCCCAATTGATCGCCCGCTTGCCAAAATGGCCCATGTCCGCATAAAGGGCCTCGGCCCCCGTCACCGCAAGAAACACCGATCCCAATACCAAAAACGTCCCCCCGACATGACCACCGCCGAACAAATAATTGATGCCATAAAACGGATTCAAGGCCATCAGAATCTCAGGATGGCGGTAGATCTCCTTTAAACCGATCAAAGCAATGGCCAGGAACCAAAGGGTGCAGATGGGGCCAAACAAACGTCCGATCCGGGCTGTCCCTTTGTCTTGGAAGAAAAATAATAAAAATAACACCAGCAAGGTCACGGGAACCACATAAGGTTTCAGTGTCGGCGTCACTACTTCCAATCCTTCCACCGCCGACAACACCGAAATCGCCGGAGTGATCACCCCATCACCAAAAAAGAAAGCCACACCGATCATCCCGATGATCATGATGGGGCGATGGATCTCAGGCGAATCTTTGGTGAGTTTTCGGGCCAACTCCACCAGCACCAGGCTTCCCCCTTCCCCCTGGTGGCCGGCACGCATGATGAAAAATTGATATTTGACGGTCAGGACGATCAACAATGTCCAGACGATGAGGGAAATCACACCCAGGACATTGTCATGAGTCGGCACCGAAGCATGACTGCCGCCCAACGCCTCTTTGACCGCATAGAGTGGACTGGTTCCGATATCGCCAAAGACCACCCCGATGGCACCGATCATCAGCGGCAGCAATCGGCTTTGTTGGACATGTTCCGTGGAATGACTCATGATCGATTTCGCAATCCGCCTGTGTTGAAAACACGGCATATTGGCTTATGAGAATAAAAAATGCAAATGTTTCAGTGAGAACACCCCACTGAGCACAGAACATGAAGAAGCCCGATAGGCGATCTTCCAATCAAATGCATCCTCAGAAATTTTCTTGAATCAAACGGAAAGGCCCTCCATGGGACGTTGTAAGACCGCATATTGATTCATGCCCCATTGAAATGACGAAAGATGCACCACGGACAGACCTGTGTTTCGGGCAAAGAATTCAATCCCCTCCCGGGTCAGATAGAATTTATGATCCAAAATCGTCCGGGCATCAAAAATACGTAATGCCGATAACGCCATCAATACAGGAAAAGAAAGCGGTGTCGGCGTCGTCAGTACCGACTGTCCCCCATGGCACAGACAATCGCGAATGAGGCGGAAATGGGCGCCTGGATCTGGCAGATGTTCCACCACGGCCAAGGAAAACACAAAATCCCACTGATCCTCGGGTTGCCACCGATTCAAATCAGCCTCAAATAAATCAATCCCCTCTGTCGATGCCCCATCCACACGCAGATCCATTCCGAAACATTGCATCTCGGGAAAGCGGCGTTTAATGAATGTCAGATTGGTTCCTCTAAACCCGCACCCCAACTCCAATACCCTGGCATCGGGTCGTGTTCTGGCGATACGCTCCAGGACGGTCATGACCTTGGACACCCGCTGCCGTACTGCCTCACGTTCCAGAAAGGTCAGTTGAAACGATTCATTATAGACATTACCACCAGCACCCATACGCATCCCCTTGCCGTGGACCCACGGATGGATCCGTTTGTTTCCGGTCTACGACCCTTGATAACGCATATGTTTCCGAACCCAATGAAGGAACGATCCAGGCGCAATGAAATGACGAAAACGCCGCCATCTGACCGCCAGATCAGGGTGCGCCAAAGCCGTTTCAAAATGTGCCAAGGCCGCTTCGACAATGCGCTCGCCGGTCCGATTGTCGTTCCGGTACCAAAATTCTTCCACATAGGTTTGCACATGAGCCGGGTCGAGCCGAAAGGTTTCCGGATCGCTGAGCAACTCCGACAATTGATCAATCCGACAGAAATGTCCCAACCAGGAAGTCATCCATGGGGTGGGCGAAGCCTCAGGACGGGT
The DNA here is from genome assembly GCA_002753735.1 of Magnetococcales bacterium DCbin4. Lineage (GTDB taxonomy): Bacteria > Pseudomonadota > Magnetococcia > Magnetococcales > UBA8363 > UBA8363. The sequence continues at coordinate 10,734 of PEAN01000049.1, forward strand.
ATGCCAATGACTTGAAGGCCCCAAGGGAATGCCACAACAGGCTTCCATTTCACGGACATCAACCACCGGGACAATAAAATCAAAAGAATCGGGTTTGACATAGATGAACGGTTTATTGAAATACCCCGTATCCATCGAGGAGTTGGTATTGATCCCCACCCCGATATCCATATGATGAAACATCAACCGGGCATCTTCGGGGATCAAGATCCGGGCATCGACATGCCGATGCCATAAATCCACCTCCTCCCCCTCCTGGCACCAATAATTGGCATAAGCAGCCGGATGGAGTTTGATCAACAGGTTGCAACCGGCATGCAGAATGGCTTTGCAGATTTCCAGATAATCGCCAACCATCCGTTGAATGAACGCATCGATCCGGCTCTGGGACCAATCGGAATGCCATGCCGCCAGTTTGACCCGGTAGGGGTGAACCCCCGCGGGAAACAACGTCACAATTTTCCGGGACGGATCCATCCCGTAGCGAAGGCAAAAAGATTCCCGGTCCATGGAAGGCCCGAGGGGTTCATCGGTTTCATGCAGCATCGATCCCACAATGGTGGTTCGGCTGGGAGGGACATAACCAATCAATTGATTGGTACGGTCAAAATAGGCCAACAGACGACTGGCCATGCCACTGCGGACCAGACAAAGATCCACATCATTCGGCCAATGATCCTGACCACTGGTCGCAGTGAACCCCACAGTGGGCAAACCTGCATGACGCGCCATGGCGGTCATCCAGTCATAAGATCTCCATGAACTGAGCAATACCCCCTGACAGCCCCGCAGGGCAACGCGGAAATCCCACTCCCCCCCGATCCAACAGGCCCCATCTTGAAGCAATACCGAATCATTGCGCGCATCACTCATGAAACCAGCCCTGTTGACATCTCTGCCCGGAATGGCCAAGGCCACCTCCACCCCATGGGATTCCAATAATCGTTTGATGCGCAATTCCCGATAAGGGTTTTCCCGCAGATAACGACCCGTCACCAAAAGCACCCGCTTCAATCTGGCCATAGATTCCCAACCCAGTCCCCTCAACCCAAATTCCCATTCGTCATCCAATGAACAATGCAACAAAACGCTGATAGATTGCGCTCTTCTTCAAATATTCATGCATCCCCGTTCGTTTGAATGCCGCAAAGATTCTTGATTGTTCCAACCAATCCCAGATGGAAAAACTTAAAATGCTGCTTGCCAAATGGATATCCCATGGAAACCGGAAGTATCGATAACGCAAACGAAAGCGAATCATCGGTTCAAGAAGGGAAAGCATGCGTCGTTTGTAGGTATCGATGTATTTGAATCCATTCGGATTGATGAATTCGACGAACAAGTGGGCATTTTTTGCCAGGAAACCATCCGCTTTCGTAAGCCATGGATAATCAACCAGCGAATCGGCATAACCCTGCCTGTTGAGGGGATCGTCATACCGGTGCTTCCATGCCTCCAACGATTCCGGAGCCTTGAATCCGTATTCATTGACCACTTTTTCGTACAATTCACCCCCCGGATAGACGCGAAAATATTGCGGGCCAATGATACGGACATTGGACAGATGGCTTTGTATCCATGTCGCCAGAACGATGGTATCGGCCATTTCCTCGTGGGTTTCACCTGGAAGACCTATGAGAAACGAACAGTTGAGCTGAATCTGCGGTGTATTTTTAATCGTATCCACAACTCGATGAATATTTCGGACCTTGATCCCCTTCTTCAACGATTTCAAAACGCGATCCGAACCAGACTCAAATCCGAACTTCAAACATTCACATCCAGCAGCGGCAAGTTCTCGAAGCAATTCTTCGTTGACATAATCATCCCGGAAATCGGTCGCCCGAATCGATGAGCGCCACTTGAAGGTGAACTGGTTATCTTTATAGAATTTGATAAAGTCGATGATTCTTTGTTTATCCTTGAAAAACAACTCATCCCGGAAATAGATCCGTTCAGGGTGGTACTGATTCACCAAGGTTATGACTTCACGACCCAGTTGCTCCATGCTTTTACCACGCCAACGCTGGTCGGAAATCGAAGTGAAACAGAACGTACATTTATAAGGACATCCTCGCCCTGCAAGAATATTGATGTTTTCTTTGAAATAATAACGTGCACGCTCATCCATCAATGAATAGTCGGTATCGTAAAAGGGGACAATTTCAGGTTTGGCGGTACGAACAGGAACCCCTCCCTTTTTGTAGATCAAACCAGGAACCTCTTCCCAGTGCGCAGAAGTAGCGTTCATCTGTTCCATGACCCCGGAAAAGGCTTTCTCCCCATCACCAAAGGCAACAAAATCGATATTCTTGTAACTTGCCGTCTGTTCCGGACACAGGATGGCATGGGGTCCACCAACCATGACCTTGCACCGGGGATTTTCCTCTTTGATCATGTCACAAAGAGAAACCACAAAAGGTGCATCGGTGCTGAACGCCCCGATTCCGATCAAGGAATAATCAGATAAACGTGGCCGAAGACGATTGAACGTTGTTTTTGCCCCTTCAATACTGGCGTCCAAAAGTTCGATGGGATAACCTTTGACTTGGCTGATGTAGCTTGCAACACTCAGCACCCCCCACGGTGTTGCCGTCAAATAGCCATGATCGGGATTTACAATTAATGTTCTCATTGGCTCTCAAGTGCTCCCTATCATTTGTTATTCAAGGTGCGAATCACTCGAACAGAACAGCGCGGAGAAAAACGATACGTTCTTCAATGACAACATCACATAATTTAGAAATAACATGACATTACCGATATCTCCAGTGTTACTTGATTGTGATTGAATATTTATTTTCATACAATATGCTGTTGTTCACACCCAGGGAAAACTGTTTTACCCGAAGGGCCACCCCTATGATCACATTCCCGTTACCGTGACTGTTCTGGAGCCGGTTTTGCCAACCCTTTCACCAAAATGCCACGCCTGGCCCCTCAACGGATCGACCCAATGATGCTCACGACCTCCACACCTGAACGTCCCCCCATTCTCGCCTTTGCCCCCCATCCATGGTGGAACCATTGGTTGAGCAGACAACAATTATTGTCACGTCTTGGCCAACGTGGCTGGAAGGTGATCTACAGTTTCGGTCCCTTGAACGTATGGCACCGTCACACCCCACAATGGCGACAAGCATCCTGGCTTGGCTGGCTGGAAGCGCGAGATCACGTCCAGGTCGATCATCCCGGTCGGTTGCCCCCCTTGTGGCCAAAATTCCCCGCCTGGGACCGCCAGGTCATCCGCCACCATGCCGCCCGGATGTTGAACGGACTCCACCAGAAAACACCACGCCCCATTGCATTTTTGTTCCATCCCACCTTCGAACCCTGGCTGCCATGGCTCAATCCCACCCATGTAGTCTACCACGTCTTCGATGCCTACCGCATGATGGAAACCTGGACCCCTGCCAAGGCCGCCATGGAACAACGTTTGATCGAGCGAGCCGACTTGATTACCACTTCATCTCGTGGAATGGCGGAAACCCTGCCCTGGGGCGGTGATCGCCGGGCACGGATCCTCAATAATGGTGCCGATTCCCGCCGCTTTCTGGCAGCGGATGGTGGTCCTTGTCCCGACGACCTTGCCGCCATTCCCCATCCCCGAATTGGCTATGTCGGTTCGATCAACCCCAAGCTTGACCTGGAGATGGTCCTGACCCTGTCACACCAACGTCCCGACTGGCAATGGGTGTTCATCGGGCCAGTCTACATGAATGGTTTGACCACACGCGACGAACAAAGCAGGCAACAATGGCAACACTGCCTGCAACGATCCAACATTCATTGGTTGGATCGAAAATCATTGGAGGAGATGCCCGCTTATCTCAATCATTTGGATGTCCATGCCATCTGTTACCTGATCGCCCGGGACCAGCATGGCCTGAAGGAAGACTGGGTGGTCCATGGATATCCCACCAAACTGCACGAATGCCTGGCGACAGGACGCCCCGTTGTCGCGGCGGCACAACAAGTGATCGTCGATGAATTTCAACATGTGGTGCGTGTTGCCGAAAACACCGTTCAATGGGAGCAGGCCATTGCCGACGCCCTTGCAGGCCGGGGCGCAGGCACCGTAGATCAACGACGCACCGTCGCCCTGGCCAATACCTGGGAAGCACGGGTCGATCAACTGGAACAATGGCTATTGGAAATGATCGAGAAATAAAGGGGTTCCCACGTTCACGAAAATGACTGGGCATTGCCCCGATGAGAAGAAAAATTCAGCCACCACTCCGATGAACGTGAAGAACCAGGATCAAAACGCTGTGGGCAATCCTTCGTCAGCCCCGCGAAGGTCAATACGCCCCTGTTATTGACCCCTCACTCCTGATCATCATAAATCATTCGGACGACCAATTCATTAAATTCATCCGTAATGTCATAGACCCGCAGTTGCATGACACCCTCTTCCCGCTGATCCTGGGCATGATGAACCGCAAACTTGAAAAAGCCCCGGTCATGAAGCCACTCCAAATTTTCCTCAACCTGAAAATAAGTACTGCTGCGAATCTGACAGGAAAGAGAACCTCCCCCCTTTTTGACCGTTTGCAACCTGCGCCATAAAAAGGTGGTGTGATCCCTGATTTCACGAATATTGACAATGGCCTCCCTCAGACGTGCTTGAGGATCGGGCCGGGACGACTTCCTTGTTTTCTCAGGAATCTCCACCACCGAAGCGTTCGAAGGATCCTCGATCTCTGGAATTTCATCCTCGAAATGGTAGCGCATCTGGGATCCCGGCTTGAAAACAGCCACTCGTTTGGCAGGAATCGTCACCGCCGACCCCGTGACCAGACTGCGCCCCTTGCGCGGGGGACGCAGCTTTTGAACAAACTGACCAAACCCACGTAGACGTACGGTCTCCCCCTCCGCCACACTTTGCACAATCGCCTCCAAGGCCGCATCAATGATCTCGGCAACATGCGGAACAGGCAGTCGATGGCGTTCGGCAACCAAACGAACAAGATCGGTTTTGGTCATGGTGCAATCAGTTGGCAATATGGGTGGTACGCATCTCCCGAATCACCGTTACCTTGATCTGTCCAGGATAGGTCATTTCATTTTCCACCCGGTTGGCGATATCCCGTGCCAACATCATGGATCCCTCATCATTCACCTTGTCATACTGCACAATCACCCGAACCTCACGGCCCGCCTGAATGGCAAAAGCCTTTTCCACCCCATTGAAACTGGTCGCAATCTCTTCCAATTGTTCCAGGCGCTTGAGATAGGTCTCCACATTTTCCCGCCGGGCCCCCGGCCGGGCCGCCGACAAGGCATCCGCAGCGTTGGCCAACGGACCATACACCGAATTGGGTTCGATATCGAAATGATGCGACCAGATGGCATTAACGACAATCGGCTTTTCCCGATACTTCTTGGCCAGTTGTCCACCGATCACCGCATGGGATCCCTGGACCTCATGATCCACCGCCTTGCCAATGTCATGCAATAAACCACACCGACGCGCAATGCCACCATTCAACCCCAACTCCTCCGCCATCGCCCCACAGAGAAAAGCCACTTCCACCGAATGCGACAGGACATTCTGGGTATAGGAGGTACGAAACTTCAAGGTTCCCAAAAGTTTGATGATCTCGGGATGGACATCGGTCAAGCCAACCTCGAACACCGCCTTTTCCCCCGCCTCCTTGATCTCGTTCTGGATGGTCTGGGTCGCCTTTTTCACAACACTTTCAATTCTTGCCGGATGGATGCGCCCATCACCGATCAGCTCCTCCAGGGCCAACCTGGCAACCTGACGCCGTACCGGATTGAACCCTGAAATCACCACCGCTTCAGGGGTATCATCAATGATCAAATCACAACCGGTTGCCGTCTCCAAAGCGCGAATGTTACGCCCTTCACGACCGATGATCCGCCCTTTCATCTCCTCACTGGGCAAGGCCACTACCGAAACCGTCTGCTCCGATACGAATTCCCCCGCCAGCCGCTGAATGGAAGTCGCAATGATCTCCCGAGCCTTGCGATCCGCATTTTCCTTGGCCTCGGTTTCCAACAATTTGAACATGCGCGCTGAAGCATTCCGGGCGTCATCCTCAAACCGGGACATCAGTTGGGCACGGGCCACCTCCTCGGTCATCCCCGCCACCTCCTCCAACCGCGCCTGTACCTGTTGAACCAATGCGTCATGCTGTGCCTTGCGTGACACAATCGCCTGGTTCATTTCCTCCAATTGTTTGCGCTGCCGATCATGTTCCCGTTCACGCTGATCCAACTGATCAAATTTACGGTCCAGTTGTTCCTCACGTTTGTCCATGCGGCTTTTTTGCTTGGCCAGTTCCTCCTCGACCGACTGATACTTGTATTTCGTCTCCTCCTCAATTTTAAGCAGCGCCGCCTTATGGCGCAGTTCGATCTCCCCGGTCATCTGGGCGGTTTTTTCCTCGGCAGCCTTGATCAGCTGTCTTGCTTTTTCTTCCCGTTGATGCAGCGTCTGTTGCATGGCACGCTGTCGGAAAAAAATAATTGCAAAGGAAATGGCCGCCCCCACTACAAAACCGGTCAACAGGGCGGATATCGTCATGACCTACATTCTCCAAACCGCGGCGCACCCGAACAGGTGAACCCTCGCGGTTGCATCGATGAGGTTGATTGGATCACACTGTCTAAAAGACAGTCGCTAAAGTCTATTCAAAAAAAGGGGGGTCCTGAAACTGCATCACCCCCCTTTCGGTCACCACATAATGAAGCTTTTGATCGTGCGGTTCTGCGGGAATGGCATCCACTTCCTGAAAGCCGTAGGCCAATCCCACCCGGCAAACCCCGGGTGCATGATGCGCCAGATACCGGTCAAAATAACCACCACCATACCCCAGCCGCCACCCGTGTCGATCAAACCCGACCACCGGGAGAAAAATCACCTCCAACGCCTCGGCCACTCTGTCGCCATCGTCCCTTGACCCTCGCGGTTGTAAAATTCCCCACGGTCCTGGTTCCATCAGGGTATCGGGCGTCCATAAAGCAAAGAACATTCCACTTCCGGTGGCGTCAATCACCGGAAGGGAGACACTCTTTTTCTCACCCACTGCATGAACCTTCAACTGGTCTGGATCGACTTCGCCATCGACCGGACAATAGACACCTATGGAACGGGCTCGAACATAGGCGGGCAGCAAACTGGCCGACCGACAAATCATGCCACTCAGCCACGCGGACTCTGGGCCTGAAAGCGATCTTCTGCGCTCACGTAACCCTTGCCGCAACACATTTTTATTCACCTGCACACTGAAAATCCCCCCACATGTGCCGTTAGACGTGCTCCTCTGAACCCTTCGTTTAAAGTGGGCTCCCGATATAACCGCTTCCGGCAGGCCAGTACGGGCCGACACTCCACGGACAGCGCAGGATCCCAGGGCTCAAGATTATCGGCTCAGGAGGAAGGCTGGTCCTCTCGAACACCGCAGGGGGTACATCACATCAATTTTTGAAAACCCCTAAACAACGATCACTTTCATCAATCAGACGGGTTAAAAGATCTTCAATCTTTTTTGCTTCGACCTGCCCCATCCCATCCGATTTTTTTCGCTCCATCTCCTGGAACAACGAATCGGTGATCTGCATTGCGGCCATGATGGCCAACCGATTGCTGGGCTGGTTGCCATGATGGCCCACCATCTGGGTGATGATCTCATCCACATAACGGGCAACCCGCTGCAAATATTCACCCCCATCGTTGGCACGCATTTTAAACACTTGGCCATGAATAATCACTTCAATAATTTTTGCCATGGCCTCGCCAACGTCACCGTTGTTCCTAGTGGGTGTTTTCAACCTGGTTGATCCGGGCCAGCAAGGATTCCATCCGTTCTTCCAACTGCGCCCGTTCCTTCATCAGCCCCTCGGCACGAATATTGGCTTCCTGGTGTCTGGTTTCCAACAATACCGACTTTTCTTCACGATCACGCAACTGCTCCTGAAGAAAGGCGTTCTCATCCCGAAGCTTGCCAATCAGTTCCAACATCCGCCCCCATCGCAACTCCAATTGCGACAGGAGATCCATCAGTCTCCCCCCCTGAGGGGTGCGTGCAGCATCGATGGAATCATACTGTCCATCATTCCCCGATCGGTTCATACCATGGTCATCCATGAGTTCAGGCTCCAAAAAATTCAGACGGTTGACGATTCAATTCAGACCAGTTTATGAAAGTCAGACGCAAACTTCAACCCCGGACCTGAAGACAACCTCCGAATCATGACGCCAGAACCAATTCATCCCGCCGCAACCACCGGTCCACCCCAGCGGCAGCCTTACGCCCCCCTGCAATGGCACGCAACACCAACGATTGTCCCGTTGCCATATCGCCGGCAGCAAATACACCCTCCAAACTGCTCATGCCATTGCGGTCCACACGAACGTTGCCACGGGCATCCAGATCCAACCCCTCCAACAACCCCTTCTTTTCAGGATGGACAAATCCCATGGCGAGCAGAACCAGATCTGCCTTCAGGAAGAAGCGACCATCGGGCAACTCCTTCATGGTCATTTGGCCCCCTTCTTCCTTCTGTTCCCACAACAGACGGTTGCATTCCAATTGCCGAACCACCCCGTCCGTTCCGATGAAAGCTTTGCTTTGAATACTCCACATCCGCTTGCACCCTTCCTTGTGGGAAGAGGAGGTCCGCAGCATGTGCGGCCACAAAGGCCAAGGGGTTTCCGGGGCGCGATCTTCGGGAGGTTTGGGCAAAAGTTCAATCTGAGTGACGCTCAAAGCCCCGTGACGAATGGAAGTTCCCACACAGTCCGATCCGGTATCACCACCACCGATCACGACGACATGTTTTCCTGTCGCCAGGATTTCCTGGGCGTTGTTCAGTGGCAACCCAGCGATGCGCCGGTTTTGCTGGGTCAGGAAATCCATGGCGAAATGGATCCCCTTCAGGTTTCGTCCGGGAATGGGCAGGTCACGGGGGACCTCCGCACCGCCACACAAAACCACGGCATCGAACTCCTGCCGCATCTGGTCCATGACAATATCCCGCCCGACATGGACGCCGGTCCGAATCTGCACCCCTTCGGCGACCAATTGCTCCAGACGACGATCAATGACCTCTTTTTCAAGCTTGAAGTCGGGAATACCAAAGCGCAGCAAGCCCCCGGCACGCTCATTCTTTTCCAATACGGTCACATCATGACCCATGCGGACCAATTGTTGGGCCGCTGCAAGCCCGGCGGGACCCGATCCGACGATCACGACCCGTTTGCCGGTTTTTTCCCTGGCGATCATCGGGACGATCAGACCGCGACGCCATCCCTCCTCCGCGATGGTGCGTTCAATTTCGCGAATCGTCACAGGTTCAAGATTGATCCCCACCACACAGGAGGATTCGCAGGGTGCAGGGCAGATCCGACCGGTGAATTCGGGAAAATTGTTGGTGCGATGCATGGTTTCCACCGCCAGATCCCAACGATTCCGGTACACCCAATCGTTCCACTGGGGAATAATGTTGTTCAGGGAACAACCGGAATGACAGAAGGGAACACCACAATCCATGCAACGTGACGCCTGTTCCTGAATCTTTTCCACAGGGAAAGGCAGGTACAACTCTTTATAATCGCGGGTCCGTTCCTGGATATCCCGCTCTTCGGGGGTCTCCCGGTTGATTTCCATGAATCCCGTTGCTTTACCCATGACCAACGGCCTCCTTTGCTTTCATTTTCTCAAGGACCCTTCGGTATTCATGGGGCATGACCTTGATAAATTGCAGACGCTTGTGATGCCAGTCATCCAAGATGCGCTTGGCCAACCGGCTGGATGTATGACGTTGATGTTTTCCGATGATGGATTGCACCACCTCTTCATCATGAGGATCCAGGCTTTCCAACGCCACCATGGAGGTATTACACATGCTCCGGAAACGCTCACCCTGGTCCAGGACATAGGCGACGCCACCACTCATGCCGGCGGCAAAGTTACGGCCCGTCTTGCCCAGGACCACAACCACCCCCCCCGTCATATATTCGCAGCCGTGATCACCCAAACCTTCCACGACCGCAATGGCCCCCGAATTACGCACCGCAAAACGTTCCCCGACCACACCGCTGAAATAGGCTTCGCCCCCGGTCGCCCCATAGAGGATGGTGTTGCCGGCGATGATGTTATCTTCGGGGATGAGTTGTGAAGCGGGATGGAATCGAATGCTGATCCGCCCACCCGACATCCCCTTGCCGACATAATCGTTGGCCGAACCTTCAAGGCTCAGAGAGACCCCTTTGACGTTGAAGGCACCAAAACTTTGTCCCGCCACGCCACTGAATTGAATGTTGATGGTGTTATCAGGCAAACCATCGCCACCGAAACGTTTGGAAATTTCCCCGCCCAACATGGCACCGACCGTCCGATCCGTATTATGGATGGGAAGCCGGATTTCCAAGGGTTGACCCGTATCGAACGCCCGGTAGGCCAGGTCAACCAGCTTGTGATCCAGCACCTTGTCGATGCCATGATCCTGGTCCTGGACCTTGCGGATGGCGATATTGGAAGGGACATCCGGTTTTTTCAAGATGGTGGAAAAGTCCAAACCCCGGGCTTTCCAATGATTGATGGCCCGTTCGGGTTGAATACGATCCACGCGACCGATCATGTCATCCAGGCGCCGGAACCCCATTTCCGCCATGATTTCGCGAAGCTCATTGGCGACAAAGAAGAAATAGTTGACGACATATTCCGGTTTCCCGGTAAACTTTTTACGCAGTTCCAACTCCTGGGTGGCAATCCCGACGGGGCAGGTGCCCAAATGGCATTTGCGCATCATGATGCACCCTTCGACCACCAATGGCGCGGTGGAAAAGCCGAACTCCTCCGCCCCCAACAGTGCAGCGATGGCCACGTCCCGCCCGGTGCGCAACTGTCCATCGACCTGGAGCCGGATGCGCCCACGCAGATCATTGAGGACCAGAGTTTGTTGCGATTCGGCCAACCCCAGCTCCCAGGGAATGCCCGCATGCTTGATGGAACTCAAAGGGCTGGCCCCGGTCCCACCGTCACCGCCGGAGATGAGGATCATGTCGGCATGGGCTTTGGAGACCCCCGCGGCAACCGTGCCCACCCCTACTTCGGAAACCAGCTTGACCGAAACCCGTGCCTCGGGATTGACGTTTTTCAAGTCGAAGATCAATTGTGCCAAATCTTCGATGGAATAGATGTCATGATGCGGCGGGGGGGAGAACAGGGTGACGCCCGGGGTGGTATTGCGCACCCTGGCGACCAGCTCGTTAACCTTATGCCCGGGAAGCTGCCCCCCCTCGCCCGGCTTGGCCCCTTGAGCGATCTTGATCTGCATCTCATTGCTGTTGGCCAGGTAATGACTGCTGACCCCGAAGCGTCCCGAAGCGACCTGTTTGATGGCACTGCGCGCCATGTCTCCATTCGGACGAGGATTGAAGCGCTCAGCATCTTCCCCACCCTCCCCGGTATTGGATTGCCCGCCGATACGATTCATGGCGATGGCCAAGGTTTCGTGGGCCTCCTTGGAGATCGAGCCGTAGGACATGGCCCCGGTCACGAACCGTTTGACGATTTCCGATGCGGGTTCCACCTGGGACAGGGGAACCGGGGCATGCGCCTTCTTGAGGGTGAACAACCCCCTCAGGGTACACAAGGATTCCGCCTGTTGATCGATCAGGCGGGAAAATTCTTTGAACGTCCGATAATCGTTGTTTCGGGTGGCATGTTGCAACCGGGTCAAGGTTTCCGGATTCCACAGATGGCGTTCCCCCCCCTGGCGATATTTATATTCGCCACCGATATCGAGGGATTGCGGCAGATGGAGTTGATCACCATAAGCCATCTGATGCCGGCGGATCGCCTCTTCAGCGATCTGATCGAGGGTAATCCCCTGGATCCGGGATACCGTACCGGTGAAATAGCGTTCCACCACGTAATGATCCAGCCCGATGGCTTCATAGATCTGGGCACCGCAATAGCTGAACAGGGTTGAGATGCCCATTTTCGAGAAGACCTTCAACATACCCTTGTTGATGGCCTTGACGTAGTTGTACTGGACCGTTTTTGCAGGCAGGTCACCGAAGTAAAGTTTTTTGGCACACAGATCGGCCAGGGTTTCAAACGCCAGATAGGGGTTGATGGCGTTGGCACCATAGCCGGCCAACAATGTGAAATGATTGACTTCACGCACCTCGGCGGTTTCGACGATGATGCTGGCCTTGTTGCGGTCCCCGGCCCGGATCAGATTGTGATGCACCGCAGAGGTCGCCAGCAGGATGGGGATGGACAACATGTCGGCATTGACGCCACGGTCGCTCAGAATGATCAGGTTGACCCCCTGGGTCAAAGCCTGGGAAATCTGGTTGAACAACCCGGAGAGGGCGCGCCGCATGCCGATGGCCCCCTGGGATTTGGGGAACAGGGTGGAAAACGTCGCGGCCAGCAACCCCTTGACCCGCACGGCACGAATCTTTTCCAGATCGGCGTTGGTGAGGATCGGTTGCGACAGGGCGATGCGGTTCACATGCCCGGGGGTTTCATCCAGGAGATTACCCACGGGTCCCAGTTGCATGTTGAGGCTCATGACCAGTTCTTCCCGGATCGGGTCGATGGGAGGATTGGTCACCTGGGCAAACAGTTGTTTGAAATAGGCAAAGAGGGATACCGGGCGATCCGACAGCACTGCCAGGGCGGCATCGTTGCCCATGGAACCGGTTGGTTCTTCGCCGTTGAGTCCCATGGGGGCCATGATCACCCCCAGATCCTCCTCAGAATAACCGAAGGCGATCTGGCGCAAATGCAGCGGTTCGGTCTCACTGGCCTCCTTGTCGCCGGAGGGAAGATTTTCCAACCGTTGCAGTCCGTTTTCGACCCATTGGCGATAGGGTTTGGCCCCGATGATTTCCGCCTTGATCTCCTGATCGTCGATGATACACCCTTTTTTCAGGTCGATGACGAACATGCGTCCCGGTTGAAGACGCCAGGAGTACAGTTCTTCTTCCGGCGGCACGACGACCGTACCCGCCTCCGAGGCCATGATGCACAGGCCGCCTTTGGTGACGATGTAGCGTGCCGGTCTGAGCCCATTGCGGTCCAGGGTGGCTCCGATGAAGCGACCATCGGCGAAGGCGACAGCCGCCGGGCCATCCCAGGGTTCCATGATGGAGGCATTGTATTCGTAGAAGGCGCGGCGGTCGGGATCCATGTGTTTATGATTTTCCCAGGCTTCGGGGATCATCATCATCATGGCATGGGGCAGAGACCGTCCACTGATGGTCAGGAATTCCACCGCCCGGTCAAACGACGCGGAATCGGAAATCCCTTCGGGGACGATGGGAAACAGTTTGTTGATGTCACTGCCGAACAACTCCGAGGAGAGTGACGCTTCGCGCGCCCGCATCCAGTTGATGTTGCCGCGCAGGGTATTGATTTCACCGTTGTGGCAGATCATCCGAAACGGATGCGCCAGATGCCAGGTGGGGAAGGTATTGGTCGAATAGCGATGATGGACCATGGCGAAGGCGGAAACCATGGCGGGATCCCTGAGATCGGGGAAATAGTCGCCCAACTGATCGGCGAGAAACATCCCCTTGTAGAGCATCGTACGGGAGGAAAGGCTGCAAATGTGAAAAGCCTTCACCTCCTCGGCACCGTAGCCCAGCACCTGTTTTTCGATACGGCGTCGGATGATGAACAGTTTGCGTTCCAACCACAGTTCATCAGCGAGGTCGGGGCGGTTGCGGACACCGATGATGACCTGGCGAACAGCGGGTTCGGAAGCCTTGGCGGTATAACCGATGCGGGCATCGACGCTCACGGGGACATCGCGCCACCCCAGAAACATCTGCCCCTCCTCGGCAATGGTGTTTTCCACCAGCCGGCAGCAGGATTCCCTGAGCAGGGTATCCTTGGGAAGAAAGATGGTACCCACGCCATAGTCACCGAACGGGGGGAGTTCGATTCCCAGTTCCCGGCATTCCTGCCGCATGAAGGCATCGGGCATCTGGATCATGATACCGGCACCATCACCGGTCAATGGATCGGATCCGGTCGCCCCACGATGGGTCATGTTGATCAGGACACCGAGTCCCGTCTTGATGATGTCATGGGATTGCTTGCCATTGATTTGGGCGACGAAACCGATACCACAGGCGTCGTGTTCAAATCTGGGATCGTAGAGGCCGGTTTTGTTGGGATATCCGGAAAAGTTCATTCTGCCGTCCCTGCTTATTGAAAGATGGAAACCTCAATTCCTGCACCACATACACCGCACTATACCCGCGATTGCCCGCACCCACAACGGCTACGAAACAATAGTCCAAGGCAAACAAGGTCTTTGTCGTCGCCACAACAGAACTCCAGGGACAACACACCCCATCGCCCCGGAACCTGGTCCAAAGGATGTTTCTTGAAATCAGCGTAAAGTTAATCAATAATTATACTTGACATTTTAAACGATAAATAGTATCATCAGTACAAATCAGAATCATATCATCCAGGCAGGTGTCCAATGCCCGAAGAATATGGTGAAACCATAAATAATGTGGACCAATGGATTGATTCATGCAAGACATCCTTCGACGCTGGCGACGACTTGGTCTGGTTCAATGTGCATTGGGAACGGCGATTCGATTTCATCACTCAGAATATGTTGGATCGGATCGACCCTTTGCTGAAGTTTCCAGGAATCGATAGGATCGCAAAACCTGGTGCCATGATCGAGAAATTTTGCAACCGCGACCCTCTGCTCCCCTTTCTGGGACCTTCGGCCATTCCAACGGACACAGGGGAATCGTTGAAGTTCGTCACCCTGGTCCGAGCCAACGGACTCAGAGACATGTTCGATATTGATCGCACCGTCATCGAGGAAATCATCGAAAACGTTGCGTCTGCCCAAGACAATGAAGCGATCATGGAATCATTGATCCGCAAACTCAACAAAGGTTTGCAGAAATACGCCACCCCACACAATTCTCCTCCAGGTAACAGGCATGAGGTCAGGTCAAAACAGGGAATGGCGCGTCAAAAATTGCCTGATTTGTTGAATGAATTCAAAAAAATTCCCAATCTGCCCGCCAAATCATTCCCAGGCTCCAGTTGGGTCACTCCCGCCAATCCATTGTTGCAAGAAATCCAATCCCAGCCATTGCGGACTGGCCAGAAAATCAAACGAACCATCGAACTTTTGGGCCTGAAGCATGATGATGATCCTGAATGCCGTTTTCTCGTCCAATTTTCGATTGACCCCGAATATCATTCGCTGATTCGAAAACCGACCATGCTGTCGAATGGTGACCCGATGGTTTATGCTACATGGCGAAACACCTCATCATCGACCTGGGAATACGGTCGCACGGTAGATCTGAATACGCTTGATATTGGTCTTGAAGAAGCCGTCGTTCCACGACCCTTGGTCGTCGCCATGGCCAATAACATCAAGGTCGTCGGGATTCTCCTCCCGGCCGACATCATCGTGTTGGATGCGATACGGGCACGAGCTGATCTCGTCAAGAACATCAGCGAGAACAGGAAAAATCATTTTTAACTCATTTTCTACACATTTTTCGCATCAAGGAAACCATTCCATGGCTGTTCGTAACGACAAAATCAACAGTCAAAGTGCTCAAGAAGCTGCCGAATGGGTCATCACGACCATGCGATCATGGTTTCGGCAAAAAGAAAAGAACCGACGGTCCAAACAATGGGATAAAAAAATGGTTCGTTTTATCACCGTCCGTTGGACTGATGGTGACTTTGACCCGTTGGTCGTCGAAGAAGATCCTTCCATCCCCGATTTCCCCCATTGGGACCAGGACACTATCAATTTATGCGAACTTTTATGCGTTGCCATTAAAACTTTCCACGAGTACGAGAAAGAAGAAGGCGGTCTTCTGCTCTGGTTGTTGGAGGAGATTGCCGCAGCAGCCAAAGAGTGGAACATTGCTTCAGGGGATGAAGAATTTGCAAACATCATCGGTATGATCGATTGGATCGAACGGTTTTTTATCAATCATGGAAATATAGGTTTCACACAAGAAATTAAGGAAATAAAAAAGAGCGTTATTATCGCCCTCTCCCATTGCGATCCCAATCTATCCCATCCTCTGACCCTGTCCGCCTACTCAAACATTATTAGCGATATTTCTCCATTACTCAAAAAGTTCAAGAATGCGAAGGTCATGAAAGATCTGGAAGAAAACTTCAAGAAAGTTGAAAGCCATGCCTATGAAATACAAGGGAAAAGTCTTGAACTGGAAAAGATAAGGAAATTTTTTCGTGATCGGAAATATGATCCGATCACAGAAGAGGAACCAGGACGGATCAGGTCTGTTCGCCGTGTACTCGGTGACAGTCTCAGACATGCATACCCGCAACGCGATTTGTTCAACATCGCCGTGGCAGCAGGAGCACGCCCATGACCTCAAAACCCACGACCCATGACACTGCCAAGGAAAAGAATGGTACGTTCCCCGACGAGGTCATGCTCCGTTATCTCACCGCCAATGCCATACAGTCTGCCGGTCACACCAACTTGGCAAAGAACTTCCTCGACTTGCTACGATTGAAGGAAGAATTGGAACAATTCATCGGCGACATGGTCGCCCTTGGACGCCAACGCCGGATCATTTATGCCGTCGATGATGTTGTCCTCCATGCCTATGTGGAAATGAATGAGGGTAACCGCCGTTCATTTTCCTTCCCCATCACGGAACATCATGAAAATGATGAACAATTGAAACTTCGTGCGACGGAATATGCGTGGCGACTCGAAAGCCTGTTCTTCTCTACGAACTGTCCCAGGGAACAACCACCGTTGCTCATTCTGCCCAGCGCCATGCCCGGACTGACCAGCTTTGCCGAATTCATTGGCAGAAACGGAAGAAACCATAAAGAAAAGATCGAAAGCACATTTAGCCAGATCATAGAACAAGAACCGGAAGCCATCAAGCAGGCATTGGAAAAGCTTGTACAAGAGCTTGCCCAACAGCCATTGGGAACGAAGATAAAAAAACGGGGTGAGGCGGCAGATAATGCGACCACTTATCTCCGCGATCATCTTTATTCTTTCTACCAGGCGCAATGGAATCTGGAACAAACCGGGTCCTATGTCGATTCATTCAAGAAAATTCTGGACAAGGGTCATTTTTGTTATGCCCATACGGGACTGTCATATATCGCCCAATATTTGGGAGACCAATTTCAGGGAGATCCGGTTGCCGAACTGATCCCGGAAACCATCGTGGCATTGGAACCCATGCTTGCAGATTCGGAACCTTACGATGCCCAACGGGTAGACCGTCTATTCCAACTCCTTTTGGAATCCGACAGGAAATCAGTTTATGAAATTGAGACAAAACCAGAATCACTTTGGATTTCTGCAACAAATTTCGGCTATTTGAGCGCCATCAACCAGAGCTTTGAAAAAAATGGAATCAATGCGGAGGTACAACTCATCACCCACCGGCAAAAATTGGTTGATGCGGTGCGTGCCCTGGGATGGGAAAGAAAAGGTGCCCCCTTGCGGCATCCCAAATTCCTGGCCGCCGCAATTGAAACGGAAAAAAGACAGGATATTGTCGGACTGGCAAACAAGATTGTCATCTTCCTGGAAAGGATGATTGGGGAAATCAATAAAATATCACAGCGGGAAAAGAGTAAGGAATGGAGTCCGTCCGATGTAGAAAAAGCACAAAATGCAATTACGCAAGCGCAAAAAGATATTACAAGACCATGGGAATCCATGAAATCATGTATTTATCTGAACGAAATCTATACCGATCCTCAATGTCATGTCCATTCAAAACCTGTACGCCATCAAAAGAGAAGCCCCAATCAAAAGCTGCTTGACCGCTTTGAGTTCCGATATGAGGAACTGCAAGATATTGCAAAGTCCAGCGTTGACCATGAAGAGGAATATCTGGTTCATCAAATTTTGGGCCAGCGAGCCGTGGGACAAAAAGTGTTTGTTGCCCATGTTCCGGACTTTGAAGGGCTTGAGATGGAACATGTCATGATCGTCCCGATGGCCAACCGCTTGCGCTATATCATAAAAATTCCTTTCAGCTTTTTCAAAAAAGATAGTAGAGTAGTAAAAAGGCTTGAACACAACTCCGACAACGCATCGGGGTTGATTGAAATGGAAATTATTGAAATCATTGATGGCATCGATGCTCAGAATCCCCAACGCCACAACTTTTCCAGGGCACTTTGCGCTTCGGTCAGTGGTTATTGGACGTTGGTCGAACAATTGTTGGAAAGCGAAAAAAATCCAGAAGAAGTCATTCATGGCCTCAAGGAAGATGAACAATTTCTTGTCTATGAAGGATTCCATTTGCGCCAGTTCGGACTAAGGGGAACTGCCGCGAAGGCCATGACGTATAACAAAACAAGCGCCCTTGCCCCCTTGAACAAAGCGGGGCTTTTGCTACAGACCATGGCAAAGAATGTCGATGTGGATGTACGCTATCGACTGGCCAGAATTGGATGGAATCTTGAAGTGCTCTCGACGCTGGTCGAGATCAATGAAATGGGATCTGCAAACGAACAGATCAAGGAACGGTATCCCTCATTCGGAGAAATCGACCAACCGAGTGCACTGGTCAATCATTGCCTTGAAATCATTGATATTTTGTCCGCAAGGATCAAGGATAATACAACCAAGGACAAAACTCAAAAGGCAAGTTCTTCTCAGGAGTTCTATTGGCACTATATGCTTGGCCGAACCTATCAGATGATCATGATGGCGATGGCAATGACCAAAGCCAATCTTGTTCCCGACAGGATGACGGCCACTTATGCATTCAGGTACCGTGTGAACAATCCGTTTTCCCTGACAGAAAAAGGATTGGAATCCTGGGCCACCGCAATGGAACAGTTGGAAAAAATGACGCAAAACAAGATGAACCGGAAAAGCATCAAAAAAACATTTCCCGCGACCAATTTTTTGCACCAATGGTATCGTCTGCAAGCATCGGAATGTCTTTCTGCTGTTGACCCTCACGATATGAACTCAGTCGAAGAACTCAAGAGGGCCAAAGAATGCATCCATGATGTCATGGAACTGTTCGAGGAGATGGAAAAATCCTGTCGACAACTTTCACCCAGCGGATTTGCCCGGCGGGTATTCCGCCGCCTCAAAGCGGTCGAATATGCAGAACAGCGGGAAAAGATGAACGATCTGCTGTTCCGCGCCATGACCCGATTGGAGCGGGAAGCTGCCCAATCCTACCAAAATTGGTAACGGTCACTGAATTCAGACCCACACGGGCAACGACCAGGATGACCCACGGCACACAGTATGGTATGTTGTTGATCCATGACCGAGTGAAACCGTGACAACTGGAGGACTTTCATGAAAGAAGCATCCGTGATGGCGGCGCAATTGATGGCGGCTTCCATGCGTACCGCCCCGAAGGCGGGAGGCAAGGATTTTCTGGAGATCGTGGTCATCTCCGAAGAAGCGCCTTTGCAGCGCATTGCGGAAAAAATGACGCAATATGCCCCCGACAGCACCAACGAAGCCTACTGGTTGCGGGATGCGGCCAACATCAAGGGGTGTCACGCCCTGATTCTGGTGGGGCTACGTCGGTTCACCACTGCGAGTTATGACTGTGGCGGATGTGGTTTCCCCACCTGTGCCGAATTCAGCGCCAAGCGTGAAGAACAGGTCAAAGCTTTGGGATATACCGGACCCCACTGCATCATGCGAATGATGGACATCGGTGTCGCCCTGGCCTCGGCGGCCAAGACCGCAAGCCTGCTCAATATCGATAACCGGGTGCAACAGCGGGTCGGTGCGGCGGCACGCGACCTGGGATTGATCGATGCCGATGTCGTCATGGGAATCCCCATCGGCGTATTCGGCAAGAGTCCGTTCTTCGACCGGCAGGTTCCAAAACATTAAAGACTGGAAACCGGCTCGAATCCCTCTTGGACGCAGGATTTCCCATGGATCCCCTCATCATGACCGCAAAACCGGGAAGATGGGACGACGGTACGCCCTTTGAACTTGATCAGAGCCGGATTTTCGAACATACGTCTGTAAACGGTGATCCCATGCCCCGCACCGCCATCGATCTGGCCGCCCTGAGTGCCCGCATCGTCGAAGCCGTCCACCCGAAGCGGATCCTCCTGTTCGGCTCCCATGCCCACGGCGACGCCGTGCCCGGTTCCGACGTGGATCTGGTGGTGATCGAGTCCGAACCCTTCGGCCCATTCCGCAGCCGTTTCCAGGAAATCACCCGCCTGGAACGCGCCATGGGAAGTATCCCAATCGCCACCAATCTCCTGGTCTATTCCAGTGACGAAGTTGAGCAACTGAAATCCTCGGCCAATCACGTCGTTGCCCGTGCCCTGCGCGAGGGAAAAGTACTTCATGCCCGATCATGAACTGGCGCATGTTGGAAGCTGCACGACGTGACACACAGACCCTCTGCAAAGAAAACGCTTGACCTGTCACCGCCTGACAGGTGGACGCTCTCGATCTGGAGGCGCTTCCATATTCTGAATCATTCCCTATTTCTACTTTGTTACATTCATTAACTGGAGAGGATGGCTGGCAATTGACTGATATACATAGGAATATTGAAAGAAAAAAGGGGGCTTAAGGGATTGCCCCCAGGACTTTGATTTTGTTTTTCACGCGCCATTTCACCCGAAGCAAGAGTTTCGCGTGGTTTTTGCGGGAATCTTGCTTGAGGCAGTAGCCCTGGTCCCGGCC
>PEAN01000050.1 GCA_002753735.1 Magnetococcales bacterium DCbin4
CTTTTCGATCTTTTTGGCGTCGATGTCGAACCCCGCCACGGTAAACCCTTCATCGAGGAAACGCATGGCCAGGGGCAGACCGACATATCCCAGGCCGATGACTCCGACAACAATTTGTCTTTTTTGTATTTTTTCCAGGAATTCATGTTTCATTTCAAGAAACCTTCGGTCGGATGGTTCTGGCCAACGGTATTCCGGGGCAGACACCTGAAAAGTTCAAGTTGACGGTTGACACCGACTTTAAGGATTGATCAACGCCGGTTGGCCCCCATATTGGACCACGCGCCCCCGGCGCACAACCCTCATCCCGGGGATAAGGGCAACTTCCATGAGCGGTCATTCAAACAATCTTGGAAAAACGTTTCGGACCTTCCTTATCCTTATCCTTGGGTTCGGATTCGACGGGCGCAACCTTTTGCAGGTCGAGGAGACGTGGTTTTTCCTCGAACGCCAAACATGACTCCCCCGAACTGCGCACCACCTCCAGAAACGGCCAATCCCTGGTTTTGAATCCCATGGCCTTGCACGATCTGGGATGGCTCGGCTCCCAGGTGATCTGGAAGTGGCGGCAACGCAGGCAGGGTACCGGCTGACCCGATGGTTCACGTTTTTGCGTCATGATACCTATTGAAACAAACTCTGATGCCGCTGTCACAGGAATAATATGGATAATGGACGAAAAGAATCGATATAAAGGGTAAAAAAAGGGTATACCTGAAAAAGGGGAACGCAACAAAAAAGACTTCGGTGCAATGGATCGAACCCCCGGGGGCGGTCCTTGGGCACTTATTCCCTGAACGTGACTTCAAGCCATGATATCGACCGATTTCATCGTCAACACCCGTCGGGCGGGGAGCTCTTCGGCCGGTTGCGAAGTGATTTTTGCACGCCCCTGTTGTTTTTCCTTGAACGGATGTGGGAGGGTCGATGAATCGGGAGAAGAGGAAGGATCCCGATAATCTTCTTCGGCTTCCTGGTTTTCCTCGTCACGATGGTCCTTGAGATGACGCGCCTGCCGGGTCTCTTTGAGTTGGGCCACACTGCGCGCTTCCAACTGTTCCTGATTATTGGTTCGAATATTCAAGGAAACGTTGGCCAGACCGGTCTGTTGCGTCATGGGATTGGTAATCCCAAGAGCCGTTGTTGCCGGAATTGCATTGAACATGATATTTCTCCCACCATGCAAGACACGAAAGAGACGACCAGAATACAAACCCCATTCCCTTGCATCGACAGACGGCATCAGCAACTTGAAAGCTTTCAAACCACGAAATCGACACGTTGCAAATCAAGTCTGTCTGTTTGATTTTCAACCAATGAATGCGACATTGCAAGGCGGGTTTTACGCGAGAGGGAAAAAGAGATGGCACTGGCACTGTTCGATCTGGACAACACCCTTCTGGCGGGTGACAGCGATTATCTGTGGGGTTGTTTCCTGGTGGAACAGGGGATTGTCGACGGTCCGACTTATGAGGCTGAAAATAAGAAATTTTACGAAGATTATGACCGGGGCATCCTGGACATTGATGCCTATCTGAATTTTCAACTGGCGGTTCTGGCCCGCTTTGATCTGCCGACGCTGCACCACTGGCGCGCGCGGTTCATGACGGAAAAGGTCGAACCGATCATCGCCCCCGGAACTCCGGATTTGTTGCACCTGCATCGGCAACGGCGGGATACCCTGATCATCATCACCGCCACCAACCGGTTTGTCACCGAACCCATTGCCCAGCGCCTGGGGGTGGAACATTTGCTGGCAACCGAAGTCGAATTGGATGGACACCGATTCACCGGACGGGCACGGGGGATCCCCTGTTTCCGGGAGGGCAAGGTCACACGTCTTCGACAATGGATGGAGGAACACCAGGAGACCCTGGAAGACAGTTGGTTTTATTCCGACTCGTTAAACGACATTCCCTTGCTCGAACAGGTCAGCCACCCCCGGGTGGTCGATCCGACGCCCCGCTTCCACGCCATGGCGCAGGAACGGGGATGGGTCACGATGACCTTGCGTGGAACAGCATCCGTCGAAGCCCCTGGACCTCCGTAACGATGCTCATGAAACCTGATCAAAGGGCATGCATCCACCTTAAGCATTTTGAAAGAAACCAACCATGGCCAACCAGACCGAACATGGAGAGGAATTTCTCCAGGAACCCATCCATGCCATCTCCATCATCATTCCCTGCAAGAATGAGGAGAACGCCATCGAGATGACCATCAGGAACATCCAGGAAGCCATGGATCAGACCGACATCGATTATGAAATCATCGCCGTTGACGATGGATCGACAGATCGGACCCGCATTCTGGCGCTGGAAGCCAAAGCCAGAGTTCTGGTGCATCAGATCAACCTGGGATATGGCAATGCCATCATGGATGGGATCCGTGTCTCCCGTTTTCCCACGATTGCCATCATGGATGCGGACGGCACCTACCCTGCCAATCTGCTCCCCATGCTGATTCGCAACCTGTCCTGCTACGACATGGTCGTCGGACAACGGACCTGGACCCCTGACAACACCTCCCTCCTGGGACGATTTTTCCGCAGGGCACTCTATTACACCATCTTATTGCTCTCCGGCATCAAATGTCCCGACTTCAACAGTGGATTCCGGGTATTTCACAAATACAACCTATTAGATTACCGAGCCATTCTGTGCCCCACTTTTTCCTTCACCACGACCTTGACCGTCTTATTCCTGCAAACGCATCACAGCGTATTTTTCACCCCCATCGACTATGCCAAACGGGTAGGCCGATCCAAGGTCAATTATTTCAAGGATGCCTTTCGCACATTTGCCTTTGTTTTTGCGATCACCTCGGTATTCAGGCCGTATCGAATCAATCTGCTGCTCATGATCCTTGGCGTCATTTTCAATGCGCTCATCATCCTTGCATCCCACCAATTCACTATTGGCGGCGGCATGCAGGTCGGATTGCATCTGCTGGTCTCCATTCCACTGCTGATCACCTCATTTTCAATTGATTCTTTCATCAATTCGCGGATCTACCACAAGGAGATCTCAAAATTTTCAGAAACGAAACTTTGACCCGGCACGCAAATCCAAACTGGAACAAACCATCCAGGGGGATCACATGAAAATCCTGTTCCTTGCCGTACCCAAATCCATCGCCACCGGAGCGGTCAAACCACCGCTGTTCAAATCCCCGCCGATCACTTTTGTATGGCTCTCCGCCTTTTTGAAGCAAGCGCAGCATGAACCGGAAATTCTCGACGGTTATTCCCTGGCGCTGACCGAAGAACAAATTCTCAACCATATTGCCGCCATCAACCCTGACATGGTGGGTTTTACCTCTTTTACCTGCGAATTTTCCGACATCATGTACCTGATCCGCCAACTGAGGAACCGGTTTCCCCGGATCAGGATCATTGTCGGAGGTTATCACGCAAACAGCCTGCCGCAGGATTTTTATTGCGATGCCGTTGATTATGTCATATCGGGTGAAGCGGAGGCATCGCTGCCGCAACTTTTAACCCGACTCGATCAAGGAGGCCGGGAATTTTCGGACATTTCCGGCCTGCACTACCGCCATCCCGATACGGGCGCCTGGAGTTCCAATCCAACGGGGGTCTACATTCCCAATTTCAACCATACGCCGCTGCTCCCCTACGAAATGGTTGTCGACAATGGGTACAATCCATGGTGGACCTCCATGGACACCAGGACGGAAAAATACATGGCCACGGTGACGGGCAAGGGATGTCCCATGACCTGTTCCTTTTGCGACATTTCCAAGACCGAAGGTGCCCGCTACCGCTCCATGGATGCGGAACGAACGGTTCGTGAACTCGCCCATCTCCATCATGACTTCGGCATCACCCATGTTGAAATCAGAGACCCCTATTTCACCATTGACCTGAAGCGGGTTGCAGCCATTGCACAAATGCTCATCGACCGCAACATCAAGCTGAACTGGGGTTTTTCCAGCACCATTCACCGGATCAAGGATTTTGAACTTTTGAAGCTTTTGCGTCGCGCCGGTTGTGGATTCATTTTTTTCGGAGTGGAAAGCGGCAACCCGATCATTCTCAAGCGGGAAAAAAAGGTCACCCCGGAGCAGGTCATTGATGCCGTGCGCCTGACCCGGAAGGCGGGGATTTTCGCCCATTGCGGTTTCATCCTGGGATTGGAAGGTGAAACGGAGGACAGCATCCGGGAAACCATTGATCTGGCCATCAGGTGTCGTCCCGATGCCGCCAACTTCACCATTGCCGTCCCTTATCCGGGGACGGAGCTGTTTCAATCCTTCAAGGAAAAAAACTATCTCAAAACATTCGATTGGAAGGAGTATCGTCAGGACAATCCCGTTTTCGAGACCGAGCATCTGAATCGGGAACAATTGATCTACTGGCTGGAGAAATCACATCGCCGTTTTTTCTTTCGTCCCGCCTACATCATGGATCGCCTGTGGCATATCCGCACCTGGCGGCAATTCAAGGCGCATGTCAGGATTGGATTCAACATGTTCTTTGAAACATTGTCCTACAAAAGCTGACCTCGGACCGTCACAGGGGCGTATTGACATTCAAAACAATTATAATTGAAAGAAAAAATGGATCTGGAGGATTGCCCCCTGACCCCTTTTCTCTTTCAATCATGAATGCCGACACCACCACCTGGAGCGCTGGCAATCCGACTCAAATGTTTGTGCCAGTTGATGAACTGAAGGATTCCCAACAACGCGAATCCAATATTGATCCTGCCAGTCCGATGGTCCGCCCACGCATGGATTACTTCGGACCAACGAAGCCACCCCAGGGGCTGATGCAGCGCCCAATGGACATGATCGTGAAAAATGTCGAACATGGGGCCGGGATGACGAAACCAGGAATCGACCGGGGGGAGAAACCCCGCTTTCGGCTTCGTGAGATATTCTTGAGGCAAATGATGGGCGACCATTTGCCGGGACAAATACTTGCCCTTTCCCCCGCGTCTTTTGGCACGGTCGGGCAATTGGAAACAAAACTCAACCAAATCCCGATTCAACAAGGGAACCCTGACCTCCAACCCATGGGCCATGCTCATCCGGTCCACCTTGGCCAGCACGCTGGGGAGAAAATGGTCCATATCCGCCGCCTGCCGTGCCGTGAGACTGGAACAGTGCATGGCAAGCGCATCATCAATCCGTTGCACATAGGTTTTCAGGGGATTGAGATCACGAACCTGCCGCAAAAAGGAAGGTTCATAGAGGCGTTCCTTGAGCGGATCAAAAAAGATACGTCGAAAGGATGCATGATCATATCCCGGACCCGCCGCAGCGGATGCCAATAACCGTTCCGCGACCAACCGATGACTGTAGCGCCCGGAATCGGCTGAAAAATGGCCCGCCAAAAACAAAATCGCATCCCGTACCCCCTTTGGGATGCCACGCAACCAGGGCATCAGCGCCCCCGCCTTGTAGGTATCGTAACCGGCCAACAGTTCATCCCCACCATCCCCCGACAAAACCACCGTCACCCGATTCCGGGCCTCCCGGGCCAATTGGTACATGGGAAAACAGGAGGCATCCGCCATCAACTCCCGCATGGCATCCAAAGTCGCCAAAATTTCCGCTTCCCCCCAGGTGAAACCAACACGGCGAAAAGGGAGTTCCAACGTGTCGGCACATTGGGCCGCCAACGCGGACTCATCAAATCGGGCATCCTGAAATCCCAAGGAAAACGCTTCCGGTCGCTGACCCGAATCCCGAATCAACGATGCCACCAGGCCCGAATCCAAGCCACCCGAGAGAAAAATTCCGAGCGGCGCATCGCTCACCAGTTGCGACCTCACCGCATGCCGCACCTTTTCCTGAAACGCCTCCAACAATTCACCATCGCCCAGCGTGGAACGCTGACCCAATGGCAGTTGCCAATATCGCTGCAATCGACTGCCCCCGACCGTCAATTCCAGGAAATGCCCCCCCGGCAGTTGCCGAACCCCCCGCAATCCCGACAGCGGCGCAGGCAAATAATTGAAGGTGAAATAATGATCCAGATCGACCGGTTCGAGATCGGGAACCGACATGCCAGGGCCGAACATGGCCAAAGGTTCCGACGCAAAAACCGTCCGCCCCTCCGTCTGGTGATAGAATAAAGGTTTGACCCCGAAATGGTCGCGCACCAGATACAAGGAGCGTGCATTTCGGTCGAACAAGGCAAAGGCGAAGATGCCATCCAATCGTTGCAGGCAGTCCGGACCCCATTCCTTCCAGGACGCCAGGATCACTTCGGTATCGGTACCCGTATGGAACCCATGGCCAAAATGTTCCAATTGGCGCCGAAGCTCCCTGAAATTATAGACTTCCCCATTATAACTGATGACAAGATTTCCGTCCGCCGAAGACATGGGCTGTTTGCCGGCGGAGGATAGATCCAGGACCGCCAAACGGGCATGCCCCAGGAAGAGTCCCGGTTCAACATGAAGTGCGGAAGCGTCGGGACCCCGGTGCGAAATTGCAGCCACCATGGCCTCCATTCGGGACCTGGACCCAACCTTGTCCGTATGCTCCGGGTCGAACCAGCCAACGATACCACACATGGATCTTCCGCTTGATCAAGATTTAAGGTTTAGTAACCAGGGCCTGTTGACATTCAGGAAAATTATTAAGAAAAAAAGGGGGCTTAAGGGATTGCCCCCAGGTTTTTGACTTTAAAAACAAAGTCAAAAGCGGCGCATGGAAACCTTTTTGTTTAAATTCAAAAACAAGGTCAAAACCCTGGGGGCAATCCCTTAAGCCCCCTTTTTTCTTTCAATAATTTTAATGTGAAGGGGGTAGGAACCCTCACGTACCGCGTGACGAACGATCATGGGGAAGCCCTGATTTCCCTTTATAGATGCCGAACAACGCCGTCGGAAGATGCAACCAATAATATTTCACATATTTTTTAAAATTTGGAGTTTCAATCGAATCCCTGGAAAATAAAGGCAGGATGATTTCCTTGAACACCAGGATCAATATTTTGGGAAGGAAGCGCGCATAACGGTACGCACGAATCCTGAACAAAAACTGCCCCACCGATTTGGGAAACATGATGATCAAGATGAAAAATACATAGAAGTTATTCAATAATTTCATCGTCTCTTTCTGAGACTGGAATTCACCACCCGCATGATAATGGGCATTGACCCCCATTTCGATATCCCGCAATCCCGATTCCTCCAGATATCCATGTTCCAAGGCATAGTGAATGATCTCCGTGCCCGGGAGATAGGTCAGATAGAAATTGGCCAGGCGCGTCGGGGTATGTTCCAGGAAAAAACGGGCCGCTGCCAGTTGGTCTTCTTCATTGGCCTCCCAGGGGAAAAAAATGTAATCGACGCTGATCCCCATCCCCTCGTTGCGGCACCATTTGATGCAATCGGCCAATTGTTCATTCGTTTCAAAGCGTTTCAAAATCTTCCTTCTATTGTCCGGGTTCAGCGATTGGATCCCGACCTGGAGATAAAAACATCCCGCCTGCTTCAGGATACGAATATCCTCTTCCCTCAAAACGCTCGGATAACCCGTCACCTGAAAGGGAACCCCCACTTCAGCGGGATACCGTTCACAAAATTCACGCATCCATTTTTTGTTCAAAACAAAAACATCGTCGATGATCAAAAAGGATTTGGGGTGATAGGTATCCCGTAAATGGCGCAATTCTTCCAAAGATCGATCCACACTTTGCATGCGCAGCCATTTTTTTTTGTTCGGGAACACACTGCGCTTGCTTTGGTTGGCGCAAAACGTACAGTGGAAGCCGCACCCGCGTCCGCACATGTACAGAATACTGTCACCATAGTCCTCACAATGTTCAAAGATTTCCCGGTCGCAATAAGGTAACGTATCCAGATCCTCCTCCAGGGGACGGACCGGATTGATCACGTTCACCCCATCCTTCACATACCCCAGATTTAAAATCGAACGATCCACCGCGCCATCCCGTTCCAACGATTGGACCAGTTCCAATAACGGATATTCACCCTCTCCAAGGATGATGAAATCCACCTGTGGATGGATCAAAACCCGTTCCGGCAGCGCCTGGACATGGACCCCGCCAAATACCGTCACCACATCCATCTTCTCCTTGACCTTGGCAGCGATTTCCAACGCCCAGGCATAGTTCATCGTAAAGACTGAAAAAGCCAACACATCGGGTTTCAAGGAGATGAGATAATCGGCAAATCTTTGATTATAATTAAAAAGTTTTGGGATCGCCGGGATATGGAGAAATTTGGTATCGTCAAACAGGGAAGGTTCAAAGGCGAGCTGGGTTTCATAACCATGGCGACGCAGTACGGCACTTAAAAACCCGACGCCCATATTTTCCGCACCGGTGTATGGAAATACGATCTTCATGGTAGGACATCCTGATATCAATGCGTGGTCACGACCGCCCCGGGTCACCTGTCCACAACGCTCAGGTCGGGTCTGACAGGCGTTTGATGCCGACCAGGGAATAGCTGACCCCGCGATAGGGACGAATGGAGATGGAATCGGGTTCAAACCGGGTTGCACTGAACCAACGCTGACATGTCGCCCGGGTCGTAAACCGGGTTTGCGGTGCGTTCAGTTTATCAAAGACGTTCAGCGTGTTTCTCTCGAATGAAAGTTTTCTGAAATTAATAAAATATTCATAGTAGGGCAACCCCTTGAACATGGATAATCGATAAATCGTATGGACCGGCAGATACAATGCGGCCGTCACCCCTTGGGACAACCAGCGCAACCACAGCCGTGGAAGAAAGCGCAAAAACCATTTGCGTAAAGGCTCCACCCCCCAACGGACCAGGAAATTGCCCTCGGCACTGTAGGTCCAGATCACCATTCGGCCGCCAGGCTTCAAATGGGCATACAGATTGTCGAAGGTCCGATCAGGATCATCGGTATGATGGATGACACCGATACAGACCACCACATCAAACTGCCGCCCCAGTTGCATGGTCGCCAGATCGCCGGCGACAAACGTGACGTTTTCGCTCCCCCGATTCAATTCCTCGGCCAGATCGGTGGTATTCAGATCGACCGCCGTCACCGACCGGGCAACCGATGCCATCATCCGCGTATGCTGTCCCCCCCCGCATCCCCCTTCCAGGATGTCCCGGTCGCGAAAGTCATCCAGCGTCGCCGGCTGGATCCAATCCAGAAACAAAAACACCTCTTCGTCCTGGAACATGGACCATTGCTGGTGCCATTCGGACCGTTCACCATGACGGGAATTCAATTGAGCCATGTGACAACCATCATCCCAAAGAACAGTGTCTGCAACATGAGGCGTTGCGCCGTCCGGAGAACCACCACCCTACCCCCACCCCAGTTTGGACAAGATGCGCAACAACGTTTTCTCAAACAACAACCCCGAATAGCCGGTGTGCATCCGCAACTTGGCCAATGGGGTATAAATCCGCGCCAGGAAACGCAACGTCCGAAATTTGAACGTATTGCCCAAATCGACCCTGAAAATTTTATCATCGATGAAATTGCTGCAAATTTGAAGCATTTCAATCTGTCGGATCAGGGCCGGTGAACACCATGGCAGTCGATCCGACGGCTTGGCCTCCACACTGTTTTCCACCTCTGCCCAATCCCGGGCGCGGATCGGAGGTCGATAGCCATGCTGGATTGCCAATGCATAGAGTTCCGTATGCGGCAGCGGCCGAAACAGATTGGGGGGGAAAATCATGGCGGATGGATTGTCTGCGACGATACGCAACATCAAATTGCGGGTGGCATGGGCATCCTCGATGGTTTCCCCCGGCAATCCCATGATCCAATTGTAGCCACTTTTAAGATTGGAATGCCGCGCCAGCTTGCGATTGACCTCGATGATGTCCTCCACGGTACAATTCTTTTTGATCAGATCCAGCGTTTGTTGCGAACCCGATTCCGCACCGATATGCATGATATCGGTTCCCACCGCAACCAGTTTTTGCAGGAATTCATCACTCATCTTCTTGATTTCATTGATGCGTGCCCCACGAAACCCAAGCTTGACCCTCAGGTTGCGCCGATGGATTTCATCAATGATTTTTTCGACATGGGAGAGACGGACAAACGAATCATCATCGATGAAATAGATATAGGTCGCACCATAGCGCCGATGAACCCATTCGATATGATCCACAACATCTTCAGGGGAATAGATCTCGTATTTCCGCCGTATCCCTTTGTATTGCGCGGGCGATGAACAAAACGTGCATTGATAGGGGCACCCCATGGCGCTGTACATCGAAAAGACCCGCTCGGCATTGTTGAACTGGCCATACCGATGGAGGTCTTGTTCGATCAGGTCGTAAGGAATCGACCGATAATCGGTCCATTCAAATTTTTGTTCCGGGGGAACGACCCGGATCCCGCCCCCTTCACGATAATTCAACCCGGGAATTTCCGCCAACGGCCTGGCATCGGGATCCCGACGCAAATGTTTGCACAGATCGGCCAAAGGTTGAGAACCATAGCCGGAAATGGAAAAGTCAACCGCAGGTTCATCCAGGAGGATTTCACGGCCATTGAACGTGGCATGCGGACCACCCCATACCACCGGAACGTGTGGCACATGGCTTTTGCACCAACGTGAAACTTCGATGGCATTGGTGATTGGCGTTCCACTCATGACACTGATACCGACCAGAATCGTTTCGGAATCGATTCTGGAGGCCAAACGTTCCTGCCATTGCCTGGGGTGCAACCGGGCATCAACAATCCGCAGTTCAAACCGTTCCCGTATGGCACCGATGCCGGCATAAAGCAGACTCAACGGCAAATGAGTCGCCAACGAACCTGTCATGCCGAGCCGCGGATAATAGAGAACGATATTCATTGGCACGTCAGGGTACGCTCCTGCTCCATCGAAAAAATTGCGGAACATCCCGATCCAAGGATCATCTCCCTGAAACTTCCGTTGACGCAGCCTTCAACCCGATGCCATACTTTCAGGTACAAGGTCAGACGATCCAAAATAAATTTCCTTCAATCCCCATATTTGACAGATACTCATGACCGCAGCCGTGGAACCCACCCCCATGCATCCATCCCCGGTGTGTCCGATTCCATCGCAGCACCCAAAAGCATCAGGTTTTTTTAAGACATTGAAGAATGATCGACGGTTCCTGTCAATCATGCTGATTGCAGACATTCTCTTATTTTTTCTGGTTTCACAGGGGATCCACCCCTCAGGTGGCGCAGATGCCATTTCCTATCTGGCAGCCTATTACGATACCAACCCCGGTGCAACTTTTTTCCGTACCGTACTCTCATCCCAGATCATCGGCATCCTTTCGGGGCTGAGTCCCACGCTGTTTCATGTTTCCCTGCTGTTGCTGCACCTGATCTACCTGATCAGCGCCTATTATGCGGCAACCATTCTAGGCGTCTTCGCCGCACGGATCATCACCGCGCTTGTTCTATTGCACATACAGGTCAATGTATTGTTTCACCAACTGGCCAGCGACAATCTGTCAGCTCTGGGAGTGGCCTGTTTTGCTGCCCTGGCGGTTCGATGGTACACACGCAATCGTCCATCAACCCACCTGCTCCTCGGTTTTGCCGCCTTTCTGTTGGTACTCATCCGCCCATCCAATCTCCCCTTCATTCTGTTTGGCTTCATGCCGATCCTCTGTCATGGCCTCAACCGGCGCAATCTGCAATACACCCTGGCCTTCTTTGCCATGTTTGCCACGGGAATCGTCGGCTATTGCATGTACAACCAGACCCGTCATGGCATTTTTGAGGTTGCCGCAGGCAGAGAACTCATTCCCAGCTTTTTTCTCTTCAACTCGGGAAAGTTCAGTCCAGAAAATGGTCCCGCTTCGGCCAAACTGTTTGATTTGATCGATCGGGAACTGATGACCAAGCCACCCTATGTCAATCTGGGCATGAATGCCAAAACCTATTTCGCCAGGCATGGCCGCAACATGTTCAATGACATGCTGCTGATCGACAGCTATTACGCCCCTGGAACCGTCCGCCGCGCCAGCCTTGAAACCATCCAACACCATTTCCTGGAACTCACCGGTGCCTGGCTGAAACGGCTGTATTTCATTCTAAACCACTATCATTCCCTGGAACTCAATCCCCAAGCGGAACAAACGGCCCCCATCGTGCCGCAATCCAATCTTTCCCCCCTCCCTGCCGCCGCCGATCACAACCCGGCCGACGTTCCAAAGGGATTCAATTCGATGCCCGAAGGACTCCACCTGTACGATGAACTCTCGCAGGATCAAATCAAACGTTGGCAACAAAGGCATCCCAATCCTGCCGACAGCCCATCATTCGAACAACAGATTCAACCGCACCTGCATTTTCTCAAGCCCGGACCGGGTCATTACACGGCAAGTCTGCTCATCAGCCATTTCATGATCACCATTGTCCCACCGATGGGATTTTTCTTCCTGGCGGGTCTGGGACTGGTAACCCAAGTTCACCGCAAGGAAATCCGCCTGCTCCTCCTGCTCTTCATCCCTGCCCTGGCGATCATCATGATTTCATCCCTGCTCTATCCCATCGCCACCTACCGCATCCCTTTTGACCTGCTCATCATCATCACTGGCGTGGCAGGCATCATGGGAAGTCCATTCATGAACCGGTTATTCCACTCGCCCCCTTCATCATGAATCGCCCCTGTTCCAAAACCAGGATGATCGTCGCACCGCTCAATGCAACAGGTTCAAATACACATTGTTCATCGCGTCCAGACGGCCGATCAATACTTCGATCAATTGGTCCTTGATCTTGTGCTGCATGCCGGAGTCGAGCAATGCCATGGTCTCCCGGTTCAAGGAAAAACAGACGACCTTTTCCGCCGCCTTGACGTTGCTGGAGCGGGGACGTTGGGTCAAAAAGGAGAGTTCCCCCATGATCGCCCCTCCGCTCAACGTCGTGATGACGCGATCGGGGTGGCTGCTTTTGGTCACCACCGCCGTCCCTTTGATGATGATGTACAAGCTGTTGTCCAGCCCCCCCTCCTCAATGATCTGCTCTCCCGGCTCGAAACTTTCAAAATAGCTTTCCGACTCCAGGATGAGTTTTTTTTCCTCGGGAGAAAAAATTTTAAAGAATGAAATGGTATCGAGCAATTGATTGGTAGCCACGGTAAAACTCCCTGTCACAGGATGGTTGATGCCGGTTCCCGGGATTGGATCCATCCCCCCCCGAGGACCCTCGACCCCTCATAAAAAACACACGCCTGCCCCGGGGTAATCGCCCGTTGCGGCTGATCGAAACGGAGCATCGCGGTCCCATCGTCATCGCCTGCCCGATTCCATTCCAGGGTTGCCGGCACCGCTTTGGAGGCATAACGTATTTTCGCCTGAATCGGCCAGGGTTGAGGAACGGTGGCGGAGTCCACCAGCCAGTTGATCCGGGTCAACCGGGCACTTTGTCCAAATAAAGACGATTCGGGACCGACGATCAACTCATTGTGTTCAACATCGATGGCAACCACGAACAAAGGATGGGGCGCTGCGATGCCCAAACCGCGCCGTTGCCCGATGGTATAGCCATGAATCCCGCGATGATGCCCCAGGATTGTACCATCCAAGCCTCGGATGGTACCCGGTCGATCCTCCAGGCCATGGCGACGGAAGAAGGTTCCATAATCACCGTCGGGGACGAAACAGACGTCCTGACTTTCCCGTTTGTCGGCCAGGTGCAGCCCCCACTTTCGGGCCAATCCGCGGGTTTCCTCCTTCGAGAGTTCCCCCAGGGGGAAACGGATCCGCGACAGCACCTCCAACGGAGTACTGGCCAGAAAATAGGATTGATCCTTGCGGGGATCCTGGCCGCGGAACAATTGCGGCGGTTGTCCGGGGATGGAACGCAACACCGCATAATGCCCCGTCGCCAGGAAATCGGCCCCGAAGGAGGCGGCCCGGGCCAGAAGGTGCTGAAATTTCATCACCTGGTTGCAGACCATGCATGGATTGGGGGTACGTCCCGTGGCATATGCCTCTAAAAACGGGTTCACCACGTCGCGTTCAAACAAGGATTGCATGTTGACGACGTAGAACGGGATCCCCAACGTCTGGGCCACCCGGCGGGCATCATCGACATCGGTGGTGGAACAACAACTGCGGTGCGTCGGCCCCGCCACCCCGGAGTCCCACAGGCGCATGGTCAATCCCACCACCTCATACCCCTGATCCACCAGCCACGCCGCTGCCACCGACGAATCGACTCCGCCCGACATGGCCACGGCCACGCGCGTAACCATTCAGACCCCCCCTTGATTTTGGAAACGATCGAGAAAAAAAAGGGGTCTGGGGGATTGCCCCCAGGGTTTTGATTTTGATTTTTGTTTTACATCCCCCGCAGGGGGTTTGGGGGACGAAGTCCCCCAAGGTTCTTCTTTATGATCTTGATCGATCACCAAAGTCAAAACCCTGGGGGCAATCCCCCAGACCCCTTTTTTTTCTTGATCATTTTGAATGTTCACATGCCACTCATGGCAGGAAAGGATCCAAAGTCACCGAAGGAGTCTTTTTTTCCACCAAATCGGCAATCACAACCCCGGAAATCGGCGTCAACAGGATGCCATTGCGATAATGTCCCGTCACAAAGAACAACCCCTGAAGATGACGCGACTCCCCAAGGATCGGCAATCCATCACCAGGGGCGGGACGCAAGCCGGCCCAGGTATCGGACAACCTTGCCGCCCCCAGGGAAGGCGCCATCTCCCGGGCCATTCCGGTAATCCTGTGAATCCCATCCAGCGTCACCGCCTTGTCGAACCCACGTTCCTCCAAGGTCGATCCCATGAGCACCCGGCCATCCCGCCGCGGCACGACATATCCCTGATAACCATACAGCACATGGCGCAACGTGGCAGGACGGGTCTCGACCTGGACGATCTGACCCGACATTGGCTTGATGGGGGTACGAATGGGAGGCAGTTGCGACAATCCCATACTCCAGGCCCCCCCGGCAATGATCACGACATCGGCGAAAATCACTTCCGTGGCGGTGCGTACCCCGACGGCCCGCCCCTGGTGAATTTCAATCCCCTGAACCTGAAGACCCGTCCGGAACCGCCCCCCCAGATGACTGACCACAGCGGTCAAAGCACTCCCCAAACGCCGCGGGTCAAGTTGGCAATCACGGGGATAAAAATTGGCCCCCACCATCCGTTCCGTCAACCCCGGCTCAAGACGCCGAGCCGCATCACGGTCGAGGACCTCCACCTCCAATCCCCGCTGCAACATCCATTGCGCCCTGCCCGCGGCAAGACGCCCCTCGGCAGGGGTCAGTGCCACCTCCAACACCCCCGACTGCTCAAAATCGACCCCGACGCCCGAGATTTCTTCAAGTTCGCGAACATAGTCACCGAACATCGCCCGGCTGGCCAGACACAGTTCCAAGAACGGTCCCGTCCCCGAAACTTCCGACTGCGCCCCCAAAATCCCCGCCGCCGCCGCCGAGGATTCAGCCCCGGGGAGCGATTTTTCCAACAGGGTGACCGCAAATCCCCGCTCCAGGAGACGATGCGCCACCGCCGTCCCCATGACCCCCGCGCCGACAATCACCACGGTGCCGCTCATCGGTCACCCCCCATGCAAAGGGAACATGAAACAACCTGCGGTACGCTTCCGCTCGGGATCGTAACCGCACCATTTGGCTTTGGGAATTCGGGAATGGTCGACCGGGATGAACCCTTGCCGTTGAAAAAAATCCATCACCCGCGGTTGCTGCGTGCAGGCAAACAACCATTCCAGCCCTTTTGCCACCCCTTCTTCCTTGAGTTTCTGCACCAATCGCACCCCGATCCCCTCCCCCTGATACCGGGTCAGGGCATACAGGGCAACCACCTCCCCCGCCTTTTCCTCGTCGTAGCCTTCGGTGAACAAACCACACACCCCCGCCAAATGGTGCTCCGAAATGAAGGCACCAAAACCGTTGAGCAATATTTTAGAGATCTGTTCCTCCGAACGGGGCAGAAGATACCCCTCCCTGACCCCCTGATGGATCAGGGCGGCCACCCTGGGAAAATCATCCCAGGCGAAAAGGCGCACTTCACAATAATGTTTACAGGAAAAAAAAGTGCCACTTCCCTCATAGGTGAACAATTCCCGCTGCAATTCCGCCATGCGGCACAACCCCACCGCCGCAACCCCATGGGAGAGCAATGCATGGATGGCACGCAGCAATTCATCCCGAACAGGACTCAAGGACACAGGGGTATGGCGTGTCAACTCCGATAATTTTTGAAAGTTGACAAAATTGACCAGATGGCCCTTTTCATCCCGGAGTCCGCCATTCCTTTCGATCAGCATCATGCGCGAAATGCGCCATTTCCGGGCCAGTTGCACCATTTTTTCGAGAAATGTTCCTGGATGCGGTACTTCGACCATCACCGGAAAGATGCCGGTTTTTTTCTTCCACAGATCGACGGGAAGGTTGGGAACCACTTCCGCCGGAATCCGAATCCAGGGAAAGGTCTGTTCTGATGCCAGACACCGTTGCAGATCGTGCCATTGCCCATCACCCCCATGGACAAACACCACCGAACGAACATCCGCCGCAGCCATCTCCTTCAGGGCGGCGGCAAAAACGGGGAACTCCCGCGGCGACTCCTGATCCAGGAGTGAGAAGCAGAGGGTCTTTCCACGAAAAATTTCAAGAAAGAATTCTTTTTCAGAAAAGAAGTGGTCCATGGAAAGGTCATTTGGAAAAAAACAAAAAACCGCCCGCTAGCCCAAAGGTCACGGGCGGTTTTCAAGATGAAGGGGCCTGCGAAACGCGCGATCAGGCAGGATGGACGTTGGCCGCTTGCAGCCCTTTGAGTCCACGAACGACTTCAAACGTCACCTTCTGCCCTTCCTCAAGCGATTTGAACCCTTCGACCTGAACCGCTGAAAAGTGAACGAACACATCTTCGCTGCCATCATCCGGGGCGATGAACCCGTAACCCTTGGCACTGTTGAACCATTTGACCGAACCACGAACTGTCGCCGACATTGTTTTCTCCAACTCAATATTCTTTATAAACCAATGATATGGAGCCAACCCCCACCCAGGCACGTCTCCGCCTCCCTCCCGAGGGGGTACCATACGGTGTTCCAACCACCCTTGGCAAGAATTTTTTTCCAGAGTTGCCAGTGAATCAAATGTGGGGGATGCCGGGGCATCAGTGCATTTTAATGATGGTTGCAAGGGCACCAAACCCAGCAATCATGAGTCCCCCAAGTTTAAGGGTGAGCCGGTATTCAAGTTCACGCATTTCGGATCTGATTTCACGCATTTCGGACTTAAGGGCAGCGATATCACCTCTGGTGGCCAGATCTTTCAGCTGGGAATCCTGAACTTCCCGTAAGGCTTCAGAAAAAGCTTCGGCCTGTTTCTCCTCAACCCCGGCATCACGAAGCCGACGAACAAATTTCAATGTATCGAACGCAATCGTCGGTGTAGACATTGAACGCGCTCCTCCTTAGTGTAACAACCGAAAACAGTCTATCACAGAACCCTGATCCATATGAAGAGTCGTCGACCTGACACCGCTCCATCACCCCCTCCAAGGATGCCGACCCCATGTCCTTCATCCCCGATCTTGAAAAGAACGGCCACAGCCACACCTTTGACGAAGGCAATCCCCTCGCGGAACGGAATACGCGCTGGGCAACCCTGTTGACGGCAACCATGATGGTCATCGAAATCATCGGCGGATGGGTCACCAACTCCATGGCGCTCCTGGCCGATGGCTGGCACATGAGTTCCCATGCCCTCGCCCTCGGCCTTTCAGTGCTGGCCTATCAGGCGGCACGGACCTATGCCCGGGATCCGCGGTTCAGCTTCGGCACCTGGAAAATTGAAATCCTGGGCGGCTACACCAGCGCCGTCATTCTGGCAGGAATCGCGATCCTGATGCTCGTTCAATCATTGGAACGCCTCATTGCGCCAACCGCCATTCAGTACGACCAAGCCATGGTCCTGGCCATCAGCGGCCTTTTGGTCAATCTTGTCTGTGCCTGGTTGCTCAGGGACGACCATCATGACCATCACGACCATCATGGTCACCAACATCACGACCACCCTGATCACCACCACGACATGAACCTGCGTTCCGCCTATGTGCATGTCCTGTCCGATGCGGCGACCTCAGTGCTTGCCATCATGGCCCTGCTGGGGGGAAAACTTTGGGGGGCCGATTGGCTCGACCCGGCGATGGGGATTGTTGGCGCGGCATTGATCGCGGTCTGGGTCGTACAACTGCTGCGCAATACCGGAAGGGTTCTGCTGGATGCCGAGATGGACGCACCCCTCGTTACGGAACTCCGTGCCACCCTGGCGGCAAGCCCCATCGAGCACACCCTCACCGACCTGCATGTATGGCGCGTCGGCAAGGAGACCTACGCCTGCATCCTTGCCCTGACGACCGCCGACCACGTCGAACCAGACGTTTTCAAAGAAATGCTGCGTAACCATCAACAACTGGCCCACATCACGGTTGAAATCAATCATGAACAACCGATCGGACCGCGCCACCCCCTTGGCTCACAATGATTGCCGCAACCAATCCGAACCGGTCTCCCGATCCAGGGCGCCGGCACTCCCCACCACCGCAAACGTTGCGTCGCCGGGATTGAGATAAAGAGCGCTCACCCGACGCATCGCCTCCAGAGTGACCCCGAGAACCGCCTCGCGATAACGATTTCGTTTTTCGGCGGTACGACCATGCAGGGCATCATGAAACGCCCGCCGCGCCTCTCCAGCGGGTGAAGCGGGCCGGTCGATGGCACCGATCACCCCCAGGATGGACTCCTCCAGGGCACGGGGCGCATGCTGCCCTTCGTGGAGCCATTCCAGGGAACGTTGAAAATCCTGGATCGTTTCGGCCAGCCGCGGATCGCGGTACGAATAGAAACGGAACGATCCGGTATCGGAATCGTATCCCGCGCCGCCGCCATAGGCCCCACCCCGTTCACGGATGGCACGGTGCAGGAATCCGTTTTTCAAATATTGACTCAAAACCGACAACACCGGGGCATCGGGATGGGAAAAAGGGACACATCGATTGACCCGGGCACAAAAATTGACCGTCGTCACGATCTCCCACCCCAGATTGCGCTGCGTTTCAGACAAACGCGGTTGCATGGACGCGAAGGAATGGGTGTTGGGTTCAGGCCACAACCGGATCAACGCCTCCTCCATGGCCGCGAAATCCTGCTGTTCGCCCACGACCAGAAGTTGTCTCGGACCTTTGAGCAGATGTTGTCCAATCTCATGAAACCGTTGGCTCAACAAGGAAAGCTGAACGGGATCGTTCAAGGATTCATCCAACTGTTTGAGCCGCCGGATCGCCGACATGCCGCTCCACCGTTCATGGAGGTGGCCGGTCGGACTGCTGGCGGCACTCGCAGCGCTCATCGCCAGGACGTGACCATTGTCATTGACCCGTAATTCGGCGCTGGCACGAAACTGGGCGATCAACTCGCGCAATCGGGTCTGTTCATCAAAACGGGCCTTGAGCAGGGTATCATGAATCAATTCCGCCAGGGGGATCTGGTTGCGGGTCAACGCCTTGCCAAACACCGAGAAGACACACCGAAACCTCCCGGTATCCGAAACATCCCCCCGCACCGAGGTTCGGGCGCCGATGCCACCGCTGATGGCCGATTGGTACGCCTGGGTTTGCAGATAGTCCCAATCGCCCAATCCCACCTCGGCCAGACTGGATGAGAACAACGGCAACAGATCCAGCAGGGAATCCTCCATGTCGGGGACATCCAGGATCACCTGCTGATAGACCAGGCGGTTGGTCGGACGGTCGAAATGGGTCAGGGGAATGGCCAGCCCCGACCGCGTTGTCCCGACCGGGATGACCGGATTGGGTGGAATGTCGGCCAGGGTCACCCTGGGGAGGACCTCCGAATCGTCCTCCTGCTCCTGCCGTGCCTGGAGTGCCCGGGCAAACTTTTGCACATTGGCGATCTCCTCAGCCGACATCGCCGCCTTGAGCGCCGCGAGCCGTTCCTTCTCCCGCTGGGCCTGACGGGCATTCAGGGTGGTATCGGGTTGCAGCACCACCCGGACCCGGTGGGGATTATCCACGATCCATTTGCGTGCCAAATCTTTGATGAATGAGGGATCCTTCACATCTTCCCGCAATTTTTCCAGGATCGGATCCAAGGCCAGAGCCGCCACCGGATCCCCCCCATGCAATGCCGTCGGCAGGGCGGTCAACATGAGCTTCAGGCCATAGGGCAAACCATCGCCCCCGATCTCCCGGCGGGACAATTCCAACTGGTGCAGCACCGCCTCCACCCGTTCCCGTTCCACCCCCTCGCGCGCGACCTTTTCGATCACCTCCAGGATCCCCCGTTCCACGGCATCGGCATGGTGCGGTTCCGATCCTTCGACCCCACAGGCGAACACCATCTCCCGCCCCGAATCATCCAGACCACAGACGGGCGACGGGGCGGTCCCGAGGTCGGTGGTTTCCAAAAATTTCAACAACGGCGATGAACTGTTGTCCAACAACACCCCGTTGAGCAGATGGGTCTTCAACAACAATTCCTGATCGACACTCTCCCCCAACAACCAGGCCATGGCGATATGCGTCCTGGCTTCGGTCTGTTCCTCGCCGTCCAGGGCATAGTGTCCACTGACCCGGACCGGTTCGACGCGCCGCTGCTCCAACGGAATCCGGACATCGATCTCGATCCGTTGAAAACGGGACAACACCCGATCCTCGAACACCGCCTGATGCACACTTGCCGGAATATTGCCAAAAGTCATGAATATGGCATTCGACGGATGATAGTGCCGGGCATGGAACTTTTTCAGATCTTCCCATGTCAGATCGGGAATTCGCTCTGGATCCCCTCCACTGTTGAAATGATAGGCGTTGGTCGGAAAAATCTGTTTGGACAGCTGCTCCCAAAGGACCCGTTCGGGAGAACTCATCGCTCCCTTCATTTCATTGAATACAACCCCTTTGTAGACCAGGTTCGAAGCCGGATCCTCCTGCTGTTCCAATTCGATGCGGCATCCCTCCTGGGCAAAGTCCAGTTCCAGCAGTTGCGGAAAAAATGCGGCGTCCAGATAGACATCAAGCAGATTGTTGAAATCCTTGCGCGACTGGCTGGCAAACGGATAGGCCGTCCAATCGCTGGCGGTGAAGGCGTTCATGAAGGTGGAGAGCGAACGCCGCAGCATCATGAAAAACGGATCGCGCACAGGATAGCGTTGGCTGCCACAGAGTGTCGTATGTTCGAGAATGTGTGCCACCCCCGTGGAATCGGTCGGTACCGTCAAAAACGCCACCAGAAAGGCATTGTGTGGATCATCGGTGGCCAAATGGAGGTGTCGGGCGTGGGTGGCTTCATGGAGGTAGGACTCCACGGTGAGGTTCAGGGCTTCCACAGGTTCCCGGTGCAGAAGTTTGAAGCGGGTGTTGTCCATGATGCTCCTTTACATTGAATCCATCCGTGAGATTCGGCCATTTTCGATGATTACGGTTGGTCCCCGCAATGGTCAGGCCCGGTCAGGTGGCGAGAATGTCAAACTGGAAACAAACATGTTTTTATCAAAGCAAAAAACAGCCAAATCACGAAACTCAGTTGAACATTGATGGGGGGATTCATAGAATCTAATTTTGTTCGGCCATGCAGCATAAGAAACCATGCTGACATCATTGCAAGGAAACTCTGTCCGGAAACGGAAACCGCTCCCGGTCCGGACCATACCCACCCTTTTTTGGAAATCTCTCGGAGGTGAATCATGGCGGATGGGCAAGCCGCGGGCCAAACCATACTGGTCGTCGGCGGCGGAATCAGTGGTCTAACCACTGCCGTTGAGGCTGCCGAAGTCGGATACAACGTTCTGCTGGTTGAGAAATCCCCCCACTTCGGTGGACGGGTCGCGCAGCATACCAAATATTTTCCCAAGTTGTGTTCTCCTACCTGCGGCCTGGAAATCAACTACCAGCGCATCAAAAACAATCCCCGCATCCGTCTGATGACGCTTGCGGAAGTGCTGGAAATCACCGGATCGACCGGAGCCTTTACCGCAAAGATCCGGCAAAATCCACGGTTTGTGAATCAAAAGTGTACCGCTTGTGGCGATTGTGCCAAGGCATGTCAGACGGAAGTGGCCAATCCCTACAATTTTGGCATGAACAAGGTCAAGGCAATCCGTCATGATCATTTCATGGCCTTTCCCAGCCACTATTACATGGACCCCGACTTCGCCGCTACCGATGAAGCCAAAAAACTGGTCGAAGTCTGCCCGGTAGGTGCCATCGAACCGGGCATGCAGGCGGTCATCACCGAGGAAAAAGTGGCGAGCGTGGTCTGGACCACGGGGGGGAAGCCCTATGATGCGGAAAAAATCCTCCCCTATGGATTTGGCCGTTTCGCCAACGTCACCACCAACATGCGCCTCGAACGGATGGCGGACCGTTTCGGTCCCACCGGCGGCAGGATCATCCGCCCGTCCGATGGCAAGGAAGCCAAGAACGTCGCCTTCATCCAGTGCGCAGGCTCCAGGGATCACAACTACCTCCCCTTCTGTTCACGGATCTGTTGCCTGGCTTCGATGAAACAGGCCACGTATGTCCGGGGGATGTATCCCGATTCCACGGTCACCATTTTCTATATCGACCTGAGGGCCATGGATCGTTACGAATCCTTCCAGAAAATGGTGGAATCAGATCCCCAGGTGCGCTGGATCAAGTCCAAACCGGCCCGAATCGACGAAGATCCCAAGACGGGCAATCCCATCGTCGTGGGCGAGAACACCCTCACCGGGGTCCGCTATGAAGAACCCTTCGACCTGGTGGTCCTGGCCACGGGAATGGAACCCAATTCCGCATCCGATGCCAAGGTCCCCATGAGCAATGCCCGATACGACGAATATGGTTTTGTCGTCTCCGGCCGCGGACTTTTTTCCTCGGGCTGCTCCAGTCAACCTTCCGATGTGTCCGGTTCGGTCCAATCGAGCACCGCATCCGCGCTCCGGGCTATTCAAACCGCTGTGAATGCAAAGGGATAAGGGAACGATGGAAAAAAAGATTGGTTGCTACATCTGTACCGGCTGTGGCATCGGGGACGCCCTTGATGTCAAAGCGCTTGGCAATATTGCCGCCAAGGAACAGAAAATCCCTGTCGTCAAGAATCATGAATTCCTTTGCGGCAGCGATGGAATCGAACTGATCCGCAAAGACATGGCGGCGGAAGGAGTCAACGCCCTGGTGATCGTCGGCTGCTCCCACCGGGTCAAAACCGAAGAATTCCGCCTTGGTGTCACCCAGATGGACCGGGTGGACATCCGGGATAAATGCCTGTGGATCCTCAATGTCCCCGAAGGC
Organism: Magnetococcales bacterium DCbin4; assembly: GCA_002753735.1. Taxonomy (GTDB): domain Bacteria; phylum Pseudomonadota; class Magnetococcia; order Magnetococcales; family UBA8363; genus UBA8363. The sequence goes on from PEAN01000050.1 coordinate 23,288, forward strand.
GATGAAACGGCGGAAGAAGATCGTCAAATGATGGCCGAAGACTACGTCCGTATCGGATGCGTCAAGGTCAAGAAGATGAACGAACCCCATCCGTATGTGGCGGCCACCCCCTTTTCGAAGGAGATCATGGTGGTTGGCGGCGGCATCGCGGGGTTGACGGCCGCCCTCGAAGCGGCGCGCACCGGCTACAACGTGCTGTTGGTGGAAAAAGAGGAGGCCCTCGGCGGCAAGGTGGCCAGGATGCACAAGGTCTCCCCTGCCCGGGCACCCTACAACAAGTTGGAAGAAAATCCGCTGCCCAAACTGCTGGCAGAGGTCAAAGGCAACAAGCATATCCGGATCGTGAACAACACCGTGGTCCAGAAGACCGTCGGTGCCCCCGGACTGTTTGATGTCACCCTCAAGGGCAATGGCGGCACCTCGGTGGAACGGGTTGGCAGCATCATCATCGCCACCGGCTATGAACCCTATGACCCTGGCAAACTGGAAAAACGGCTGGGGTATGGTTCCTCGCCCGACATCGTGACCAGCATGGAATTCGAGGAGATGGCCAAGTCGGGCAAGATCCTCCGCAAATCGGATGGCAAACCGGCCAAACGGGTTGCCTTTTCGCTGTGCGCCGGTCAACGCGATTCCAGTCATCTGGAATATTGTTCCGGGGCCTGCTGTACCTATTCCCTCAAGCAGGCGCTGTATGTCATCGAAAATCATCCCGATGCCTCCGCCTACCTGATTTATCAGGAAGTCCGGACCCCGGGTCAAATGGAAGATTTTTACCGCAAGGTCCAGAACGAGGGAGGGGTGTTCATCAAGGGGGATATCCAGCAGGTTTCCTCCACCCCTTCGGGATTGACCCTGGAGGTCGATGACAAGCTGTTGCGTCAAAAGATCAAGATGGATGTGGACCTGCTGGTTCTGGCAACCGGAATGGAAACCACGGTGGATACCCAGGATCCCAATTCCGCTTCGCCCGTCGGCAAACAGGTCGATGATCTGCCCGGATCGGTACTCAATCTGCAATACCGTCAGGGACCCGGTTTGCCCTCCCTGAAAAACAATTTTCCCGATTCCCACTTCATCTGTTTCCCTTACGAAACACGACGGACGGGAATCTACGTGGCGGGCCCCGCACGACGTCCCATGGGGATCGCAGCGTCCTGTACCGATGCCGCCGGTGCCGCCCTCAAGGCGATTCAGGTGGTGGAATCGGTTGCCCGGGGTGCGGCAGTCCATCCGCGGGCGGGAGACCTTTCATTCCCATCGTTCCGGGAAGAGGGGTGTACCCAGTGCAAACGTTGTACCGAGGAATGCCCCTTCGGGGCCATCAACGAGGATGAAAAGGGCAATCCGCTCTTCAATCCGACCCGGTGCCGCCGTTGCGGTACCTGCATGGGGGCCTGTCCCCAAAAGATCATCTCCTTCGCCAACTATTCGGTGGATATGATCGGTTCCATGCTCAAGGAGATGGAAATTCCCGAGGCGGATGATGAAAAACCACGGATTCTCGTGTTCGCCTGTGAAAACGACGCCATCCCCGCCCTGGATATGGTGGGACGTGGCCGCAGTGCCCTTTCACCCTACATCCGCATCATCCCCTTGCGGTGTATGGGATCGATGAGTCTGGTCTGGATCGCCGATGCCATGTCCAAGGGATACGATGGCATCCTGTTGATGGGATGCCGGCATGGTACCGACTATCAATGCCACAACGTTCGTGGTTCCGCCCTGGCGGAAATTCGTCTGAGCAAGGTCTCCGAAACCCTGGACCGGCTACAGTTGGAATCGGATCGGGTGAAAATGGTGGAAGTCAACATCATGGATGCCGAAACCCTGCCACAGGTCATCAACAATTTCGTGGCGGCAATCAGCGAACTGGATCCCAATCCCTACAAGGAATTTTAATCCCGTATCAACGGTAGTGCCTGGTGGGTATCCTGGCAGATCAGGATACCCACTGTATGGCAAGGTTCCGACTGGAGAACAATCATGACGTACGACCTGACGTTTGCCAAAGAGGTCTATCAAAACTCGGAAGAGGGGCACTGGATCAAGATGTGCATGCAATGTGGTGTATGCGCAGGTTCCTGTCCCATGGGATTTCTGGGGGCGTGGAAACACTCCCCCCGTCAAATTTTTCAGATGGTCCGTGCAGGAATGCGCGATGAAGTCCTCGGCAGCAGCGACATGTGGATGTGTACTTCCTGTTACAACTGCATCGTCCGCTGCCCACGCAATCTTCCCATTACACATATCATTCACGGCCTGGCCCGTTACGCCTCGGTCGAGGGGAAGGCCGATCCCAAACAGCCGACCCATCTTTTCGCCAAGGACATCTTCTGGGAAAACATCGTGGCCACCGGACGGGTTGGCGAGGCGGCACTCACGATGAAGCTGTATTTCAAGGATGGGATCGGCGAAGGGATCAAACAGGGTTTGGAAATGAAGGATGCGGCGTTGGGCATGATGAAGGCCAAACGTTTGAAACCCCTCCCCTTCCGCGGAAAGATCAAAGGTTACCCCGGATTCAAAGCCATGCTGAAAAAGGCGTTTGAACTTGAACAACAGAAGGAGGGCAAGGCATGAAGGAGTATTCTTTTTTTCCAGGTTGCAGCTCGGAGCACAACGCCTCCGCGGCCAACATGGAAACCTCCGTGCAATCCATGTGCAAAATGCTCGACATCAAGCTCAATGAGATTGATGATTGGAACTGTTGCAGCGCCTCCATCGGCTATGCGGGGGGGGGTGTCATTCCCAGGCTTTCCCTGTCGGCCCGCAACTTTGCGCTGTCGCGGCAACAACAGGGTGACCGGGATCTGGTCGCCACCTGTGCCGCCTGTTGGTTGTCCATGCGCGAAACCAACGAACGCCTGGATCACGAACCGGAACTCAAGGAAAAGGTCAACATTGCCCTGAAGGAAGGGGGACTTTCCTACGAGGGCGGGATCAAGACCCGGCACATGGTGGAAGTCCTCATCGAGGACATCGGCTGGGATACCATGAAGAGCAAGGTGACCAAACCCCTGACCGGTCTCAAGGTTGCCGGTTATGTCGGTTGTCAGACGAACCGCCCGTTCGGGGTTGCGGGGGACAGTTTTGAAAATCCGCAATATCTCGACCGGATGATCAGCCTGACCGGGGCGACCGCCATCCCCTTTGCCAAAAAGGTGGCGTGTTGCGGTGGGGCGTTGATGTTTTCCGAACAGGAAAAATCGTGTCAGCTCACCCGGGACATCCTCCAATGCGCCGTTGACGGCGGTGCCGACTGCATTGTGACCCCTTGCCCGGTCTGCCAGTTGAACCTTGAGGTCTATCAAAGCAAGATCAACCAACTTTTTGGCACCAGTTTCAAAATCCCGGTGTTGTATTATTCACAATTGATGGTGTTGTCCTGGGGCGGTAGCTGGAACGACGCCGCTTTGCATCAACAGGTCGTGCAACCCGATGTCTTGAAACCCTTTGCCTGAACCTGACAGTTATTTCTCCCATGCCTCCCACCCTTTTTTCAAATGGGAGGCATGGGAAACCGCATACGGTATCCCATCCGCTAAAACGGGTGGGTTCGGATTGCGAAACGAAACAACTGTCGCATTCACGATCCGCATTGCAACACCTTTACCAAGTTGGAGAAGGTATCATTCTGGTCATCGTCAAGAATCGTATTTTCGTCTGCCAGAAAATAAACTCCACGCTCTTTCAAAACTTGGAACACCTCGCAGTCAGAGTTACGGTAAGGATTGGAGATGTCTTCTTTTCGGAAAACCTCATAGAGCAGCAGCCAGTAGGCATCAAGCTTATAAAGGTCTTTACCAACAAGATCCTTAACGAAGGTTTTCACTTTGTCTAAGTGCTGTCCAGACCAATACAGCACCGCAATCGACATGGTATCTGCTGTTCCGATGATGACGTCAGCAGTACACTCTTCAATTGTAGCATGATATTTTACAAGCAAATATAGCCCCCACGTCATACCATCGGAGCGATGCAACCTTGCATGCTCCCGGACAATCATGTTCAGCTTCTTGGTTACATCATGTAACAACTTGCAGTCGGCAAGGGATCTATCCAGGAATGGCAAAAGAAGTGGATGATGGAACGCAAGTCCAAGTCCATAGTTGAAGACAGCACATTTTGCAGACGAGTCCAGTGGTTTCTTGGTCAGCGTCTTCATCGCAAACTTCATGACATATGGCAGGGGATGTGGTATGGAAAGAGGACGGCTGACGTAGTTAAATCGCGTCATGCGATATTCGATCTGGTCGTAGCCTGGATAACCGGACTTATTCCGGATTTTAAGGCGCGCCAACTGTAGCGCAACTTCCGTGGAGAGTCGTTTGGTCGTAAAAATCGGCGGCAGCTCTTCGCCCGCCTTCCGTTGAGTCGGTAAATAGTTATGCCGAAGCAAAGCTTCGAACACAAAATCTTTATCGACACTCATGTTAACGACAGTCATGCAGACCAGTCCCCACTGAGATATAAACGAACTGACAGAAAACGCGGCAGGAATCCGCCTCTACCCGCCGGTACCAACCGATGGGTCATCCAATCGGGGATCATCGGATGAAAAAACCGCTTCCAAGGTTTGTGCCTCAAACATCCGATCAGACCATTGTTGGATTGCATCCGCTCCTGCGGCGTCCAACTGACGCTCAACCCAATCGGGAAGTTCAGCACCGAACTTTCGTTGCAGAATACGCCGCAGGAGCGCCAATTCCCCTTCCTTGCGTCCTTCCGCTCGTCCTTCCGCTCGTCCTTCTTTCAAACCCTCCGCCCGACCGGACCGATGGCCCGCCATCAGCCCCTCATCACGCGCCACCTGAATGGCCCCCTGGGCGTCGGTAATGGCGATGCCTGCCTTGTCATACAAGTCATACTCTTCCCGGGTCATGTTGGCCACCAACGCCTTCTGGAAGGCGTGACGCACGGGTTCAGATTGAATTTTCTCCGGAATTGCCTCCAGGCTACCCGCAAACCGGATAAAATAAATCCACTGATCCAAAGGATCGAGCAGTTCATCCAATGATCTGGTAAATTTAGGCAGTTCGATAAAATAATAAACGATTTCCTGAAGACAGGAGATCCCAGTCACAGTTTCCCTGGATTCATGCCGCGATACCGGATGATGAACCCCATCAAACAGGATAAAATCGGTGATGGTAATTGCAATCACCTGATTGAGTTTGGGGTAATCTTCCCCTTTCTCAATCTGGTGGACATAGGCATTGGCGGCGTTGTACTGGATTCTTTTCAAAAAGGCCGAGGTCTTTTGAATCTGCATCTCCACAATATAGGAAATGCCGCGATGATCCCGACATTGGACATCCAGGATGGAATAGCTCAACTCCTTGATCTTGGGTACCAGAAACGGATCCAACAACACCAGTTCGGCAATCCGGCGATCACCGTCGAGCCGCAGCAGACTTTCCAAGAATCCAATGAGAATATCCTTGGTATCTTCGCTACCAAATATTTTGCGAAAAGCAAAATCAATTCTGGGGTCGATGAACTTCACGGGTCAGCCCCTCCTGGTCATGACGGATCCGCCATTGGCCTTTAAAAATGATCAAGAGGAGCAATCCCTTAAGCCACCTCTATTTAATCATTTTTTCAATGGCCGAACACCGTCCATTGCACACCCACGGTCCGTATCCGTTCCGAAGATTGTGATTCGACCACCAGGGTAAACCCCTGGGGTTGGATCTCTTCGGCGGAAACCTGCATGCGCCCCTCATCCATGGCGAAATCGAGAGAAGTCATCCCCAGGTGAACCACTGGGACCTGGGAAAACGGCGTTGAAAAGGTAATGGCTTTCCGATAGGTTCGCCTTTTGAAAAACACATCGGTGAGTTTCCAGTTGTCATCCTGTTTTTCCACCAGCAGACTTCCCTGATCAATACGCCAATCGGCCCGGGTGAGCCGGGCGATTTCCGCATTGACTGATTCACGTTGACGTTCCAGGGCTTCGATCCGCGGCGGCATCCCGGTGGCCATTTCGTCCACCTGAGTGCGAAGGGGTTGGAGCAACGTATCGTGGCTGGTCGTGATCTGTGCCAATTGTTGATGCAATAGATCCAACTGTTGCCGCAAACTGGTCACATCGCTGCGCAAAGTACTCACCTCACCACGTAAACCCGTCACCTCGCCATGCAAACCGGTCACCTCCCCCCGCAAACCGGTCACCTCGCCACGCAATGATTGCAGTGTATCCATCTGCTGCCGCAGACCAGGAACCTCGTTGCGCAACGCGGCAAGCTCGCTTTGCACCTGGTTGAGACGCCCCCCCATCAGCCAATCGCCCACACGTTCCCTGACCCCGCCCCCCCCACCCATCGCCTGACTCTGGGATCCAAGCCCAGGTCCCCAAATCGTGTTCCATGCCTTTTCCAAGGGGGAATGAAAGACAAGCACAACCGATGCAACCAAAACGAGGATGAGAAAGATTCGGCCCATGGCGAATAGATGATGTCCGGTTAAAAGTTGATGCCACGACTCCAGAAGGGTGAACTGAAGCGACGCATATCCTGAAGGAACTGGCCAAATTCCATGGCGGTCTCCTGTTCCCATGTTTTGGCCTGTTTTTCGGCCTGTGTCCAGTCGGTCCGAGGGGCGGTTTCGGGAAAACACAGAAATATTTCATTCCGCGACCCCCGCACCGGAAGGCGGAGAAACCCTACCGGGAACAGGGTCTTCAAAATTTTCACACTGCTATTGTACACCATGCTGTCCGATTTGGTCAGGTTGATGGCAATGATCCCCGTCGGGATCAACCATTTTTTCGCCGCCATGAAAAATTGCCGGGCATATACCGTCCGGGCCATTCCTTGGTGATCGAAGGCATCCACCAAAATCAAATCGTAATGAACACCGGTCATGGTTTGCAGAAAAATTGCGCCATCCGCGACGTGAATCTTGAGACCGGGATGATCCGGCAACCCGAAAAACGAACGGGTCAACACCTCCATGCCATCATCCACTTCCACCACATCCAACCGGCAACCGGGAAGATGGTGCAGAATGAACCGGACCAGGGATCCCCCACCCAAACCGATCATCAACACCCTGGGGGTGTCCTTGTTTTGCAGAAAGATCAATGAAGCCATCATGTGTCGTGAATAAGGCAACACCAGCCGGATCGGGTCGGACAGATCCATACGGGATTGAATCAGACGGCTCATGAAATACAGGGAGCGCATCCCCCCTTCTTCATCGACCACATCAATGGTCTGCCCTCGCCAAAATCGCCGATGGATCACCTTGCCGGACGGATACAAGGGGTTTCCCTGAAGATCGGACGGTTGAAGCATCTCCCGGGGCGGAATGAAGGTTGGGTCCATGGGCCATTGATTCAGGGGGTTGTTTTTTTGCGCAGAATGAAACTCCAATAAAGATCCGGCCCCATGGGGGTGTCAAAAGAAAAATCACCCGTCCATTCCAGAACAAACCCAGATTTTTGAAACAGACTTTGCCACATCGACTTTCCCGGGACGAAATAATGGTTGGGATTGGCCTCATGGTGACAGGCGGTATCAGGGGCGGGGACCTCCACATACACCCGTCCATTGGATTTCAAGATTCCATGAAAACCATACAGGGTAAAGATGGGAGAAAAGCTGTGTTCGAGGGTATGGCGGCACCAGATCAGGTCGAAGGAATCGGCATCGAACTGAAGAAAGGAGAAATCCATCTCCCGGACATCGAGACCTTTTCCCCGACAGAGTTCAAGTTCAGGCCCCAGCGTCACCCCGACCGCCTGAACGCCAAAACGGGCGAACGCCTCCAGGGCCAGACCACTGCCACAACCCACATCGAGGACCCGGCTCCCCGGGGTCACAATACCGGTATCGACCAATTTTTCAATCATTTTACGGGTGATGGTCCCATGCGGTTCACTGGCCGGTTCCGGATAGATATCGGCGCGAATACGGGTCAGAAACGCGTCCAAAGTGGCATATTTGTTCATGGCCTGCCTTCATGAGTCCAATGAGTGCGTGTTGACTGATTCAAATAAATGATTGAAAGAAAAAGGCTCTTCTAGCGTAAAATGTGGGTAAATACATCGTTTCACTGCAATATAATGATTTTAAATAAATATTAAAAGAAAAAAGGGGTCTGGGGGATT
>PEAN01000051.1 GCA_002753735.1 Magnetococcales bacterium DCbin4
CCCCCCCGGGGAATCGAGCCTGAACACCGACAAGTCCAGTGCAGTCACACCCGTGGAATCAAGCCTCAATGGATTGGCAGCACGGTATTACAGTAAGGGAGAATATGAAAAAGCGCTCGACCTGTACAAACGCTCACTGGAACAAAAAACGGCAACCCTGGGTGAAAACAATGCCACCGTCGCCTCCAGCATGAATAATCTGGCCTCCATTCTCGCCAGTCTCGGCCGCTATGACGAAGCACTGCCCTTGTTTGAGAAATCATTGAAGATCAAGCAGGAAACCTTGCCTGCCAATCATCTGTCCCTGGCCACCAGCATGACCAATCTCGCCACCATCTACATCAGCCAGAACCGGCTCAAGGAGGCAGAACAACTGCAACTCAAGACACTGGAAATTCATCAGGGCAATCTGGGGATGGATCATCCCGAAGTGGCCACCAGTCTGAATAATCTGGCACGGACCTATGATCAGGAAGGGCGATTCAACGAAGCGGAACCGCTTTATCGACGAAGCCTCGACATCCTGACCCGAAGCGCCCCCGCCAATCAGCCCCACATTTCGGTGGTCATTCAAAATTACGCCAATCTGCTGCGAAAAATGAACCGGCCGTTCGATGCGGAAAAGATTGAAACCCAAGGACGATTCCTTCAATCACAATGATTCAACGGCACTGGGAAAATACTGGACCATCACTCATGGATGCCGTTTCGGTCCGGTTCATGCACATTCAAAATACCAAAGGCCAGATCCCTATCCCGGAATCCATCGGGAAAAGACAGGCGAGCAGCATTTTGAAACCGTATCAACTATTTGATTTTTATGCTAATATTTACTTATTGATCCAATTTGCACATGACCGGGGCATGGCTTTAATGATTCAAGGGACGACGCTTGGTTTCCGATAATGCACTCATGGGGGCATCCCATACGGCAATTTTTTCCTTGAAGGGCGTACCTCACCCGGCCTGGGCGGAACATGCGGACCGGCAATGGCTGGCGACCCGGTTTTTTTGTGACAGAGCGCAACACGACGGTAATGGATTCATGGACTCCAGATCACGGACCGGGCAATGAACAAACATTTACATTGGAATGCGTGACCGATGTGCTTCAAGGCAAAAAATGCAATGGTTCCGCCCCCTGGAGCGGTTCCACCAAACGATGCGCAGCCGCACGAAAGGTTTTTCAGGGTTTCAATTTTTACAAAGCGTTACCTATGTCAACATACGTTAGGACATTCACATTGTATTTTCAACAGGGTCATGTATAGTCGGATCATCCCTTGCTGTGGCCAGCCCGGCAAAAGGATATTCCTCCACGGCAAACGTTGCCGGGAATCATCGGTAACTTGTTCGGGGTTATGGATGTGGGAAGGCTTTTGACAAAATTCATGATGGCGCTGGTCGTCGGTCTGGCCTTCATGCAATTTCCGACCTCGCTGTTGGCCGGTCCTGCAGCCGTATCCGCCGTTTCCCCCTCCGGTACCGTCAACACCTCAACCCCTACCTATGTCTGGAGCGCCGAAAGTCTGGCCAGCAAATATCGGCTGGTCGTTATCAATGCAAAAAAGGTCACCCTCGTCGATCAATGGTACACCAAGGAGGAAAGCAACTGTTCCAGTGGCAGTGGCAGTTGTTCGATCACTCCGGGGACCTCATTGGCCGCAGGTGACCATACCTGGTACGCCATCGCCAACAGCGGCGTCGCCAAGGCATTGTCGCCAAAAAGTTTTTCAGTGGTTCCCGTCTCCATGTCCACCGGTTCGCCCAGTGGACAATTGAGCACAGCCCCCTCATCGTTCAACTGGGGCGCCGTCTCCGGCAGCACGTTCTATCTGCTGACGGTCACCAAGAGCGGAGGGACCCCTGTCACCAAATGGGTATCGGCCAGCGGTGCGGAATGTTCAAGCGGAAGCGGCACCTGCCGCACCTCCCTGTCCATGACCTTCACCAACGGAACCTATTCCTGGACGGTCAATCCCTACAATGGAACCCTGAAAACCGTTTCCACATCGGCCAGTTTCACCCTGACCCTGAGCACGACGAATGCCCTGATCGTCTCCCCCACGGGAGCCGTCAGCACCAACACCCCGACCTACATCTGGAATGCCGAATCAGGGGCCAGCAGCTATCTTTTGAAAGTGACCAACAACAGTGGGTTGGTATTGCACTCCGCCGAGTTGACCCCGACCGCGGTGAATTGTGCCGGTGGGACCGGGACCTGTTCCTCGACCCCGTCGGTCACCCTCCCGGCGGGGACCGTCCATTGGTCGATTACGGCACTGCCGTCAAAAAACAGCGGTCAGGCAACCATCACCGTACCCACCCCGACGCTGGGAACCCCATCACCGATTGCCCCCAAGGGGACCGTTGCCAATCTGACACCCGGTTTTTCCTGGAGTGCCGTACAAGGGGCCAGTCAATACCGCCTCCGGGTCACCGATTCCAGCGCAACCCAGGTGATCGACCAGACCTACAGTGCTGCGACGGCCGGGTGTTCCAGTGGTTCAACCTGTTCGGTCTCCCCCGGGACCACCCTGGCCACGGGCAGTGCTTCATGGACCATCATGGCCCTGGATTCCGGCAGTGGTGCCGAGAGTGCCGTCTCCACGCGCCAAACCTTCACCGTGACGCAACCCAGCACCAATCCGGGGACCCCGACGCCTGTTTCGCCCAGCGGAGCGGTAACGACGCTCTCTCCGACGTTCACCTGGAATGCAACCACCGATGCCAACGCCTATATCCTGAGGGTGACGGATGCCAGCGCCGCCACGATGACCCGCATCATCACCGCCACCGTTGCGGGTTGTCCCTCCTCCAGCGGTACCTGTAGCACCACGTTTCCCAACCCCTTTACCGCGGGGGCCGGTTCCTGGACCGTTCAAGGCTACCATTCCGACAACAATCTCGTCGGTACCGCCTCCAGCAGCCTGAGTTTCACCCTGAGCGCCCCATCGACCGCCTCCACCCTGTTGGTCTCCCCCATCGGGACGCTGACCACCAATACCCCGACCTATGTTTGGAATGCGGAAGCGGGAGCGACCGGGTATCTGCTGAAGGTGACCACCAACAGCGGTCTGGTCCTGCATTACGCCAATCTGACCCCAACCGCCGCCGGTTGTGCCGCCGGGACGGGAACCTGCTCCATCACCCCCGCCACGACCCTGCCAGCGGGAATCATCAAATGGTCGGTGGCCGTGGTGCCCTCGAAGACGACCGGTGAAGCGACCATCAATATCCCGACACCCTCCCTGAGTACGCCATCCCCAATCGCCCCGAAGGGGACGGTCGCGAGCCTGACCCCCTCCTTTTCCTGGAGTGCCGTACAGGGGGCCAGCCATTACCGCCTCCGGGTCACCGATGCCAGCAACAGCATGGTGATCGATCAAACCTACACGATTGCGGCCACCTCATGTTCCAGCGGTTCCGGCACCTGCTCCATTTCGCCCGGGACGACCTTGGCCGGGGGGAGCGGATACTGGACCATCATGGCACTCCATACGACCAACAACACGCAAAGTGCCGAATCCAGCCGCCTGAACTTTACCCTCACCCAAGCCCCAACGACGCCCGGGACGCCAACCCTGATCGCCCCCAGCGGTGCCGTCACAACCCTGTCACCGACATTTTCCTGGAACGCCGCCAGTAACGCCAACGGATACATCGTCAAAGTCACCGATGCCAGTGCAAACACCTTCACACGTACCCTGTCGGCGACCCAGGGGGGCTGCCAGACCACAGGTACCACCTGCGCCACCACGTTTCCCAATCCGTTCGTTGCCGGAGCGGGATCATGGACCGTGCAAGCCTACAACTCCGACAGCAACTTGACGGGTACCGTCTCCGACCCCCTTTCCTTCACGCTCAGTGTCGCGGTGCCCACGACGATCATGGTCTCCCCTGCGGGAAACACCTATGACCGGTCCCCGACCCTGACCTGGAATGCCATAGCCGATGCCACCCAATATCTGGTCAAGATCGTCAATACGCAAACCATTCCACAAACCTTTCTCAACCAGATCTACACCACCACCCAGGCAGGCTGTGCCAGCGGAACCGGACAATGTAGCGTCACCCCGTCCATCGAACTGACGCCGGGCACTTATATCTGGTCGGTGGGGACGATGCCGGTCAAACGGGTTTATGAGCAGACGTTCACCGTTCTGAAGGGAGAAATTTCTCTTTCCGCCAGTACCATCGCGGAGAATACAACCACTCCGGTCAAGATTGGCACCCTTTCCTTCAGCGATTCCGAGGCCACACCGGTCTATAGTGTCAGCGGAGGAACCGATCAGCTCTCCTTTGAGATCAAGAACAGCAATGAACTATGGGTGAAATCGGGCGTCAGCCTGAACCATGAAAGCAAAGCCAGCCTGGGCGTACAGGTGACCGCCGGGGGATCGACGCAACCGTTTACGATTCAGGTCACCGACGTTAACGAAGCGCCCACCGACCTCACCCTGTCCGCCTCCTCGGTCGATGAAAACCGGTCAACGACCACCAATCTCGCCATCGCGACGCTCACCGGTGTCGATCCTGACAAAACGCAACCGTTCTCCAGTCACACCTTCAGCATCGTCGGCGGGACGGACCAGGCCAAATTTGCCATCAATGGCCAAACCCTTGAACTGGTGGCGGGGACGGCCCTGGATTATGAATCCATGACCCCACCTTCGTTTCAGGTGCAGATCAAGGTGACGGATGGCGGCAGTCTGACCTTTACCAAAGATGTGACCATTGCGGTCAACAACCTCAACGAAGCGCCGACTTCGGTCTTGCTTTCCGCCGCTTCGGTCAATGAAAACATCGATACCGCAGCCCCGGCGACCATTGCCACGATGGCGGCCATCGATCCCGACAGTGGCGACACCTTCACCTTCAGCGTGACCGGGGGAACCCACAAGGATCTGTTCACCGTCAATGGCAGCAACCTGCAACTCAAGGCGGGAACCGCTTTGAATTACGAGGCCATGAATCCTGCCAGCCTGAACCTGGAAATCACCGCCACCGATTCCGGCAACCTTTCCTTGGCAAAAAGTTTTACCCTGACGGTCAATGACATCAACGAAGCCCCGACCAACATCACCGTGAGTCCGGGAATCATCTACAGCAATGTCGATACGACCGTGGCAATGAGCGCGGGAACGCTGACCGTCACCGACCCCGATGCCAACAACACCCATACCTGCACCGTTTCGGGTGGGACCGATCAAACCAGTTTCCAAGTCAGCGGCACCCAGCTGCAACTGAAAGCGGGTTCCGTCCTGAACATCAGCACCAAACCAACCTATTCCGTGGAGGTCACCTGTACCGATGCGGGCAACCTGTCCCTGGCCAAAACCCTGACCGTCACCCTTCAGGCCATCGACCGTTCCATCACCATCGCCCAAACCTCCATCGATGAAAACACCAGCACCGCCAGCGACATCAGCCTGGGAACACTGACTGCGGTGGGAAACAATACCTTTGCCATTGCCGGCGGGACCGATCAGGCATCCTTTACCCTGGTTGGCAGCCAATTGTATCTCAAGGCGGGTACGACGCTTGATTATGAAACCAAATCAAGCTTCAGCGTCCTTATTTCCAACAGCGATGCCCTGGGCGGTTATTCCGCCACCGTGACCCTCTCCGTCAATGACCTCAACGAGGCCCCGACGAACATCAGTTTGAGCAACAATGTCCTGCCGTTCATCGCTCGTCCCACCAATGCCGCCGTCGGCACCCTGAGCACCACCGATCAGGATGGCAACGAAAGCTTCACCTATACCCTGCCTGACACGCTCAATGGGCGGTTTGCCATCCTGGGCGATCAACTGCTCGTAGTCGAAACCGATACCCCCGTTCATGGGATTTTCGACCTGACCGTGCGGGTCAGCGATAAGGGGAACCTGACCTTCGACAAAAGCTTTTCCATCACCGTCGTCGGTTTTTCGGTGGAGTCGATCCCCGAAAATCCCGGTGTCGCCACCATGCTCGCCTCCGCCCGAACCACCTATGCCAATATCTACAACAACCTCGCCCGAGCCCAGGCAGGAACGCAAATCATAGTCTCGGAAGAGGAATTTGAAAACATGGTTTTGGGCAAGGTCGCCCAGCAATTGACGGACCAGGGGACGTTCACCCAAACCATCAGCGATGTTGTCAATAAATTCGATATTCAGATCACCGCCAACCTGATCACGGTCACCATCAAGGTTGCCCTGGTGGATGTCCTCTATTCCCGGATTTCATCGACGACCCGGAGCATTGCCCAATCGGTCCTTGATGCCCTGGCGCCCTATGCTTCGGGCTATACCTTGGGCATTCGGATGCGGATCAAACCGGTGGTCAGCGGTCTCAATGTTTCCCTGGACACCAGCACTTCCTATGTTGATTTCGTTGATGAATCCGATTATGTACCCACGGTTTCCATGAGCATGAGCACCCTGATTTCCACCTATAACAGCATGGTCAATGCCCTGGCCAGCAACGACCTGCTGGCATTTTTCCTGGGGGGTGGTGCCCACCCACCCGCGCATTTCCTCAACGAATCATTTGGCAGTGCCCAGTTGGCAGATGCAGTGGATCAATCCAATCAAACCCTCAATCTGGATGCCGGGGCCTCCCGGGCTTCCAGTACCCTGGCGGATCGGACCCGGGGAAGCCTGCTGATTCCCCTGACCCAACGTGTGGACTATTATTTCCCCGGCTTGGTCGCATCGGTGACCCTGCAGGAAAATACCGTCACCCTGACCCGCAGCAGCCTGGATCTGGCATCCGCTTTCTGATTCCACCAGGTCAGGATGGCGGTTGGGTCATGAATCGCGCCTGCAACCGGGGACGATTGATCTGCAACCATTGCATTCCAAGAATCACCGATGCGGCATTGATTTCTCCCTGCGCCATCATCTCCAACACCTGGGGAAAGGGGATCGTCACCGTTTGAATGTCCTCCTCTTCCTCCAGCACCCCGGAGGCTGAAGGGGGAATGCGGCTGTCGAAGATCCCCAGAAACAGATGAATGCGTTCCGTCGTGCCACTGGGACTGATGTAGAAGGTGTTGACGTGTTCCAATACCGAAGGGGTCCACCCGGTCTCCTCGCGTACTTCCTTGAGTGCCACCGCCTGGACATCGGCCTGTCCTTGACAGGAACCCGCCGCCAGTTCCAGAACCCAACCCCGATTTTCCCGCAAATGGGCACCAATCCGGAATTGACGAACCAAACCCACACAATCGCGTTCTGGATCATACAGAATGACCGCCACCCCTTCCCCCCGTTCCAAAGCCTCCAGGGTTACAGGGCCGCTCATCCGGCCATCAAAACGGCGATAGCGCAACAACACCTTGAAAAGACGGAAAAACCCGCGATAAACTTCTTTGGTTTCAATGAGTTCCACATCCATGACCCACCCCGTTCGATTGCGAATCCCTGTCCCTCATCACGCCGAGACGGACAGAGAACATTTGGCCCCCCTTCAGATTTCATATGATTCCCGCATCAGCATCCAAAAGGCAACGTTTCAGGGGATGTTGACCTTCATTATGGCAAGACAAAGGCAGAAACAGGTGGAGGTCCCCTCAGATTTTTTTTCTTGAACATTTTCAATCCCCCCATGAAAAAACACGTCATCCCTTGACAAGTTTCGACCGATCTTTACTCCGGCAAGGACAAGCAACTCTTTATCAGAAGGAAGAGCAGATTGTCTCCATACCTCCCTCACTTATGTCGTCGCGCATCGAAACACGGGCTCATGGGATGGATGATCATCCTGACCACCCTGTTCGGCTGCGCCGTCAAACCAGAACCCATGGGCGCCACCAGCACCCTCCACCGTGCCCATGAGGATCAAATCTCCTTCCAGAAGGGGGTCCAACGGGTTGTTCATCCCCTGCCCCTGGCGGAGGCCATGGCCCGTGCCATCCACTACAACCTTGACCATCGCCTCAAGACGATGGAATCAGCGCTGGCCATGGGACAAACCCGTCTGACCGGCTATCAACTGCTGCCGCAGGTGGCACTCCAAGCGGGTTATTCGGGACGCAGCAATGCGCTGGGATCCTCCAGCCGCTCCCTGCTGACCGGCGAAAGCAGCCTGGAAGCCTCCACATCTTCGGAAAAACGGTATGGCGATGTCGATCTCAGCATGACCTGGAACATCCTTGATTTTGGCGTCAGTTATTTCCGGGCACGGCAACAGGCGGACCGGTATCTGGTTGCCGAACAACGGCGGCGCAAGGTGATTCACAACATCATCCAGGAAGTGCGCCAAGCCTACTGGCGTGCCGCAGTGGCCCAGGAATTGTTGCCGGACATCGAAACCTTCCTCGCCGAAGCCAATCTAGCCCTGGAAGATGCCAAAAAGTCGGAAGAGGCCCTGCTGCAACCCCCATTGGATACATTGCGTTACCGCATGGGGTTGCTGGAAACGGTCTATCAAATCATCACGCTGCAACGGGATCTGTCGGTCGCCAAAACCCAACTGGCGGCCATGATCAATCTGGATCTCAAGGAACAGTTCAGCCTGGTCATTCCTGATGATGCAACCATGGCGGCCCCAAGCGTTCCCTATGACATCGACCTCATGGAAAAAATGGCGCTGTTTTTCCGTCCTGAACTGCGGGAAGAGGATTATCAAAAACGGATTGATGTTGCCGAGACCAAATTAACGCTGTTGCAAGCCCTTCCCGGGCTGAGCCTGGAGACCGGCCTCCATGGATCGGGCAACCGTTTTCTCTACAACCAACAATGGGCCGACGGCGGGATCAAGCTGGCATGGAATCTGATCAACCTGGCGGCGGGTCGCGATACCCTCGATACCGCCAAGCTGAGGGAAGAGACGGGTGACATGCGGCGCCTGTCCCTGGGGATGGCGATTCTGACCCAGGTCCATGTCGCGCTGATCCGCTACAATCAAACCTTGGAAGAATATGAACTGGTCAAAACCATGAGCCATACCGCCGATCAGATTCAACACCATGCCAACGAAGCCCGGCAAACCATGACCGGACTGGATGTGATCCAGGCACAGGCCCGGGCGATCTACAGACGGATGCAATTGGGACTCTCCTACGCCGAACTGCAAAATTCCGCAGGTCAGATTTATGTCTCCATCGGTCGGGACCCCCTGCCCAACGCATTGGAATCGGTGGATCTGAAAACGCTGACCGCAACGCTGGAACAGGTGCTCCAGGATTGGCAGACAGGGACGGTGGAACTGGGAACCCTGGCCGACCGGCGCCTGCCGGGAAGCAAAGGATGAAGATTTTTCCTGCACTGTTATTGCCTTTGGGATGGTGTTCCATGATGGCCATCGCCTTGGCCGCCGGCCCTTCCCCCCTCAAGGAACCCCCACCCCTGCCCGTCATGGAAGAAATGATGCCGACAGAACCCTTGCGTGGGTTGTTGGTCGCATCCCAGGAGGCTGTTCTTTCCAGTGAGCTGGCTGGCAGGGTTCTGGAAATACGGCATGAGATCCGGCAAAAATTCAAGAAGGGGGAGGTTTTGGTCCGCTTTCACTGCCCAGACCGGGAGGCACGCCTGCAAAAAGCCAAAGCCCAGTTGGGTGCCATCAACAAACGGTTGAGCGTGCATCGCAAACTTGTGGAATTACGCTCGACCAGCCTCCTGGAGGTTGAACTCATTGAGGCGGAACAACTCGGAGCGGAAGCGGAAGTCGCCATCCAACAGGCGGAAGTGGGACAATGCACCCTGATGGCCCCTTTTTCGGGTCGGATTGCCGATCGCCTGGTCAAACCGTTTGAGAGTGTCAACCAGGGACAGCCACTATTGGACATCGTCGGGGAAACCCCGTTTGAGATCCATGTCCTTCTCCCTTCGAATCTGCTCTCGGGCATCAAGGTCGGCACCCCGATCACCGTGGACCTGGACGAAACCGGGCTGAGTTACACGGCCCACATCAGCAACCTGGGTGGCCGGATCAATCCGGCAGGACAGACGGTACGGGTCATTGCAAAAATGGAACGCTTCCAGGAAGAACTGCTCCCGGGGATGAGCGGTCCGGTCACCATTGCAGTCAGCCGGCACCCGCCGCCATCAATACCGGCTGCGCCTTAGGCTGTAGACATACGCCAACACCTGCGCCACCGCCTTGAACAGTTGTGGTGGAATGATGGCATCCAGGGGTACTTCGGAATAGAGCGAGCGGGCCAGTGGAGGATTTTCCACCAGGACAATTTTGTTTTCCCTGGCGATTTCGCGAATGCGCTCCGCAATGCGCCCCCGCCCCTTGGCCACCAGTTTGGGCGCCATCATTTCACCCTGTTTGTAGAGCAAGGCGGCCGCATAATGGGTTGGGTTGGTGATGACGACATCCGCCTTGGGCACCTCTTCCATCATGCGCCGTTGCGCCATTTCCCGCTGAATCTGGCGGATACGCCCCTTGACCAGGGGATCACCCTCCATCTGTTTCTGTTCGTCCTTGACCTCCTGTTTGGTCATGCGCAAATTTTTAACGTATTCATGATGCTGGTACGCATAATCGATCACCGCCAGGGCGGTAAAGGCAATGGTGACCAGGATCAGGAGGTGCATCACATCGGCACCCAGGACTCGCACGACATTCCCCAGATTGGTATCGGACAATCCCAGTATTTCCAGTGCGCTCCCTTTGAGGGCCAGATAAACCGCGATGGAAATGACGCTGATTTTGATGATGGACTTGAACAATTCGACGATGGAACGCATGGAGAACAGCCGGGCCATTCCTTGAATCGGATTGATCTTGCTGAATTTTGGCATAAGCGGATCGAAGGTGAACAACATGCCGTGCTGCATGATGGAACCCAGGATGCTGACGATGAGGAACAGTAGGAACAACGGCATCAGGTCCAGCAGCATGGAGACGATCATGTCCTGGATCAGGACAACCACCCCTTGCGGCTGAATGCCATCATTGATGAAGCCGGCGAAGAACAGGCGCATTTTGTTCTGCATCGACAACCACAGGCTTTCACCCTGGAAATAGAATGTGCCCGTTGCCGCCAGGAGCAACAGGGCGGTACCGACTTCCCTGGAGGAAGTGACCTGTCCCTTGTTGCGGGCGTCCTGCACCCTTTTGGAGGTGGGATCTTCGGTTTTCGAGTCTTGATCGGAATCTTCAGCCATGAATCAGGAGACCTCCACGGTTCCCGGGCATCAAAAGCCCACCGCCTTGAAAGCGATGGCGAAAAAGGTATTCATTTCGCGCATCATCACCTCACCGAACAAAATCATGGTCAAACCCAGGATGATGAAGCCGATCATCTGTGCCACGGGCATGGAAAGGAAAAAGACCTGGATTTGAGGCGATGCCCGGTTGATCAATCCCATTCCAAGATAGAGCAGGGTCGTCGCCACGACAATGGGGGCGGAAATGAGCAGGGCCAGTTCGAACATGACGGTCATGGCCTTCAACGCCGATTCCAACAGGTTACCCGCATGCGGCAAACCCGAGCCCAGCGGAAGGGTCTGGAAGGAACGGGCGAGCCCCTCCAAGAGGAGATAGTGCCCGCCAATCGACAAAAAAAGCATCAATACGGTCAAGTAGAGCAGATTGGACAACACACCTTCCTGCATGCCCGAGGTTGGATCCATCACCATGGCCATGGAGAGTCCCATTTGGAACCCCAAAAGGCTGCCCGCCACCTGGACGGCGACCAGGACCCAATGGACCAACATGCCCATGATGGCACCGATGATCACTTCGGCAACAGCGGCGGCCAACATGGAAGGGACCTGACCTTTGCCTTCGCCGCTCCAGGGGGCGACCAGGGGAAAAAGAACGACGGTCAAGGAAAGAATCAACGCCGATTTGATGCGTTGAGGACCGGCGGAACGGGAAAAGAACGGTCCTGAAAGGAAAAGGCCGGTGATCCGTGAGAGGACCAGGATGAAGCGTTCCACCTCTCCCACGGAGAATCCAAGAAAATCGATGAGCGCCTGGGGATCCAAACGTTGCGCTCCATCACGTCAATTGACGATTCCGGGAATGGAATCGAACAATCGTTTGAAATAATCCATCATGGTTTCGAGCATCCACGGCAACGTCAGGGAAAGCGCCAGAAAGGTTGCAAGGATTTTGGGGATGAAGGTCAGGGTCATTTCCTGGATCTGGGTGACCGATTGGAACAGGGAGATGATGATCCCCACGACCAATGCGGTCAGCAGCATGGGGGTAGAAATGATCAAGGCGGTTTTCAGGGCATCGATGACCAGTTCCAGGACGGTTTCAGTGGGCATGAATCTTCCTCATGAGGATGATCGTAAAGGAGCGCGAACGCGACCGGGAATGCGTAAAACCGTTGTACCCGATCCGGCATCCCCAGTCCATGGGAAATCATGCGAATCAAAAATAAAATCACATTTTATCAGCATGTTAACATGGAACGAATGTTAGGATTGGTCCAATTGATCCCGATTAATTTTTTCGTAGAGGTCAAAAACTGAAATCGCCATTGCAGCGATCACCGGACCGAAGAACAGGCCAAGGATACCGAATGTCATGATACCGCCGAAGGTTGCCAGGGTCGTTAACAACGTATGTCCCAGGGCGGAAAGGTCGTGATGGGGATCTTCGGTGGCGCGCCAGGAGGAGAGATGGCCGATCACGATGGGACGCAGGACATTGTCGATGAGGAAACCATTGACGATGGCCCCCCAGAACAGCAGAAACACGCCTGCGCCGGTTCGACCCGTCATGAACAGATGGTAGGAAAGCGGTCCCCAGACAATCAGCCCCCCCAACACGGGAATGAACGAGGCCACGGCCAGACTGACTCCGAGGAAGAACCACGGCAGGCCGAGGAATGCCACCACCAAGGCAAAGGAGACCCCCTGGAGGAGGGAGATGGTGAGGGTACTCAAGGTCAGGACGGTTGCCAGGCCGGCAAAGCGGTTCAACAGAAAGTCATCATCCCGGTTGGACAAAGGGGTCAGATACCGCATGCGCGAGATGAGTTTTGGCCCATCGCGATAGAAGAAGAACAGGGAAAACACCACCCAGACCAAAGAGGAGACGAACGCGAGGCTGTTATGGGTGATCCCTTTGACCAGGAACAACAATCCACTGGTGACGGCCTGGATGAGCGCCTCCTGATTGCCGAGGGCCCGGGTCAGGAGGAAATCACCGAGAAAGCGGGGAAAGGGCAACGATTGGATGATGCCCCCCAGGGCCTGGGCCAGCGCTTCTCTGCTTTGGAAGCCGGAGAACCAGGCCCGCAGATCGCCTGCCAGATCCCCGACCATGACCGCAACCGCCGACAGCAGATAGAGCACGGGGGAAACGACCAGCAGCAGGATCAAAACAGTCATGATCAGGGCCGCTTTTTCCGATCCTATTGAAAAGCGCCGGGAAAGATATTGATAGGGGGAATAGGTGGCCGTTGCCAGCAATACCGCCAGAAACAACCCGGGAATGAACGGGATGAACAACCATAACAGCCCCCCCGTGGCCAGGGTCAGGAGCAGCAACATGAACCCTTGCTGGTAGGGCGGTTGGACACTGGAGCGCGATGATTTTTTATTTTTCATCATAGGATGATTGAACCGGACTGTTCTGGAATCTTTCGATGCATCAGGAGTGGGCACAGGCATGTCCCGGACAAGGATGACCCAAACATGTGGAGGAGCGAAATGAAATTCAGAAACAAGATTCCAACCATCCGGATGGTACTCGCCTGTAGTACCTTGGCTGCTGCCACCTGGATCATGGCACCTCTGCCCGACGCCCTTGGAACAGGATACTGGACCCACCCCGAAAATTCATCCGGTCGGATGCAACGGATTCAGGAATTGAACGGTGCCCTGGAAAGTTTGAGTGCTGCGCACATTCAACAGCAAATCGCGATCCAGCAGGGACAACAGGCATTGTCCAACCTTGAAACGCAGCTTACAGCGGCACGCAAGGCCCTGACCGTGGAAGAACGCCCGGTGACTGAAGTCTTGAATCAATACCGCAAGGCCCAGGAACTCTCGCTGATCGACCCCATGGTCTCGACGGAATCTCAACGATTGGCCGTCGTCAAGGCAAAAGAGGCCAACAACGCCGTCATCTCCAAACGCAAAGGGGAGATTGAAACCCTTGAAGGCAAAATCCCGATGATCCGTTCCGACATTGAAAAAGGCCGACAACAGTTGAATGTCATTCTACAGCAGATTGATGCCGTCATCAAACAGCGTGACGAAGTGTCCGAACATGTATTTTTAAAGAATGTCGCCAACTGAAACGACCCCATGACCCACCCGGT
This sequence comes from Magnetococcales bacterium DCbin4, assembly GCA_002753735.1. Classification (GTDB taxonomy): domain Bacteria; phylum Pseudomonadota; class Magnetococcia; order Magnetococcales; family UBA8363; genus UBA8363. The sequence continues at coordinate 14,225 of PEAN01000051.1, forward strand.
TCCCGGCTTCATGAGTCGCACCAAGAATCGAAATCCAAACCAGAATCCCGGGGGCAATCCTTCAGCCCCCTTTTCTTCAGATCCTATTCATGAGGGACTGGGGACATTGCCATTGTCGATCAGGGGAGATTCCATCTGTTGTCCGGCGGCCCCTGCCGACTCGGCACTCCCGGGATCCATACCCGACTGGACTGCGGTATCAACAATTGCACGAATTTGATCCGGAGCCGCTGATGTCGCCCCGACGACCACTTCGTAGGGTTGTCCACCCGCCTGAAGTGCCCCCTGGACCACCGATTGGACATCACCTCCCGCCCGAATCAAGGCAGAAGTGATCTCACCCACGCTGGCACCCGCGCGCACCGCTGCCGCGGCAATCGAGCCGGCACCGCCCCCCGCCGACAAAGCCGCCGCCGCCACATCACGGACATCCATTCCCCCGCGCGCCGCAACCGCCAGGACCGCACCGACATCACCACCCGAGGAAAGGATCGTCTGGGCGACCACACGATCACTGCCCCCCACCTGCATGGCACCCGTCATGACCGCCCCGGTATCAGCCCCCGCCGCGATCAAAGCCCGGGCAACCTCCCCGGTACTGCCACCCGATTGAATCGCAACCCGGGTGATCTCCGCCACATCGCCCCCCATGGCCATGGCCGCCGTGGCAATCCGAGCCGCATCGCCCCCCGAGGCGATTGCCGCCCCCGCCACATCGGCCGCACGGCCACCCGCCTCGATGGCCGCCTGGGCAATGGTGCCCGGATCACCTCCGGCAAGGATGGCCGCTCCGGTGATCTGAGCCGAATCGGCACCCGCCGCGACCGCCGCCGAAGCAACCTCCACAGGATTGATCCCCAGACTGATCGCCGCCCGGGTCAGGCTTGCCGGATCGATTCCTGCCGCCACCGCCGCCGCAATGATCTGGGAAGTATTCATCTCCCCCGATCTTTGTGCCTGCATGATCACCACTTCGACCGAAGTCCCCGATGCAATGGCCGAAGCCATGGCCCGGGATTCAGGGGTCTGGGGCAGTTGCACCACGGGCATCACCTCCGAAGTGGTCGCCCCCCCTTGTGGTCCGGTGCTGGTTGACCCTGAAGCAGGGGATGGCGCCACGACCGGTTGCGATGGCGCCGGTTCCACCTTTCCGCCCTCCTGCCGTTGTTCCGCGGGGGCAACCGCCTTATCCGCCTTGTCATCCGCTTCTCTGGCCCGATCCCCATTGGCGCGTGCCTGCTCTTTGATTTCAACCGATGCCTTGACCGCCTGGGCGATCTCGGGCGATTGGGCCGCCTGGGAAACGTTTTGTTTGAAGGCTTCCGCGCTGACCCCCACCGACCCCGCAACCGCCTTGACGATGGCATCCGCCGCCGCCGCACCGGCAACCTGAACCACGACGGCGGCAACCCTGGCAGCAGCAGCAGGGTCCAATTTTTGAGCCACGGCTGCCGCGACCGATGCCGCTGCGGCAGAACCCGCCACCTGGGCCACAGCCGCCGCCACCTTGAGGGCATTGTCACTCCCGGCACTGGCCATGACCGCCCCGGCCACCGTTGCCGCTGCCGCCGAACCCGCCACCTGGGTCACCGCCGCCGCCACCGATGCCGCGGACTCAGGACCACCCGCCTTGGCCGCCGCCTCAGCCACCATCGCCGCACTGCTCGCACCCGCAGCCAAGGTCACCACGGCAGCCACCTCACCCGCCACCTTGGCCCCCATCACCTGGATGACCGAAGAGGCCACAGTCGCCGCCGCCTCGGGCGCCGCCTTGACGGCGGCAGAAGCCACCTGTGCCGCGGCACCCGCCTGAAGGGATTCCGGCAGACCCTTGACCGCCGCCCCCGCAGCCATGCCCGCCACCCCCGGATCCGCCGACGCCGCTGCCTGAACCACCAGGGAAGCAACATTGGCATTATCGGTCACCCCCTTGGCAGAGACCGCCTCACGCACGATGATCGATGCGACCTCACCATCCCCTTTGGGAGAGGCATCAACCGCATTTTTGACAATGGCCGCCATCTCCTGACCATCCTTGGCCACTGAAGCTGCGCCCTGGACCACCCCCTGGGTTGATTCGAGGATGTTTTTCCTGTTTTGATCCCGCTGGTTCCCCTGATGGGCCGCCAGTACCGCCTGTGCATCGGGCACGACCCGTTGCGCTTCCTGTTGAAATGCTTCCCTGGCCTGAAGCTGTTGCGGTGTCGGGGAACCCACGACCGGTTCCAGGATTCCCACCTCGGCCGCCTTGACCAGCAGGGAAAGGGATCGGGCCGCCTCCTCGGCAGAGGCTGCCAGGGCTTGGCGGATCAGCGAACCCGCCAGGCGGTCCAACCAATCGCCCAAGGAAGCCACCCAACCGCGCAACCACTGCACCAACCAACGCACCATGGAACGAAATACCGACATGAAGGAAAACCCATCGGACACCGAATCGGTCCCACCCGATATCTGTTGTTCCACCGGCATACGGTTGGCCAGGGCATCGGCACGCATCTGTTCCGGAGTCAGCGGCGTCCCATTGGGCAATTCATCCCCGATTTCCGCGCGCAACAACCCAACCCCCTGAGCCGCAATGGCTTGTGGCAGGGATTGCGAATCGACCGGCCGATTGGCGGCAGCGGCTGAAGCGGCATATTGACCATCCGTCAGTTCGATCACGCCACCAGCGGTTTCCATCCGGGCCAACCCCTTGGGGAGGTTGATGAACTCCGGGAGATGTTCATCGACGAACCCTTCCGCCACCGTCCCACGGACCCCCACCGTTGCCGTACGGGTTCTCAGACTGACCGCCGATTTTTTGGTTTTGAATCCCGAAGTCAGGCGAAACGCCCCCTTCTCGACCTGGACGGTGTTTTTGGTTTCGCTGCTGGCGGGATTGAAGACGAATTCATCCAGGACCACCTTGCCCTCGGGACCGACGGTCAACGTGGCACCATCCCTGAACTTGAGGATGGCCACCGCCCCCGCCTTGGTGACGATCCGCTCCCCTTTTTTGAGTTCATCATTCGCCTGAAGCGGTTTGCCCTGTTCCGACCCCACCGAACCAATGGCCTCACCCGTGACATGGAATACCCGCCCGACATGGTCGGGTTGTTCAGCATCCGCCGCATGCACCCGGGAGACCGCCCACGGTTGAACCGCTCCCTGAAAGGAAAACCCGAACAGAAACATGAACGAAAAAAAGACGCGGAACAACCTTGCGGCCATTCCACGGGACAGATCCGAGAGGAAGCCCCTCCCGCTCCGACCTTCAGGACAGGTTGCGGCGATCCGGATACCGGTCATGATGGAAACTTTCAAAAAATATTAAAGAAACCGGAGGTTGAAAAAAACAGGGGCATGAAACTTTCGGATTGGCTTCTCATGGTTTTATGGTATGATTTTCTTGAGAAGGAATCCATCATTTTTTCCTGTTGGCTGTATCTTCAACCTTCTGGAACAGCAGAATTCTGGAGAACATCATGTTAACGCTGGTCGTCTATGTCGACAATATCGTGCTCGCCGTCGCCGAAATGAATCCGGCCCCCCGGCAAACCATCAGGAACGGCATCAAATTTTTGCTTGAGGAACGGGGTCTGACGTTTGATGAAGGCACCGACGACACGTTGATTCTTTCGACCGGACACCGGATCACCTGGGTTGAAAGCGGACCGGCGACTCCCGATTTCGTCAAGCAGGCACTTGAATTCGACCTGATGGTCAAACGCCTGGCGACCACATCACGACTTCATGAATGCTGAATCCCGGACCAGCCCGGTTATCTCACCGTTTTAGCCATATTCAAGCAGAAACGCATCCCATGATCCGTTCCATTGTCTCTGCCATCATTGTATCGATGGGCCTGTTGATCACCCCTTGTCATGCAGAAACGGATGCCTCCCCCGCATCCTCCACCCCCTTCCGTCGATATCTGGCCACGCCGAAACCGACCAAAAGCCTGGTCGAGCAATGGAAGAACCAATCGCGGGGAGAACGCGAAGCGGCGCTGCATCTTAAAGGCAATGTGGCCAATGGCCAGAAGGTCTATCTGGAATCGTGTTCCAACAAGTGCCACCTCCCCCACGGTCAGGGATCGAAGAACGGGGAATATCCCCAAATCGCGGGTCAACTGCGGGAAGTAACCATCAAGCAACTCGCCGACATCCGGGCCAGGAATCGCGACAACCCGACGATGTACCGTTTTGCCCTCCCCAATGAAATCGGAGGGGTTCAGAACATTGCCGATGTGGCAGCCTACATTGAAACACTGCCGATGACCCTGGATAACGGCAAAGGTCCGGGGAATGATCTGGAACGGGGACGACGCATACACGATCATGATTGTGTGATTTGTCATGGCGCCAATGGCGAAGGCAAGGCGGAACAATATTATCCATTGATTCAAGGACAACATTATGAATACCTGGTGCGGCAATACCAGTGGATCCGCGACGGACGCCGCCGCAACGCCCATCCCATGATGGTGGAACAAATCCAGGGATACACCCAACAGGACATTGCTGCGGTGATGGATCATGTCTCACGGCTCGTCCCCAGCCAGGCCAAGCTCAAAGGATCGGCGCCCCCCGCCCCACCCCTGTCAACGCTGTCCCCGTCTTCTCCATCCACTGCACCCAAAGACGATCTGCTATGATGATGAACTCCCTTTTTCCAGGCCGCTGGATCGCGGGTATCATGATGGGGTTGTCACTGTTGTTTTGTACGATTCCAGCCGGTGCCGCCGCAACCGATCCGATCGCCCTGGCCGCCAAGGGAGAAGCGGACAAGGGGCAGGAGGCATGGAATCGGGACGATCCAGCCACGGCGTTGGGACATTTCCTGGCGGCGCATGCGTTGATGCCGACCCACCTGGAATACATCAAGAATGCCGCGACGCTTTCCATGAGTTCAGGCGACATCGATCAGACCCTGACCCTTTTGCGCAAAGGGGTTGAAGCGGCGATCAAAGTCAAAGACATGGCGTATATCACCCTGTTCAACGATCAAATCGCCGAAGCGCTGCAAAAGATTCTGCCGGAATGGGTGGAAACCCGTCTTGTCGAGGCGGAAGCCATTCCCGAGACCCCCGAGGCTCAGGCGGCGGTCGAAGTCTGGAGCGGACTCATGGAACAGGTTGCCAGATTGCGCGAAGCGGGAACCTTGGATCAGGCGGTCATTCTGGCCCGGGAGGCACAAAAGAAAGCCAATACCCAATTTGGCCCCAATCATCTGGCCACCATCAACAGCCTGAGAGAAATGGGATCGTTGTATACCGATCTGGACCAGGGGGAATTTGCGGAAGCGACCTGGCGTCAACTGTTGACCGCCGTACAAACCGCTTTGGGCGCGGATCATCCCGAGACCCTTGTTGTTCAGCAGTACATTGCCGATTTTGAACAAACGCGCGGCAACTGGGCGGAGGCAGAAAAAATATTGGAACACATCCGGCAAACGTTTGCCGGATCCCTGGGCAAGGAACACGCGCTGACATTGGCGGCGGATCAGCGTGCCGCATCCTTTCTCATTGGTCAGGGCCGGTTTTCCGATGCGGCGGGCATATTTGCCACCACATGTCCGCTGGTGGCCGCCAGTCATGGTCCATGGCATCCCCTGGTCGCCGATTGTCACCGCCGTCATGCGGAAGCGCTCACGGGGCAAGGCGATCTCAACCATGCAGAACAACAGTTTATCAAGGCATTGGACGCCTGTCGCGTCTCCATTGCCGAAGATGACCCCAAACGGATCGAGATGGAGACGGGGTTGGCTGAAAACCTGCGCCTTCAGGGGCGCTATGATGAAGCGGAAAAAATTCTTTCGGGATTGATGGCCCGTCCCGCCCCTGGCGATGAAGCGGGTCAGACGGCCCAAACCCAGATTGTGGGAGCGATGGCCAGGCTTCAGGAGGATCTGGGTCATTTCGACCGGTCGGAGGCGCTGTACCGCCAGGTATTATCCATGGAAAGCAAGGTTCTTGGGGAAAACCATCCCAACACCATTGCCACCCAAAGCGATCTGGCGGGACTGTTACGCCGCAGGGGGCTGTTGGTCCAGGCGGAAAAAATGTTTCTGGATGCCTATGAACGTTTTCGGCGGCAACTGGGTCCCAAGCACCCCAACACGCTGGTGGCGGCGAATGATTTTTCCCTGACGCTGGAAGAAGAGGGGCTGTACGAAACGGCTGAACCGCTGTTCCGGATGGTGTACAACCTTTCGGGCGAGGTTTTCGGCCCGGAACATCCGAGCACCCTGGCCAACCTCAACAATCTGGCGATGTTGTATGAAAGTCAGGGCAATTTTGACAAGGCCCAACCCCTTTATGAGCGGGCGATCGCCATTTCCCGGAAAACCCGTGGCGACCAACACCCCGACACCATCGCCTTCATCAACAATCTGGCCTATCTGCACATGTTGCGCGGCCAGTTCGCCAAGGCGGAAGCCTTGTTGATCGAGGTCCAGACCTCCTGGGGGGTTCTGCTGGGTGAAGCACATCAAAAAACGTTGAAAGCGATGAACAATCTGGCCCGGACCCTCCTTGGCCAACACAAGCTGGAGGAGGCCCGGCCGCTGTTTGAAAAAACATTGAATCTTCGCCGTTCGGCATTGGGAAAAAAACATCCCGATACCCAACGTTCGATGTTGGACCTGGGGCGAACGCTTCTGGCTCAGGGGCAGTGGGAACCGGCGCGTGAATTGTTGACCGAGACCCTGAAATTGAATGAAGAAACCCTGGGCAAGGAACATCCGTACACCTTTGAAACCCGCAATGCCCTGGCCGAAGTCCTGGAAGGGGCCAATGACCTGAAGGGGGCCTTTGACACACGGAAACAAGGTTTTGCCTTGCGCAACCGTTTTCTCGAACGGGTTTTGTGGGTCGCCGGGGCCAATACGCGGGAAGGGTACATCCGTCTGCACCGGCCGGAACTGGATGCTTTTCTGATGCTGTTGGCACGCATGCCGGCCACGGATGAGGGAGTTGCCCGTCAGGCACTGGAAATCAGCCTGGAACGCAAAGGATTAATGCTGAAGATTTCCTCGGAGGTGCAACAAATCGCGACCATGGCGAAAAATCCGGAATTGTCCGCCCTGGGTGAAAAACTCAAGACCCTGCGCAAAAAATTCACGGCATTGACCTTGTCGGGGCCGACTTTTCAAACCGGGGAACACCACCTGGGCTATCTGAGCATGCTTGAAGAAAAGATCGAGCGGATCGAAGGGGAACTGGGCCGGGCCAGTCAAAAATTTCGCCAAAGCGTCGCCCGGGTGGGCGTTGATGATCTCGTTTCCCATCTGCCCGCCGAAAGCATGCTGGTTGATTTCATGGTCTACCACACCCGGGACAAGGAGATGCTCCTGGCCGCCACGTTGCGCATGGAAGACGACACCCCCCACTTCAACCTGATCACCTATGAGGATTACGATTCGATCAAAACCTTGATCAATCAATTCCGTGAAACCATCCAGGGGGAGGATGTGGAAGATGAGGAGATCAAGAAGGTCGGGCATGATCTTTACAGTCAACTGTGGGGTCCCATCGCTCAGGTTGCCGAATCGACCCGGAAAGTGTTTGTCGTTCCCGATGGATTGCTCAACATTGCCCCGTTCAACGCCATGGTCAATGATGACGAGGAATTTTTGCTCCAGGCGGTTGACCTTTATATCCTCCCTTCCAGCCGGAGCCTCATTCCCCGCGACATGCAACGGGCGGAGGGTCCCATTTTCATCGTTGCGGGTCCCGATTATGATTCCAAGCCCAATGTTGCGGAAGAAAATCTGGAACTTTTGGACAAGAGGCGGCGGTCGAGCGAGATGCCGGATGCGATGCGTGGGGCTTCCACGGGCATGCGTGGACTCAAATTTGATCCTTTGCCGGGGGCGGAAAAGGAAGGCAAGGTCATCATGCAGACCATCGGCCACCGTGAATCCTGGGAAAGCCGCTTTTTCAAAAAACAGGTTGCCCAGGAACAGGTACTCCGGGAAATGTCCGCATCCCCTGAAATATTGCATATCGCCACCCACGGTTTTTTTCTCAAACCCGATACCACCTTGAGGAAAAGGTTGCTCAAGATGCAACGCAGTGCCGACACGAACATCGTGCCCCCTGGTGACAATCCATTATTACGTGCGGGCCTCGCTTTTGCGGGGATCAACCAGAGTGCGCCGTTTTTGGGGGAGATCGATACCGACAACGATGGCGTTTTGACTGCCATGGAGGTATTGGGTCTTGATTTGAGCGGCACCCGGGTTGCGGTATTGTCGGCGTGTGAAACGGGGTTGGGGGAAATTCATGTCGGAGAAGGGGTCTATGGTTTACGTCGAGCCTTCAGCGAGTCGGGCGTGCAGACCGTCGTCAACTCCCTCTGGGAAGTCAGCGATGCGGGGACCCAGGCCCTGATGACTTTGTTTTATGGCAAGTTGATGAAAGGGACGCCAGCCCATGAAGCTTTGCGGGCGGCCCAGATTGAACTGTTGAATTCTCCGGAATGGAGTGCCCCTTATATCTGGTCTGCCTTTTTCATGGTGGGGATGGGATAATGGCATGTATTCCAAGCATCGGCGTCAAGTTCATGTTTTTTTTCTTCATGATCCACGCCTTGATCTCTTCTTTTCCATTACCTCTGCACGCCAGACCACTGTTGCTGCTCGCCACGGACCGGACCAACCCGCTCCAACAGGTGGCGGGCAATGCTTTGTGCCGTCATACCTCCCAAGATGAGCCGCTCTGTCGCACCGTCCCCACCGACGGACCGGTGGATGGCATTCAACGGCTGGTCGAGGGAACCGTCCAACTCGCTCTGGTTTCCAGCCCGGGTGCGGTCCAGGCATGGACGGGTTCTCCTCCTTTCAAGACTCAGAACAACCATTTACGTTTGATCTTTCGTTTGTATCCGGAGGCGGTTGCTCTGGTTGGTTCCGGGATGGGCACGCTCAAAGACATCTTTGAGAAGCGGGTCAACATTGGCCCTGCCGGATCGGATCTTGAACGATTGGTCATGGAGTTGATGGTCTCCTGTAACATTTGGCCCAGCGATCTTCTTGCAACCCTGCGGGAAGATCCTGCGCGGATGCCTGAGGCGTTGCGGGAGGGGCGGTTGGATGGCTATTTCCTGGTTGCGGGACATCCGGCCAAAATGATTCGCCAAACCTTGAAGGAGACTTCGGTTCAGTTGGCGGCGTTGAACGATCCTTGTATTGACCTTTTGGTGAAGAAAAGTCCCCATCTGCGCAAAATGGCGATTGATGGCGGAACCTACCAGGGAATCGACAAGGACATTCCCAGTTTTGGTTTCGACACCCTGTTATTGACCAGTGACAAGGTATCCACTGAAACCATTGCGGAATTTGCTGAATTTGTTTTCAGCAATATTGATGATTTCAGAAAGCGGCATTCTGCATTTCTTGCCACCGACCGGACCTCTCTTCGGGGACGGTTCATCGTTCCGCATCACAATGGCGTCAAATCCCTTCTTGGAACACACCATGATTAAAAGAAAAAAGGGGTCTGGGGGATTGCCCCCAGGGTGTTGCTTTTGACTTGGGTTTTGACTTGGGTTTTGATTTTGTTTTCCATCCCCCACAGGGAGTCTGGGGGACGAAGTCCTCCAGGGTGTTGCTTTTTGTTTTTGATTTTGTTTTTCCATCCCCCACAGGGGGTCTGGGGGACGAAGTCCTCCAGGGTGTTGCTTGATGATTTTGACCGAATATAAATTTAAATTCCTGTGGGAAATCCATTAAAATCATTATTTCATCAATCACGCCAACACGCCCTGGAATGCGGGATGAACTCCGAACGAGCATGATGGAGTTGACTGACGGCATCTGTTCTTTTACCATGCCAATACTTTTTCCACAGCTGAAATCGGGACGCTGATGTCTACGCTCAATGAATATATTTGCGGAAAGGCTTCTGCTGGAATCGCGTTACCTCCTTCGCTCTGCAAGCTTGGGCGCTCCTCGAAAAAGAACAGGGAAACCTGGGAAGCGTCTCTGAGGAGTTTACGGCGCGGTGGTTGTTTGCTCGGGCTGTAAAAGCCGATCCCAATGATGCGCCGTCCTTGCAGGCTTGGGCGCTCCTCGAAAAAGAACAGGGAAACCTGGGAAGCGTCTCTGAGGAGTTTACGGCGCGGTGGTTGTTTGCTCAGGCTGTAAAAGCCGATCCCAAGGATGCGCCGTCATGGCAGGCTTGGATGAACATGGAAGAAAATGTTGGCAACGAGGGTGGATCCAATCTTCCCTGGAGTGCCGCATGGCTGCGGGAACGCCTGCACCAATGTGAATGATTCGGAACAACAGGCATTCAAAGCGCAGAATGAACCGGAATGCCATGCCGTGGCATGGAACCCTGTTTCATGGCATTCCCCGAACCGACGGAACCAACCGCAAGCCCCGGGTGATATCATCCCCTTCCACCCGAACGGCAAACACCTCGCCGCCGCCCCAGGGGGGCAACGTATTCTGAACATGGAGATCAAGGCCATAGCGATCCTTGAACTTCCACCACCCACGACCATTCATGGTAAAATCACTGCTGGCGATCTTCATTCGTTCAATGCGCAACCCCTGTTGGTCCCAACGCAACCAGGCCCGGGCATGATCCCAAGACAATGACCGTTCCGAAGGGGAAAGGGTCATTTCCTCAGTCGGGGGTTTGAGGAATGAAGTCGGATCCATCCCCACGACCCGGCCCGGGCGGAGATGAACCAAACCATGGCCCATCATGTTTTTGTGTTCCATGGTCGATAACGACGCCAAGGCCCCCTGAACACTCAAGGCGCCGAACAACACCCCCTCCAACCTGGGATCGGCCTCGCGCCCCATCGCCGGCAACTTTTCAAGCAATACCCCGGTCGGATGGATCATGGCAGAATACACCCATTCCCCCCCCTCCCTGGCGATGAGATCGAGGTAGCCATCGATCCGCCCCGCTTCGGTATGAACCTCGATATGAGGCAAACGCAATTCCGGGGCAACCCACAGGAACGGAGCTTCGAACCGGGAGAAGGCAAGGGCATCCATCCGTCCTTCACCGACCCGCACCACCCCTTCGATCCGATCTTTCATCGCCTCATCCCGGGTCATCTTCAAGACCAGATCCAAATTCCCCGATGGCTTCAAGGGAAGAAGCAAGGGCACCTGTTCCGCCAACCGAGCCAACGGCCACTGAACCGTCCCATGCAATTCCAGAGAAGGATACCATTGCCCGGTCCATGCCACCCAGGCGCCGGGATCGTCCGAAACGGATAAACGACTTTCCTTAACAAAAAACCGCTTGGACGAAAATTCACCCCTGGCCGTCAACGTCAAGGGGTTCGTCTCCCCCTTGAAGAACGCCCAAGGTTGAACGGTCATCGGAGCGAAGTCGAGTTTTCCCTGAAACTCCCCCCCTGAGGGCCAGGAACCTTTGACGAAGATATGTCCCGTAGGGGTGCCGCCACTCAGGGGGATGTCGCGCGGAAGGGGAAGACGGGAAAAATCCATGCTGTTGAGTCTGATGAATTCCAAATCCCATCCCCCATGAATACCACCATCAATCCGGCCACGCGTTTGAACCATGGGCTTGCCATCGACATGAATGAACAATTCATCGAATTCCAATGTCGAAGGCTCCTCCTGGGTCACCCGCAGCAACGATTTTTGACGAAAAGCGATATCCATGGTCCGTGGACCATCCTTTTTCGCACGGCCCACACCCAGATTCCACAACGTGGCCTTCTCCTTGGGATTCAATGGGTCGGGGTTGGCCAATTCAAGACCATCCAACTGGACCCAACTGCTGGTTTGCAACCCCGATTCGAGGGTTCCATGCAGCATGGTCGTCAGATACCCCCGCGACAATCGCGCCTGCACATGACTGTCGGGAAACAGATCGTTGAAATCGGCCAAACCCGTCGATTTGGCATCCAGACTCAACAACAAAGGCATCGCCATGGGATCGAGCGAAGCGGGCAGAGGTCCGACCTGGCCATTGATGGTGAAGGGAATGTTGTGGATCCGTGCCGTAGCGGCCAGCGGCGAGGCACGACTGGGAGAAAGGGCGTGCAGATTGAGATGGATATGATCGATGATCAGAGGACCTTCGGTCGATTTGGAAGGATCGATGAAGGTGATCATCCCATTCTGGATCGACACCTTGCCCAAGGTTAAACCGGTCAAGCCCCAACCCAACTCCTGGGTCATGTTGCGATTGCTGACCCGGGCCTTGTCCTGGGCACGATCCAGCAATTTCATGTTGCCATGACCGACAATATTGATCAGCGGATTGACGAGTGTGATGGTCACCAGTTCCGGCCGGTGCAACAGCAACGAGATGGCCCGAATCCCCAAAAAAACCTTGGGTGCTGAAATCAGTGGCGGATTGTCCGGATCGGACGCCTCGATTTCCAGATTGTACAACTCCAGGGTGAACAATCCGTTCAAGGGATTGTAATCCACCCGTTCAATCTGAACCTTGTGCCCCGAAATGGTTTCCACCATCTGCCGAATGCGCTCACGATGCCGGTCCACATCAAGCATCGATGGTGTTTCCAGCGGCATGAACGCCAGGGCGAGAATCAATGCCACCAGGATGAAGGTGAAAAAACGGATCATCCGGAAAGTTTGGCTTGCAGAATCGCGTTGACGGCGGCAGGATTGGCCTTGCCCCGGGTCGCCTTCATCACCTGGCCAACGAGAAAACCTGCCACCTTGGTCTTTCCTTCACGGTATTGTTGCACCTGAGTGGGATTTTCGGCCAAAACCTTGTCCACCGCAGCCTCAATGGCACCGGTATCACTGACCTGTTTGAGTCCCCGTTCCGCGACGATCCGTTCCGGATCGGCCTCGGTCTCGAACATGAGTTCGAAGACCTGTTTGGCAATCTTACCCGAAATGTCACCGCTTTGAATCAAGCCGATCAACCGTCCCAGACGCCGTGGGGTCACCGCGGACTGTTCGATTTCCAACCCCTCCCGATTCAGCCGACCCAGGAGTTCCACGGTAATCCAGTTGGCGGCGGTTTTCGGGTGTGCCCCCTGTTGGACCGTCTCTTCGAAAAATGAGGCCATCTCGCGGCTGGAGGTCAACACCCCGGCATCGTATTCCGACAACCCGAGTTCACGGCTGAAGCGAATCGCCTTGGCATCGGGCAGTTCGGGAAGTTGCCGGGCCACCGCATCAATGCGTTCCCGGGTGATCACCAGAGGCGGCAGATCGGGTTCGGGGAAATAACGGTAGTCGTGGGCCTCCTCCTTGCCCCGCATGGAACGGGAGGTATTGAGGTTGGCATCCCAAAGGCGGGTCTCCTGAACGATGGTCCCTCCCGACTCCAAAAGATCGATCTGCCGATCCGCCTCAAAGTCGATGGCACGCATGACATTGCGGATGGAGTTGAGATTTTTCAATTCGGTACGGGTTCCCAACCGGGTATCACCCCGGCGGCGCACCGATACGTTGGCGTCGCACCGAAACGATCCCTCCTCCATGTTGCCGTCGCAGACCTGAAGATAACGCAGGATGGAACGCAATTTTTTCAGATAGGCCCCCGCTTCCCGGGACGAACGCAGATCGGGTTCGGAGACGATTTCCAGGAGTGGGGTTCCGGTACGGTTGAGGTCGATCCAGGAGGCCCCCTGGATCCCTTCGTGCAGGCTTTTGCCGGCGTCCACCTCCATATGGATCCGTGTGATGCCAATCCGTTTTTTTTCACCGGATTCCAAATCGAGGGTCAATTCCCCCCGTTCGATGATGGGAAGTTCAAACTGAGAGATCTGGTAGCCGGCGGGGAGATCGGGATAAAAATAGTTTTTGCGGGCGAATTCGGAGCGTTCGCGGATGGTTCCATGGACGGCAAGGCCCGTCTTGATGGCCATCTGGACCAGTTCACGGTTGAGGACCGGCAATACCCCGGGAAACGCGGCACAGACGGGACAGATCTGGGTATTGGCCTCGGCACCGAAGGTGGTGGAACAGCCGCAGAATATTTTCGAACGGGTCAACATCTGGGCATGGACTTCAAGGCCGATGATGGTCTCGTAGAGGGGATCGTTTGCCATGGGCGTCACAGTTCCGGTTTGCGTTGATGCCAGGAGGTGGCGGTCTGAAAGGCGTGGGCCGCTGACAGAAGCGGCGCTTCCTTGAGGATGGGGGCGATGAGCTGCATGCCGATGGGCAACCCCTGGGAATCGCTGCCACAGGGGATGGAAATCCCGGGAAGCCCTGCAAGATTGACGTTGATGGTGAACAGGTCGGAAAGGTACATGGCCACCGGATCATCGATCTTCTCACCCAACGGAAAGGCGGTGCCGGGAGTGGTCGGGGTCAGAAGGAGGTCCACCTTTTGGAACGCCTGGTGAAAATCGTCAGCGATCAGGCGGCGGACTTTCTGAGCCTTGCGATAGTAGGCATCGTAATACCCCGAGGAGAGGACATAGGTCCCCAGCATGATCCGTCGTTTGACCTCGGCCCCGAACCCTTCGGAACGGGTACGGGTATACATGTCCTTGAGGTCCACGGGATCCTGGCACCGGTGACCGAAGCGGACGCCATCGAAACGGGCCAGGTTGGAAGAGGCTTCGGCGGGGGCGATGATGTAGTAGGTGGGGATGGCATGGCGGGTATGCGGCAGGGAAACCGGCACCAGGGTGGCGCCCAGTGCGCCAAACACCCGCCCCGCCTCATCAAGTGCCTGACCGATCTCGGGATTGAGGGACTCGGGGTGGTATTCGGCGGGGATGCCGATCCGAAGCCCTTCCATGCGGGTGGACAAGTGTGCCGAATAATCGGGAACGTCGTCCCGGATACTGGTGGAATCCATGGCATCGTGCCCGGCGATGACCTGCAGGACCATGGCGGCATCGGCGGCGGACCAGGCCATGGGACCCGCCTGATCGAGGGAGGAGGCAAAGGCGATCATGCCAAAGCGGGAAATCCGACCGTAGGTGGGTTTCAGACCGGTCGTCCCCGTCAGCGCCGCCGGTTGCCGGATGGAACCACCGGTATCGCTGCCGATGGTCGCCAGGGCGAGCCGGGCGGCAAGCGCGGCGGCGGAACCCCCTGAGGATCCACCGGGAATACGGCGAATGTCCCATGGATTTCTGACCGGACCGAACCAGGAGGTTTCGTTGGAGGAACCCATGGCGAATTCATCCATGTTGGTCTTGCCCAGAATGACCGCCCCCGCCTCCTTGAGCTTGCGGGTCACGGTGGATTCATAGGGAGGGCGAAACCGGGCGAGCATTTTCGAGCCGCAGGTGGTGGTCAAATGTTGGGTACAGAACAAATCCTTGACCCCGACCGGGATTCCCGTCATGGGTGTGGCCGTCCCCTGCGCCAACCGTTCGTCCGCCATGCGGGCGGCCGCCATGGCACCTTCGCCATCGACGGTGATGAAGGCGTTGATGATCGGATTGATCCGCGCGATCCGTTCGAGAAACGCGGTCGTCAGTTCACGGGCGCTGATCTGGCGCGAGCGCAACATGGCATGGGCTTGAACCAGGGTGATTTGGGTGGGATCCACGTGGAAATGCTCCGCTTGATGGGGAGGTTATTCGATGATTTTCGGAACCTGGAAATACCCCTGGACGCTGTCCGGGGCATTGGCCAGCAAGGCATCCTTGCAATTGGTGTTGACCACCTCGTCAGGGCGTTCCGGAATCGGCATGTCCAGGGCGTGGGACATGGGGACGACATCGCGGGTATCCAACTCGTTAAGTTGTTCCACCAACTTTAAAATATTGGACAGTTGCTCGACCAGCGGCGGTACCGCCTGATCATCGAGTTGCAGCCGGGCGAGAACGGCGACCTGCTTGACGGTTTCGGCTTGAATGGACATGATGGAACAATGGTGATCGGGAGAAAAGGTTGATCTCGATCTTAAAGGGTGTAACAAAGAAAGTGCACTTTTTCAAGGTCGGCGTCCATTATGGTTTCGTTGATCGCAGGAACGTATGGTGGAAGGACAAATCATGAAGCATGAGGAAACCCTGCAAAAGAAATTGCTCCACCTGCGCCAGGATCTGCTCCAGGGGGGCAGGACGATTCTGGCTTATTCGGGGGGGGTGGACAGCACGTTTCTCATGGCGATGCTCAAGGAATCGGGTGCCCGATTCCTGGCGGTCACCGCCGTATCGCCCACCATGCCGGCCCGGGACCGGGAACAGGCATCGTTGCTTGCGCAGGAACGCAATGTCCCCCACCGCATCATCACCAGCGGCGAGATGGACAATCCCGAATTTGTCAAAAACGACGCCAACCGTTGTTTTCATTGCAAGGATGATCTGTTCGCCCGCCTGACCGCCCTGGCCCGGGAAGAGGGGTTCGACCGGATCGTCGATGGCAGTACCGCCGACGATGTCCAGGACTATCGCCCGGGGATGAAGGCAAAACGGTTGCACCGGGTTGCAAGTCCGATGATGGATGCGGGCCTGACCAAGGAGGAGGTGCGCATCGCCTCCAGAGGCATGGGGTTGCCCACCTGGAACCGCCCCGCCTCACCCTGCCTTTCATCCCGTATCACCTATGGCGAACCCATTGAACTGGCGGCGCTCGAAATGGTGGCGGCAGGGGAACAATGGTTGAAAAATCAGGGGATCCATGTCGTACGGGTTCGCAAACAACAGCGCACCGCCCGGATTGAAGTCCCCGAATCGGAGATGACCCGATTCATGGACCCCCACTTCCGCCGCGAAACCAACCGGGTATTCCGGGACATGGGATTTCAGTTCGTGTCACTGGACCTGGAAGGGTTTGCCAGTGGTCGCCTCAATCGCCAGATCCTGGAATGAACGTTTTTCCCTGTAACGTAACCATTCAGATCCCTCCTGCTTTTGGAAACGATCAAGAAATAAAAGGGGGCTTGCGAGATTATCTCAGAGTTTTTGCTTTGACTTAAATTTAATTCTATTTCTAATTTAAAAGTGTATTAATTCCACTTTGTCACATTCATCAACAGGAGAGGATGGCTGGCAATTGACTGATATGTATAAAAATATTGAAATAAAAAAGGGGGCTTAAGGGATTGCCCCCAGGGTGTTGATTTTGATGTTCACGCGCCATTCCACCCGAAGCAAGAGTTTCGCGTGGTTTTTGCGGGAATCTTGCTTGAGGCAGTAGCCCTGGTCCCGGCCTTTTCGCGG
>PEAN01000052.1 GCA_002753735.1 Magnetococcales bacterium DCbin4
GGGCAATCCCCCAGACCCCTTTTTTCTTTTAATAATTAAAATCAAACTACTCCCAGGATGGAAGCTTGACCCCTTCGGGTTGCAAAAGCATTTCCAGATCACGGACGATTTCAAGCAAGCGCTTGCGACTGTCAGCTTCCACCCGCGCCACCAACGCCGGTTGGGTATTGGAAACCCGCAACAGCCACCACCCCCCGGGGCAACGGACACGAACACCATCGATATCGGAAAAATCGGACTTCTTTTCCCGCTCCCCCCTGAGAATCCGTTCCATCACCTGGAATTTTTTTGCATCCGGGCAATCAATGCGCAACTCCGGCGTGGCATGGACCTCCGGCAGATCACTTAACCGTTGAGCCAGCGTTTCCGATGATTCGGCAACAATTTCAATCAGGCGGACCGTGGCATAAAGGGCATCATCAAACCCCAGATAACGATCAGCGAAAAACAAATGGCCACTCATCTCTCCCGCCAAAGGGGCACCCGTTTCCTTCATTTTGGTCTTGATCAACGAATGACCCGTTTTCCACATCAAAGGTTTGCCCCCCGCCCGGGCGACGGCATCGAACATCACCTGGGAACATTTGGCATCACCGATGATGGTGGCACCCGGTTGCCTGGCCAGGATTTGCCTTGCGAAAAGAATCATCATCCGATCCCCCCAGATGATGCGCCCCTGATGATCCAGGGCACCGATCCGGTCCCCATCGCCATCATAGGCAATCCCCAATTCCGCCCCCGTTTCTTCCATGCGCCGACGCAGATGATGGAGATTCTCCGGCAAGGTGGGATCGGGATGGTGGTTGGGGAAACGGCCATCAACCTCGGCCAGGATCACTTCTCCCTCGATGCCGGGGAGGTGCCGCAACAATTGAGGCGCAATGACACCACTGGCCCCGTTGCCACAATCCAACACGACCTTGACCCGGCGACCCGGTTTGAAATCCTGGACGAGGCGTTGCAGATAAGGCTCCAGAATGTTGGCTTGACGGACCGAGCCGCCCGGATGGTCCTGAAACCGTTCCGCCATGAGCGCTTCTTTGAGATCCTGAATCTGACTGCCATAAACGGGCCGACTGGTCTTGA
Organism: Magnetococcales bacterium DCbin4; assembly: GCA_002753735.1. Taxonomy (GTDB): domain Bacteria; phylum Pseudomonadota; class Magnetococcia; order Magnetococcales; family UBA8363; genus UBA8363. The sequence goes on from PEAN01000052.1 coordinate 1,087, forward strand.
CCATTTTCATGCCGTTGTAATCAGGCGGATTGTGGCTGCCGGTGATCATGATGCCGGCATCGGCTTTGAAATGGTGCATCGCAAAGTAAAGTCCCGGACTGGGAACCAGACCGACATCATCCACCATGGCCCCCCCCCGGGCCAGCCCCAGGGCGAGTTGTTCGGCCAATTGGGGAGAGGAAAGTCGTCCGTCCCGGCCGACCGCGACCCGGGGTGGGGTTTTGATCCCCAGTTCTTCCCGGAGACGACTGGCAAAGATACGTCCCAGATTGAATACCAGGGATGTGGTCAAATCCTGGCCGGCGATGCCACGAATGTCATACTCGCGGAATATATGGGGATTGAGTGTGTTCATTGATTAGCGGCCCACACAGATGTAATGAAAACCCTGCTCTTTCATGAGCGCGGGTTCGTAGATGTTTCGCAGATCACAAAAGACGAGCCGGCCATCCGCCTGCGGTGTCAAAAGCGTTTTGAGCCGGTTGAGTTGCAGATTGCGAAACTGGTTCCATTCAGTGAGAATCACCACGGCATCCGCATTTTTACACGCTTCATAAGGTCCCGCAACCAGTTCGACCCCGGGGAGGAATTTGGCTGCTTCGCGCATCCCTTCGGGATCGTAGGCACGGATGATCGCCCCCAGACGCAACAACGCCGGCAAAATGGTCAAGGCAGGGGCGTCGCGCAGGTCGTCGGTATTGGGTTTGAACGTCAGTCCAAGGATGGCCAGTTGCTTGCCGGCAACCGTTCCCGAAAGGGCATGGACGATCTTGTCGATCATCCGTTCCTTTTGTTGACGGTTGGCTTCGATGACCTGTTCGACGATGCCGACCGGTTGGTTGTGTTCGCGTGCCGTCTTGGCCAGGGCCTGGGTATCCTTGGGAAAACAGGACCCACCATATCCGGGACCGGGTTGAAGGAATTGACTGCCGATCCGCCGGTCCAACCCCATCCCCTTGGCGACATGATGGACATCGGCACCGACCGATTCGCACAGGTTGGCCAGTTGATTGATGAAGGTGATCTTGGTGGCCAGAAAGGCGTTGGCGGCATATTTGGTCAATTCGGCGGTGGCGATGTTGGTGATCAAAATCGGTGTTTCGCTGCGGTACAAAGGACGGTACAGATTCTTGAGCACCTGAGCCGCCCGTTCCGATTCCACCCCGATGACGACCCGGTCGGGATTCATGAAATCTTCGATGGCCGCCCCTTCCCGTAAAAATTCGGGATTGGAGGCCATTTCAAAATCGGCATCTGGATTTTCTTCGCGGATGATCCGGGCCACCTTCTCACCGGTTCCAACCGGAACCGTCGATTTGGTGACCACCACGGTGAATTTTTGGATCCCCTTGGCCACGTCGCGTGCCGCCTGGAAGACGTATTGCAGATCGGCGGCACCATCACCGCGGCGTTCCGGGGTGCCCACGGCGATGAATACCAGATCGCTCTTGGAAACCGCTTCCATGGTATCGGTTTGAAACAGCAGGCGTCCTTCCTTGCGATTGCGAATCACCAATTCTTCGAGACCGGTTTCAAAGATGGGGATCTCACCCCGGTTCAAACGGTCGATTTTGGCACGGTCCACATCCACACAGATGACTTCAGCACCAAACTCGGCAAAACAAGCCCCGGAAACCAACCCGACATAGCCCGTACCGATCATGGTGATGCGCATGGGTTCATATCCTTTATAAAACAGTCAAGAGTGCCATCCCGAAGCCGGTCAACCTTCTGAGTCAGTTGTTTCTCGCCCCCTGATTGACCCAGTCACGCAGGATGGCGGTTTCACAGGTGGTCAACCGTTTGCGGTTGTGCGGCATGCGGATCCCGGCGCGCCCTTCCACCAGGACGTTGAGGTTGCTGACCATGGCGTTCCCGGGGATGATCACGGGTCCGAACCGGGTACCGCGCATCAGGTCTTCATAGGTTTCCATGTTCAAACCGCTGCCGACGACACCAGGGCCATTGTTGGTATGACATTCCAGACAGCGCAGTTCAAAAATGGGCCGAACATCATCCTTGTAGCTGATCTGGCCAAAATTTTCGGCGTTGGCGATGGCCGAATGTCCCAAAGAGAGTCCCAGAACAACCCATGCTCCAAGCATGGCCCTGCGTATGATCGATGACATGATACCATCCCCTTATGAAAAGAAATATTCAACCCCTGTTTATTTTTGCTGCCGGGCCTTTGAATCATAACCTCGATGGCATGCCATCGCCAACGGTTACCGATGTTCCAGGCCATCATCGATGAGGGCCATCGGGTGGGAGCCTGGATTGGATCTGATATTAAACATCTGGTTTCGTTGATGTTAATTTAATATTACGACCCTCCTTCCGCCCATGGAGAAAAATACGGGAATTGACAAGGATCAGGGATGGACGGTGCCGGAGTCGGGTTACTGAATCCCTTCAAACGTTTTTTGTGGGTTGGCAAAATGGTCTGGTCAGTTTAGAGTCGGTGTGGTGGTTGCAGGCAGACCGTAACACAAGATCAAGCGGATGGGCTTCGATGATCCATGGCGTGGACAAGGCGGTATTGGTGCTGGATGACGGCACCCGTTTCGATGGGATTGCCTGTGGTGCCGAAGGCGAGTCGGTGGGCGAGGTGTGTTTCAACACCTCCATGAGCGGGTATCAGGAAATCATGAGCGATCCTTCCTATGCCGGGCAGATCGTCACCATGACCTCGCCGCAGATCGGCAATGTCGGAATCAATCCCGAGGACATGGAGTCACGTCGTCCGTGGTTCAAGGGGTTTGTGCTGCGTGAATCGTCACGCATCCCCTCCAATTGGCGCGCCAAGGAAGATCTATCCGGGTTTCTTGCCCGACATGGGATCCCGGCCATCGAAGGGATCGATACCCGTGCGCTTGTGGGCTGGTTGCGCGACCATGGATCCCGGCGCGGGGTTCTTTCGACGACCGATTTCGATACCGCTTCGCTGGTCGCCAAGGCCAGGGCATGGCCAGGGCTTGCCGGCATGGATCTCACGGGCGAAGTCACCTGTGAACGTTCCTACCTTTGGCGGGATGGTTTGACTTCATGGAAACACAATGTCTGGCGTCCCCGGGGACCGGCCATGCCGCAGGAAGGGTCGGCCCCGTTCCGGGTCGCGGTATTGGATTTTGGTGTCAAGCACAACATTCTGCGCAATCTGGTATCGGCGGGTTGTTCCCTGGAGGTATGGCCGGCCCGGGTGGCCCCTGAACAACTCCTGGGAGGCGATTGGGATGGTTTTTTCCTTTCCAACGGACCGGGCGATCCCGAGGCGGTCAAACATGGGATCATGCTCATCGAAAAATTGTTGCACACCGGACGGCCCATCTTCGGCATCTGTCTGGGTCACCAGATGCTCGCCCTGGCATTGGGCGCCCGTACAACCAAAATGAAATTCGGCCATCGTGGGGGGAACCATCCGGTCAAGAACATCAAAACGGGTCTGGTCGAGATCACATCGCAAAATCATGGATTCGTGGTTGCCCGCGATTCGCTGCCCGCGGAGGTGACGGTAACGCATGAATCCTTGTTCGATGGCAGTATCGAAGGGATTCGCCACAACCGGTTGCCGGTGTTTTCGGTGCAGTATCATCCCGAAGCCAGCCCGGGTCCCCATGATGCCCATTATCTCTTCGGCGATTTTGTGACGATGATGCGTCACGCCCGCCATTCATGACAAGGTGACGGCCATGCCCAGAAGGCAGGACATCGAAAAAATATTCATCATCGGCGCCGGTCCCATCATTATCGGCCAGGCATGTGAATTCGACTATTCGGGGGCCCAGGCCTGCAAGGCCCTGCGCGAAGAGGGGTTCCAGGTCATCCTGGTCAATTCCAACCCCGCCACCATCATGACCGACCCGGATCTGGCACACCGTACCTATGTCGAACCCCTGACCGTGGAAGTGTTGACCCGCATCATCGAAAAGGAACGGCCCCATGCCCTGTTGCCGACCATGGGGGGGCAGACGGCATTGAATCTGGCGATGAAACTGGCCGAACTCGGCATCCTGGAACAATACGGCGTTGCGTTGATCGGGGCCTCCCGCGAAGCGATCGCCAAGGCGGAAAACCGGGAATTGTTCAAACAGGCGATGACCCGGATCGGACTGGAAATGGCACGCAGTGGGTTTGCCCACAACTGGGACGACGCCCTCTCGATTCAACGGCAGATCAATTTCCCCCTGATCATCCGTCCCAGTTATACCCTGGGAGGGACCGGTGGTGGGGTTGCCTACAACATGGAGGAGTATGAAACCATTGTCCGCAGAGGACTCGCCGCCTCGCCGACGGCCGAGGTTTTGATCGAAGAATCCCTGATCGGCTGGAAAGAGTTTGAAATGGAGGTGGTCCGGGATCGGGATGACAATGCCATCATCGTCTGTTCCATCGAAAATGTCGATCCCATGGGGATCCATACCGGCGATTCGATCACCGTGGCCCCTGCGCTGACCCTGACCGACAAGGAATATCAGGAATTGCGCGATGCCTCCATTGCCATCCTGCGGGAGGTCGGGGTCGATACGGGTGGCTCGAATGTTCAATTCGCCTTGAATCCCGAAAATGGCCGCATGGTGGTCATCGAAATGAATCCGCGGGTGTCGCGTTCCTCTGCCCTCGCGTCCAAGGCGACCGGATTTCCCATCGCCAAGGTGGCGGCCAAACTGGCAGTCGGTTATACCCTTCCTGAAATCATGAATGACATCACCGGGGTAACGCCGGCCTCCTTCGAACCGACCATCGATTATGTGGTGACCAAGATCCCCCGCTTCACCTTTGAAAAATTTCCCCAGGCGGAACCTTTGCTGACAACGCAGATGAAATCGGTGGGTGAGGCCATGTCCATCGGTCGGACCTTCAAGGAATCGATTCACAAGGCATTGCGTTCCATGGAAACAGGTTTGTCCGGGTTCGATCCCGTCTTTTCCACACAGCAATATGAATCCCGGGAAGAACAGGATGCCGCTTTGGAACGTCAGCTCCATTTCGCCGGACCCGACCGTATCCTGCTGGTGGCCGAAGCGTTCCGCTATGGCCGTTCGCTGGCCTGGATTCACAAGGTGACCGCCATCGATCCCTGGTTTCTCGATCAGATCCAGCAGATCGTTGAAAAAGAACGGTTGCTCTATGGCCGTCATCCCCAGGAGTTGACCCGCGATGCCTGGTGGGAATTGAAACGGATGGGTTTCTCCGATGCCACCCTGGCCCGGATCATGAGTTCGGATGAAGCGACCGTCCGTGCAATGCGTCAACGCCATGAAGTCGTCCCGGTCTTCAAAAGGGTCGATACCTGTGCCGCCGAATTCGCATCACAGACCGCCTATCTTTATTCCACCTACGAATCCAAGTGCGAAGCGGCGCCAAGCTCCCGGCGCAAAATCATGATCCTGGGGGGTGGCCCCAACCGGATCGGTCAAGGGATCGAGTTCGATTATTGCTGCGTGCATGCCGCCTTCGCCCTCAAGCAGGCGGGTTATGAAACCATCATGGTCAACTGCAATCCCGAAACCGTCTCGACCGATTATGACACCTCCGACCGGCTGTATTTCGAACCGTTGACCTTTGAAGATGTCCTCAACATCGTAGAAACCGAACGTCCCCAGGGGATCATCGTGCAACTGGGGGGACAAACACCGCTCAAACTCGCCAAATCCCTGGAAGCGGCGGGCGCCCCGATCATCGGTACCAGTCCCGATGCCATCGATCAGGCGGAAGATCGGGAACGCTTTCAGGTGTTGTTGGAACAATTGGGCCTCAGACAGCCGAAAAATGCCATCGCACGCTCCGAAAAAGAAGCGATGGCCATCGCTGAATCGGTGGGCTATCCCATCGTGGTGCGGCCTTCCTATGTCCTGGGTGGCAGGGCCATGGAAATCGTCCATGCCGCCAACGACCTGGAACGGTACATGCGTACCGCCGTGCGGGCCTCGCCCGATCACCCGGTCCTGTTGGACCATTTTCTCCAGGATGCCATCGAGATCGATGTCGATTGCATCGCCGATGGCCAGCAGGTCCTGGTGGGTGGGGTCATGGAGCATATCGAAGAGGCGGGGATCCATTCGGGCGATTCCGCCTGTTCCCTTCCCCCTTATTCCATCGGCCAGGATCTCATCGACGAAATCAAACGCCAAACCGTACTTCTGGCCAGGGCGCTTCATGTTGTCGGCCTGATGAATGTTCAGTTTGCCATTTGTCAGGGAGCGGTTTATATTTTGGAAGTCAATCCCCGCGCCTCACGGACGGTTCCCTTCGTTTCCAAGGCGACCGGGGTGCCGCTGGCCAAGGTGGGGGCACGGATCATGGCGGGCGAGCGGTTGAAGGACATGGGCCTGGGCAAGGAACCCCGGTTCAATCATGTGGCGGTCAAGGAGGCGGTGTTCCCCTTTGAAAAATTTCCAGGGGTTGACACGATCCTGGGTCCCGAAATGAAATCCACCGGCGAAGTGATGGGTCTGGCCGATTCCTTTGCCCTGGCCTTTGCCAAGGCACAGGAGAGTGCCGGTACCATCCTCCCCAGAACCGGGGTTGGCCAACGGGGTATGGCCTGTATCTCCGTCAAGGACGAGGATAAAAAAGCGGTCCTGCAACCGGCTCGCAGACTGGTGGAGCTGGGATTCGTCGTCTGTGCTACCGAAGGGACGGCCAACTATCTGCGGCAGGAGGGGGTGCCGGTCACTCAGATCAACAAGGTCAACCAAGGGCGTCCCGACATTGTCGATTTGATGAAGAATGGCGAAATTTTGTTGGTGTTCAATACGACCCAGGGGAAACAAGCCCTGGCTGATTCACTGTCCATGCGTCGGAGCGCCTTGCTGGGGCGTATCCCTTATTTCACGACCATTGCCGGTATGAGGGCGGCAGTGGCAGCGATGGCGACCATCAAGGAATCGGGTTTCCTTTGTAAGGCCCTTCAGGATTACCATCAGGAAATCCAACACTGAAATTAATCAATTGCACCGTTTGTTGATTTCGGTTTCCATTCGTCTTCAACAACAGCTAAGGATGGTTTTACCATGTCTCAAAGGATTCCCATGACCGTGCGTGGGGCTGAAAAGCTCAAAGAAGAGTTGAAACGGCTCAAATCGGTCGAACGGCCCCGCATTGTGGAGGCCATTTCCGTGGCGCGTGAGCACGGGGATTTGTCTGAAAATGCGGAATATCATGCCGCCAAGGAACAACAATCCTTCAATGAGGGGCGGATCACCGAACTGGAAACCCACCTGGCTCAAGCGGAAATCATCGATCCTTCCAAGATTCAATCGCACAAGGTTGTTTTTGGTGCGACGGTCACGGTGACCGACATGGAAACCGAGGAGGAAACAACCTATCAAATCGTCGGCGTCGATGAGGCGAATCTGGATCAGGGGATGATTTCCATCACCAGTCCGATGGCCCGTGGCATGATTGGCAAGGAGGAGGGGGACCGGGTTCAGGTTCACGCCCCGGGTGGCATTCGCCGATTTGAAATTGTCGAAATCCTTTATCGTTGATTCCACTGCAAGGTTGCATGGTCAAACGTCGTCCTTCCAGCCATCGTTGGTTGCGTGAGCATCACAGTGATCCTTTTGTGCTTCAGGCGCGACGTGAGGGTTATCGTTCCCGTGCCGCCTTCAAACTGACTGAAATTGCCAGCCTTCCGTTGGGAAACAATGGCAAACCGTTTCTCGGTCCGGGAATGACGGTGGTGGATCTGGGGTCCGCCCCTGGGGGATGGAGTCAGGTGGCGGTGGGTCTGGTGGGGGATCGGGGCCGGGTGGTGGCGATGGATCTGTTATCCATGCCACCGTTGGAGGGTGTGGTGTTCATTCAAGCTGATTTCCTCGGGGAGGAGGGGTTGCAGCTTCTCACCCGGGCGATTCATCCGAGCGGGAGGGTGGATGTGGTCCTCTCCGACATGGCACCCAACATGACGGGGATTGCCGCTGCGGATCAGACCCGGGGTGAATTGTTGGCCGAGGCGGCGCATGATTTTGCCCGGCTTGTTTTGGCGGTGGGTGGGGCGTTGGTGGTCAAATTGTTTCAGGGACCGGGATTCCACGAAACGGTTCGGCGTGCCCGTCTTGATTTTGAGCGGGTCAAGGTGGTCAAACCCAAAGCCAGTCGGGACCGGAGTGCGGAACAATATCTGGTCGGAGTGGGATTTCGTGGTGGGATATCGGAACAATGATCGTAACTGCCCGGGTACCTCTCCGGTTCGGGATTATTGAAAGAAAAAAGGGGGCTTAAGGGATTGCCCCCAGGGTGTTGATTTTAGAAACAAAGTCAAAAGCCAAAGCATGGAAATCTTTTTGTTTAAAGTCAAAATCAAAGTCAACACCCTGGGGGCAATCCCCCAGACCCCTTTTTTTTCTTAATAAATAACGGATCGATTCCCAGGTTTCGACAAATTCAGCACTGATGGAGGACCATGAAGATTATCGATACCGCCCTGACGTTTGATGATGTGCTCCTGGTCCCCGACTATTCGGAGGTATTGCCGCGCAACGCCGATCTGTCAACGTGGCTGACCCGGGAAATCCCTTTGAGTATTCCTCTGATTTCCGCCGCCATGGATACGGTGACGGAAGGGCGTGCCGCCATCGCCATGGCGCAGGAAGGGGGGATGGGGATCATCCATAAAAACATGTCCATCAACGAACAGGCCGATCAAGTCCGTGCGGTCAAGCGTTTTGTTGCGGGACTGGTGGTCAATCCCTGGACAATTCTCCCCCAGGCCCCCTTGCGTGAGGCCAACCGCATCATGCGGGAGCATTCGATCAGTGGTATTCCGGTAACCCGCGAAGATGGGGTGTTGCAGGGAATTCTCACCAATCGCGATGTCCGGTTCGCCTCGGATGAAAATCAGCCGGTTTCAGAGTTGATGACCCAGGGGAACAAACTGGTCACGGTTCAGGAAGGGGTCTCGATGGAGGAGGCCAAACGGTTGCTGCATCAACACCGCATTGAAAAATTGTTGGTGGTGGATCAGGCGTTTCGTTGTGTCGGGTTGATCACTGTGAAGGACATCGAAAAGGCCCAGACCAATCCTTTTGCCTGCAAGGATCGTTCGGGACGTCTGCGGGCCGGGGCAGCGGTGGGGGTGGGCGAAGAAGGGCGTGAACGGGTACGGGCGTTGGCGGCGGCCGATGTGGATGTCATTGTGGTCGATACTGCCCATGGCCATTCCAAGGGGGTGCTCGAAACCGTCTCCTGGATCAAATCCCATTTCCCCCATTGCCAGGTGATTGGCGGCAATGTTGCCACGGAAGGGGCGACCCGGGCGTTGATTGATGCGGGTGCCGATGCGGTCAAGGTGGGGATCGGTCCCGGTTCCATCTGTACCACCCGGATCGTTGCCGGGGTGGGTGTCCCTCAGATCACGGCCGTGGCCGATTGTGCCCGTGAAGCGGATCGGGATGGGATTCCCATCATTGCCGATGGTGGGATCAAATTTTCCGGTGAAGTGGCCAAGGCGATTGCCGCCGGGGCTTCCAGCGTCATGATGGGTTCGATGTTCGCCGGGACCGACGAAGCTCCGGGCGAAGTGTTTCTTTATCAGGGTCGTTCCTACAAAACCTATCGTGGCATGGGGTCGTTGGGGGCGATGGCCGACGGTTCCAAGGATCGTTATTTTCAATCCGATGTCGATATCCACAAGCTGGTCCCCGAAGGGGTGGAGGGGCGTGTTCCCTACAAGGGGCCGTTGGCTCCTTTGATTCACCAGATTCTGGGAGGGGTTCGTTCCGCCATGGGGTACACGGGTTGTCCCGACATTCAAACTTTGCGTACCAAGCCGGTGTTTGTGCGGATTACCAGTGCCGGTTTGCGTGAATCCCATGTCCACGATGTCTCCCTCACCAAGGAAGCGCCCAATTATCGCCTGGAATGATCAAGAAAAAAAAGGGTCTCAAGGGATTGCCCCCAGACCCTTTTTTTCTTTCAATAATTTTTTTGAATGTCAACACGCTCCCAGACCCCTTTTTTCCATTAACATAATGACACGCCACGGCCATGACCGATTCCATCCATTCCGAAAAATTTTTGATTCTGGACTACGGGTCGCAATATACCCAGATCATCGCCCGCCGGGTGCGTGAAAGCGGCAGCTATTGTGAAATTCACCCCTGGTCGATGGACGATCAGGCGATTCGTGACTTTCGCCCCCTGGGGATCATCCTGTCTGGAGGCCATCGTTCGGTTTATGACCCGGGTGCCCCCGATCTGCGTCCTGCCGTACTCAATCTTGGCGTGCCGGTGTTGGGGATTTGTTATGGCATGCATCTTTTGGCACGCGCATGTGGTGGTCAGGTCGATCCTTCCGGTAAACGTGAATATGGTGGCGCAGACATCCGCATGGATGGACCGGCATCGCATCGGTCGCCATTGCTGACCGACTGGCTGGGAACGGCGGGTCTCAAGGTATGGATGAGCCATGGTGACCATGTCGTCCGGGTTCCGCCGGGATTCGTGGCGACGGCGGTGAGTCAGGGAGGGTTGCTGGCGGCCATCGAATCGGTGTCACGACCTGTATTTGGCGTACAGTTCCATCCCGAGGTGGACCATACCGAAAACGGGGCGGTGTTGATTGATCGGTTTGTCCGTGGCATCTGTGGTGCCCATGGGTTGTGGACCGCCACCGGATTCATCGATTATGAAATCGAAGCCCTTCGTGCCAAGGTCGGTTCGGATCATGTCGTGCTGGGGCTGTCAGGAGGGGTCGATTCCGCGGTGACCGCCGCCCTGGCCCATCGTGCCCTGGGTCAACAGTTGACATGTATCTTTGTGGACAACGGTTTGCTGCGTTTGCATGAGGGTGAGGAGGTCATGGCGACCTTTGCCCGGCACATGGGGGTGCGGGTATTGAGTGTCCAGGCCCAGGATCGATTTCTGGGACGGTTGGCCGGGGTGACCGATCCGGAAATCAAACGGCGGATGATTGGTCATACCTTCATTGAGGTCTTCGAAGAGGAAGCGGCAAAAATCCCCGGCGTCCGTTGGTTGGGGCAGGGGACCATCTACCCCGATGTCATCGAATCGGCTGGGGGCAAGACCGGTGTCGCCACCAATATTAAATCACACCATAATGTCGGGGGCTTGCCGGAACGGATGGGATTGAAATTATTGGAACCGTTGCGGGAATTGTTCAAGGATGAAGTGCGCCGGGTGGGGTTGGAACTGGGATTGCCTCGGGAAATGGTGTTCCGGCATCCTTTTCCCGGGCCGGGGTTGGGGGTGCGTATTCTGGGCGAGGTCCGCAAGGATTTTGCCGACATGTTGCGCCAGGCGGATCACATCTACATGGAAGAACTGCGTCTGGCGGGTCATTATGAAAAAATCGCCCAGGCGTTTGCCGTGTTTCTGCCGGTCAAAAGCGTTGGCGTCATGGGCGATGGTCGGACCTATGAATATGTCGTTGCCTTGCGGGCTGTTGCCACGCGTGACTACATGACTGCCGATTGGTATCCCATGCCGGTGGAATTATTGAAAAAAATTTCCAATCGCATCATCAATGAGGTTCAGGGGATCAACCGTGTCGCCTATGACATCACCTCCAAACCCCCGGGGACCATCGAGTGGGAATAATCCAGGATTTTTGAGCGACCTTTTCGATGATGATTGGAGCTGCACCCCCGGTCGGAATGCAGCCAGCCAAAGGCTATTTCCCTTGAGGGGATTGAGGAACGGTCTGGCGGATTTCCTGACCGGGGACGGGGGCGAATTGAACCGGCAAGGGCCATGCCCGCATGAGGCCGAACAGAATCCCTATCCCTGCAAGAATCATCCCTCCCATTTTGATGACCATTCGGAGTTCGAGTTCTTTTGACCGGGCTTCCGCCTTGGTATCGAGTTCCTTGAACCTGGTTTCCGCCTTGGTATCGAGTTCCTTGAACCTGGTTTCCGCCTTGGTATCGAGTTCCTTGAACCTGGTTTCCGCCTTGGTATCGAGTTCCTTGAACCTGGTTTCCGCCTGGGTGGCGAGTTCCTTGAACCTGGTTTCCGCTTTGGTATCGAGTTCCTTGCACCTGGTTTCCGCTTTGGTATCGAGTTCCTTGCACCTGGTTTCCGCTTTGGTATCGAGTTCCTTGCACCTGGTTTCCGCCTTGATATCGAGTTCCTTGAACCTGGTTTCCGCCTGGGTATCGAGTTCCTTGAACCGGATTTCCATCTTGGTATCCAGTTCTTTAAGGTCCCGTTGAAGGTCCGACCGGATGATCTCAATATCTCTGATGAGACGGGCCTCGATTTCAGCCAAGTCCTTTTTTGTGGCGAGTCGTTCTTCGATCAGGCTGACAAGCGCTTCTGCCTGGATGGCGGCCTGTTGTTCCGTCAACCCTGCATCCCGGAGTTTCCGGACAAAGGCATAAGTGTCGAACGCGATGGTATTTCCCATGAGGGTCTCTCCTTCCCGTGAAACTCTATCCCATATCGTTCAGCCACGTCTACATGAAACGGGGTCGGTGCCAGGGCAATCGCATTTGAAATTGGCATGTGTATGCCGAAATGGGCGAGCCGGGAAAGGGACGGGTGCGTCATGTGCCGCACCCGTCAAAGCATTGAACATACTTATGCGAGGTAGGTATGGACGAGACCGATGACGGCGCATGCGCCGATGACCTTCATGATGTCCTGCTTGTACTTCCACAGGGCCAGGAAGGCCACCACCGACATCAGGGCGTAGAACCACTCGAAGTCGCCGGAAAAGGGAGCGGCTTTGGTCGCTTGGGGCCAGAGGACGTGCCAGCCGAAAAAGAACGCCAGGTTGAGCACCACGCCTACCACGGCAGCGGTGATACCGGTCAATGGCGCGGTGAACTTGATGTCGCCATGAGTGGCCTCCACCAAAGGTGCACCCGCGAGGATGAAGAGGTAGGAGGGCAGAAAGGTGAAGAAAGTGGCCACCGAAGCGCCGGCGAACCCGGCGAGGAGCAGCAGCTCCGGCCCGAAGATTTCCTTGGCCCAGGCCCCTACGAAGCCGACGAAGGCCACCACCATGATCAGTGGACCGGGGGTGGTCTCGCCCAGGGCCAGGCCGTCGATCATTTGAGTGCCGGTCAGCCATTGATAGTGATCCACTCCGCCCTGATAGACGTAGGGCAGCACTGCGTAGGCTCCGCCGAAAGTGACCAGGGCCGCCTTGCTGAAGAATTCACCCATATCCTTCAGGACGGGATGGCCCAACAGGAGCATGGCCGCACCCCAAAGGACCACGCCCGATGCCAGCAGCACGCTCAGCCGGACCGCGCTGAACTTCACATGGTCAGGCGGGGGGGTGTCGTCATCCAGCAGGGCCGGGCCATAGCTCTTGTCGCTGGCGCCATGACCGCCGCCCACCTTGAATTTTTCCGGAGCCAACCGTCCGCCCAGCGCTCCCAGCACGCCCGCCCCCAGAACGATGTAGGGAAAAGGGATCCCCAGAGCGAAGATGGCGAGGAAAGAGAGCGCTGCCAGGGTCCGGAGCAGGTTGTTCTTCAGTGCCCGGGAGCCGATGCGCCAGGAGGCGAAGACCACAATGGCGACCACCGCCGGCTTGATGCCGTTGAATACCCCCTTGATCAGGGTAACCTCGCCGAACACCAGGTAAACCCAGGTCAGCCCGGAGAGGATGAAGAGTGATGGCAGCACGAAGAGCGTTCCGGCCACGATGCCGCCCCAGGTGCTGTGGAGCATCCAGCCGATGTAGATGCACAACTGCTGGGCCTCGGGACCGGGCAGGACCATGCAGTAGTTCAAGGCATGAAGAAAGCGCCGTTCGGAGATCCAACGCCGTTTTTCCACCAGCTCCTGGTGCATGACGGAAATCTGTCCGGCGGGGCCACCAAAGCTGATGAATCCAAGTTTAAGCCAGTAAAGGAATGCCTCCCGGAATGAGGGATGGGGCGGCCTTTCCAAAGGGGTCTCGTTCATGGTTGTTCCTCGGGGTTGGAGAAAGAGAGATGGTAGTCGTCCAGGATGCGCGAGCCTTCCTCCAGGAAGGCGTCGTCATTGTTCAGACGGGCCTTCATGCCCCGGAGGAGGGCCAGAAAGCCCGCCGCTTCCTCGGCGGAGCCTTCGCCCGTGTCCAGGTGACGGACCATCCGGGCCAGCGGTCGCAAGGCTGGATTCTCCTCCAGCCCGAAGGAGGCCAGCAGGGTTTCGAAGGTGACCCGCGCCCCGACGTGGGTGAAGCGGGCGCCGTCGAAATCGAAACCGATGGCTTCCGGCGGTGGGCCTTCCGTCGGGGAGAACCAGACGAAGCCCGCCCCGGGATCGATGAAACGCCGGATCAGCCAGGCGGAGGCCAGCCGATCCACGCCCAGGTCGTTGCGGGTGGTCCACAGGCGTCCCTGGAACTGGTCAGCGCGGAGTTGTTCGAGCGCGCCTTGGGTTCGTCCGGGTTCGCCGGGGGAGAGACGGGCGTTCAGGGCCGCCTCCAATTCGGACAGCCTGGTCTCGATTTCCTGCCGTGACTGGCCAGGGAAAAAATCGATGCCCGTCACTTCGACCAATCGCCGCCGCAGAGCGCGCAGGGATTTGCGGAGATGATTGGGATCGGGAAAGGCCGGGTCCAATTTGTCCATTTCGGCCAAAAGGGCGGTGTATTCCCCACCTCGGTCGAAGCGGGCGCGAAATGCCCCCTCCTGGGTGGGCGAATGAGGGGTAACCCACAACACTTCGGCCTGTCCGCCGCTTTCCACCACTTCGCAGGAGAGGGTCGTCAATTTTTGGCGATGGTCGTCGTTGGCGGGCAGGAGATAGACTCCATCCCGTAGCACGGCGCAACCCCAGGCTTTGAGCGCGCGCCAAGCCCGCATTCTTTCCGTTGCGTTGCGGGAGGGTAGGCTGAGAACAAGCGCCAGAAAGGGAGTCATTCCCGTTCAACCCGTTCCGGCATCCCCCCGAGGGGGAAAGGAACTCCTTCCTCGGCATAAGCGATGGCAATGAACAGGGCTTCCAGGATTTTGGCAAGGTTACTCATGGTGGTTCTCCCGATGAGATGGTCATAGAATAATGTAGAGAACTCTACCATTGAGTAGAGGTCATTGCAATCTATTTTTTTACCACGAACTGACGGACCCCTTTTGACCCATCTTGCGGCCAGCAAGCGCAACGGTGAACCGGCACGGACGGATTTTCTCGGTCAACATGCGGTTGCGGAGGAGAGAACAAACGCGACATTCTTTGATCTTCTCTGTCAAACAATGTGACACCGGCCATCGACTTGTAGTATGTACGCAATGTCTGCGAGATCCGGCGATTGGCTGCGAATGTGGGCAGTCCTTCTGTTTTTGTTGCTGTTGGAATGAATCCCATGAATGACGAACCGACGACCGACAACAAAATTCCCCTATTGCTGTTGGGGACCAACAGCCGTTTCAACAAGCGCCTGGCCCCTTGTTGGCCGCGCTGGGGTTATCAGGCGATGATGATCGAGGATGGGGAAAAGGCCCGAGCGTTTTTGAAAACCTTTTCCCTGGAACTGGTCCTGGTCGATCTCGCCTGGTCGCGGCGGGAGGGCCATGCCACGCTTGCCATGCTCAAGGGATTTACGGGATCGGTGACGACATCGGTTCTGGGGTTGATCCTCCACAATGAAACCGCCGAAGAGATCCGAGAGGCGGTTGTGGCGGGAGTGGACGATTTTTTTGTCATGGCGGGCAATCTGGCGTTGTTGGAAAACAGGATTCATCTCCTCCTGGAGACCGCCCGCAGCAGACGAATGATGGTGACCCAGGAGGATCGGCTCAATACCATCCTGCAACGGGCCGCCGACGGAATTGTGACGACCGATGGCTCCGGGATCATCCTCGCCATCAACAGCGGTGCGGCGCGCATCTTTGGCCGGGAGGAATGGGAGGTCGTCAATGAAAAGGCGGACCGTCTGATCCCCGGCATTTCCAAATACCTCCTCCCCGTGGGCGATACGTTCGATGGTGATGCCGTTGCCGGATACGGCATCGAAGGATTGGGGATCCATGCCGATGGTTCCAGGGTATCGCTGCATTGTTCCGTTGCCCGGGTCCGGGTGGACCGGGCGGTACGCTATTCCATCATCATCCGTGACCTGTCGGCCCTCAAGGAGGTGGAAAACGAATACCGCAAACTGGCCAACGTCCTGGAATACAATCCCAGCATGGTCATGATCACCAATGCCCGGGGAACGATTGAATATGTCAATCTGAAATTGACCGAGGTGACCGGGTATCCCATGGAAGAACTGGTGGGTCATGATCAAAAAATACTCAAATCGGGTTTGCAGGATCGCGAGTTCAACGAAACCTTGTGGAATACCATCCACCAGGGGCAGGTATGGCGTGGGGAGATCCAAAACCGAAAACGGGATGGCAGTCTGTATTGGGCCTGGGTCAATATTTCGCCGATCCGCGGCCCCGATGGTTCGATTCAGCAATTCGTAGCCATCTCCCGCGATATTTCCGCTGAAAAAGTCATGGCGGAACAGATGGCCCAGGCCCAGCGGGAACGTCAGGAAACCCAGGCGCAGATGGAGGCGATTCTGAACAACATGTCCAGTATTGTCTTCCTCAAGGATTATCTGGGGCGCTATCTGTTCATCAACCGCTCCTTCGAAGTGTTTTTGGGATTGGCCGCTTCCCAGGTTTTGGGAAAACGGGCGCGTGATCTGTTTGGACCCGAACTGGCGATCCCGATGGAAGAGGCGGACCGGGAGGTCCTCGACCGTAAAAGATCGGTGGAGAGTGAAATCGTCATGGTGGGGGCGGACGGGGAGCGGGTCTTTTTCATGACCCGGTTTCCGTTGGCCATTGGCGACAATCCGACGACGGTCCTGTGCGGTATTGCGACCGATATCACCAAACGCAAACGGATGGAACGGGAACTCCAGGTGGCCAAGGAGCAGGCGGAGGCGGCCAACCGTGCCAAAAGCGATTTCCTGGCCAACATGAGCCATGAAGTACGTACTCCGATGAACGGGGTGGTGGGGATGCTGGAATTGCTGGATCGTACCGAATTGGATTCCAACCAGCGGCATTATCTGGCGACTGCCATCAAATCGGCGGAACTGCAATTGGCGGTGATCAACGATATCCTCGATTTTTCAAAGATTGAAGCGGGCCGGTTGGAATTGGAGGAATCACCGTTCGATCTGACGGAGCTGGTGGAGGAAACCGCGGCCATGCTGGCGGAACGGGCGCATGGCAAGGGGCTGGAACTGGCGGTGTACATCGACCCCGATCTACCTTCGCGTTTGACGGGTGATTCATTGCGGTTGCGTCAGGTGTTGATCAACCTGATCGCCAACGCCATCAAGTTCACCGAAAAAGGGGAAGTGGTGGTGGAGGTCCGGCGTGAAGGTTCCCGCCAGGGGGAACCCATGGTCGTCGGCTTTCGCATCAGTGACACCGGCATCGGCATGGATCCCACGGTGCGGGAAAAGATTTTTCAACCCTTTACCCAGGCGGACGGTTCCACGACCCGCAAATATGGCGGTACCGGTTTGGGATTGGTCATTTCGCGGCAGTTGGTGGAGGCGATGGGGGGGGGAATCGAGGTGGAAAGCACCCCGAACAGGGGTTCCACGTTCAAATTTTCCATTCCGTTCGCCGACAGCGATCATGATGGTCAGGGGGTGATCGAAAGTTTACGCAATGCCCATGTCCTCATTGTCGATGACAATGAAACCAATCGTAGTATTTTAGAGAGTTATTTCAAATCATGGGGGGTACCCTATCGCAGTGTCGATTCGGGAGCCAAGGCGTTGGCGTTGTTGCGGCGGCAGCGGGATCCGGGCAATCGTCGGGCGGCATTCCGGGTGGCGATTCTTGATTTTCACATGCCGGGGATGGATGGATTGGAATTGGCGCGTGCCATTCGTCACGATCCGGATATCCCACCGGTCAATCTGATGTTGTTCAGTTCCGGGATGCAACCGGGGCGTGAAGAATTGCGGTTGGCAGGGATCGATCTGTGCATCATGAAACCGGCGGGGAAAGCCAAGATTCTCGACGGGATGGCGAGTCTGATCAAATCGCGGGGGACCGCGGTCAGGGACAAGGAGCCGCTTGCGGGGGAACCGGGTGAATCCAGGACCAGACTTCAGGGACGGATCTTGTTGGTGGAAGATACCATGATCAACCAGCAGGTGGCGTTGGGGATGCTGCGGCAATTGGGGTTGGAGGTGACCTTGGCCACCAATGGGGCCGAGGCGGTGGCGCTGGTACAGCGGGAGGTATTCGACCTGGTATTGATGGATGTCCAGATGCCGGTGATGGATGGTTTGGAGGCGGCGCGGGCGATTCGGGCCATGGAAGCGGCCCGGGGGACGGTGACGGCATTGCCGATCATTGCCATGACGGCGCATGCCCTGGAGCAGGATCGCAGAACCTGTCTTCAGGCGGGGATGGATGATCATCTGCCCAAACCGGTGCGTTGGGACATGCTGGAACGGATGTTGACCCGTTGGTTGGGTGATGGGGTATGGCTTGGGGGTGATGAACGGAAGGATCCGATGGTGGAACAGGGGATCGTGGATACGGCACCGGTCCGTGAGGTGGCAACCATGATCGATGTCAAGGCGTTGGATTCCCTGGTGATGATCTTTAAAAACGATCCCGATCAGGTGAAACGGTTGATTCACGAATATCTGGTGGCGGTGCCACGGCATCTGGAAACCATGGCGGCGGGTTTGGCGGGTGAAGGATTTAACAAGGCGGCGCGTGCTGCCCACAGCATGAAATCCCAGTCGGGTTATGTGGGTGCGGTGATGTTGGCGGCCCTGGGGCGGGAAATGGAATCCTTGACCGATACGCCGGAACGGGAAGATCGAGCGCGGGAGCTTTTGACGCGGATGCAGGAACTCTGGCCGGAGGTCAGGAAGGGATTGGAAGGATGGATGGGGACTCTGGGTGGGTCCGGGAAAGCGTCGGACATTCCTGATGGGACATGATCATTTTGCGCATCCTTTGACCCGAAGCGATCTTACCGCGTGGTTTTTGCGGGAAAATTGCGTGAGGCGCGAGTTTTGGCATCATGGAAGGCAAGGGCCTCATCCAACATTTGGCGGGCGATGTCGAGAAGTCGAATCGCAAAAGACGGGCTAATCGTCGGACAGGCGTTCCCACAGCGCTTCAAAAGCGCCGATCTTGGCCTCGTTGGCGCTGGCGTAGACATTGTTACCGAACCCATCATCGACCTTGAAACCCCATTTCCCCTGTTTCCAGGGTTGTTTGCACGGGAACACGATGATGTTGAATCCATCGGTGTTGAGAAATAAGTTCCCTTTGCGGGAGACCCGCCATTTGCGGGTCAGCCAGCGGGAGCGCCGGGCGGCCTTGTTTTTCAGCCGCGCTTCCCGCTGCCGGGGACCCTCATAATCGTTGGCCATCTTTTCGGCGCAAACGCAACCGACTTCCAGATGCTCCGGATATTCCGGGTGCTCCATGACATGGACGTAGCGGATCTCCTCGCGACCGCACATGCCACAGACGCCCGAGGTCTCCCCCAGGTCATCGGCGTCGATGCACCGCCATCCCTTGTGCGGCACACCCGGTTGGTCCCATAGACCGCTCACAACTCCCCCCGGAAGGCGCGTTGGGTGAGGGAGCCGAAAAGGGCATTCAGCCCAGCAACACGATTGCCAGAATTATGCTGGTGTGATCGAAATTTTTGTACAATTTTTCTGAATTTATCTTGTAAACCACGATCAGGGACGAGCATTCCGATGGAATGCAAATCCTGCATGTCGAACCGCTTTGTTCCATGAGCTGCCGTGCTGATTTGTCTTGTCGGGCTGTCCAAAGTGGCCTCCGTTTTCAGCGAGAAGAGCCACTAAAAAATGTCCTTTTGATATAAAAATGGAATAACAGGCCACGGTCAGATAGGATCTCTTTCCTAATCATCCCGCCTCCCCCGCAGTTCTACCAAATCCGCCATGACCTCCCGCTCCATCGCCATCATTCCTTACCGAAAGGATTGAGAATGGTCAGAACCCCTTCAATGACTTGTCCGTGTTGCATGTCTTCGGTGAACAGGGTTACACAACTCCCTTCCAGAGCGGCTGCGACAATCAGACTGTCCCAATAGCTGAAAGCATGAGTTTCGCGCAGACGGGAGGCGCGTAGAAAGAGATCCTGACTGTCTGGCACAAGACGACATGTCGCGTACAGCCGTATCATGGCGTAACGCAGTTCCT
Organism: Magnetococcales bacterium DCbin4; assembly: GCA_002753735.1. Classification (GTDB taxonomy): domain Bacteria; phylum Pseudomonadota; class Magnetococcia; order Magnetococcales; family UBA8363; genus UBA8363. The sequence goes on from PEAN01000052.1 coordinate 21,212, forward strand.
CCTCGTCAATTCTGGCCTTATCCTTCAAGATACGTCCGATTTCCCTCAGCACCTGGCCATTGATCACCGGCGTTTGACCCAATGTCGCCAACCATTGCCGAGCCAACCCATGCCGCCGGTCTCCTGAGGCAACCAGGGCATAGACCCACAGGTTGGTATCAACGAAGACAAGTGCGGTCATAAATTTCCTCCCGCTTCATCGGCAGGCCATCCCCTTTGGGGGGATAGGGATTGGCCAGAAGGGCAGCCATTGCGGCAGAACCAGCATTGGCCTGCTCCCGGTCGAAATGCCATCCCCGGGGATCCAGAACAGGCACTTCATCCTGTTCGCGTTCCATCTCCTGGACCGATTGACCAACTGCATGCCGCTGCTCCAGGAACAGGACAAAGTCCAGCACCCGATCCATCAGATCCTCAGGCAAGCGTTTGACCTCGGTATAAATGCGTTCGGCGGTCGTCATGAGGCATGCTCCTTTTCCAACAAGGTTTTCAATTCTTTCAGATCCTGCATGATATCACGCTCCAGGTCCATCACGCGCTCCAGGATCTCTGTGGGCGGATCGTACTGCTCTTCCTGATGGACCGTTTTCTTGTAGCGGTTGATGGAGAGATCATAGTTTCCCTTGTCCCGGATTTCCTGCACATCGACCCGGAACGCCTTTTGCGTTCGGTCATCCAGCCTGGTCTGGCGACGGGTCTTCCATTGCGCCACCAGGTCCGGCAGGTTGTTGGTTTCCACGGGTTGGCGCTTGTCGTCCAGGCTGAAGTCGTCGTCTGCACATCGTAAAAGAATACCTGATCGGTCCTGCCCAGCCAACTCATCAGGGTCTTCGCCATGCCATGCGCCGTGAGAACGTGAAATGACTTGGTTCAGCGGCGTTTTTTCCTTCGGGCCAGCATGTTCACGATCAGTTTGATTTCCTGGATTCCCAAAAGCCAGGCGGTGGCGAAATAAAGGGTGGCGGACAGAACGATGGTACCGGTCAGCAGAGCGGCACGCATGGTCAGCGAACCATTGGGGTCTTCCAGATGGGGGAGGGCGACGAGGAGCAGGGCGGCCATCGCCATCGAAGCGAGGGTGGTTTTGATGAACACTTGCCAAAAGCCGGGCCGAGGTTTGAAACCGGTTTTCTGGTGCAGTCGGTAAAGCAGCAGCGTGGCGTTGATCAGGGCGGAAATGGTGGTGGCCAGAGCCAGTCCTGCGTGTTGCAGGGGAAACATGAGGATGATGTTGAAGACCATGTTGGAAACCATGGCGATGATGGCAATACGTACCGGGGTTCGGGTGTCCTTCATGGCATAGAAGGCGGGGGCGGTGACCTTGATGAGGGAATAGAAGGTCAAGCCCAAACCATAACCCAGCAGGGCCTGGGCTGCCAGACGGGTGGTTTCGGGGGTGAAAGCCCCCCGTTCAAACAGGAGTGAGAGCAGCGGTTCGCGCAATAGGATCAGGGCGACGGTGGCGGGTATGTTGAGCAACAGGGTGAACCGCAAACCGACATCCAGTTGGTGGTGCAATCCTTCGATGTCACCGGCAGCGGCACGCGCCGACAGGGCGGGGAGGATGGCGGTTGCCATGGCGATGCCGACCAGTCCCAGAGGGAACTCAACCAGGCGGTCGGCATAATACAGGTAGGAAATTGAACCTTCGGGCAGCCAGGAGGCGAGAAACAGATCAAACAACAGGTTGATCTGGGCGACCGAAACCCCCAGGACGGAAGGGCCCATGAGTTGCAGGATACGGCGGATGGCAGGATGACGGGGATCCCAGTGCCAGGAAAACCCCATGCCGATGCTTTTGAGCGCGGGCCATTGCAATGCCAGTTGCGTCACCCCTCCCAGGAATACGCCTGCCGCCAACCCCTGGGCCGGTTCCTGAAGGTGCGGGGCGATGAAGACGGCGCATCCGATCAATGAAATATTCAACAGCATCGGGGTGGCGGCGGGGATGCCGAAACGGTTGTGACTGTTCAGTACACCGCCCGCCAACGCCACCAGGGCGATGAACAGGATGTAGGGGAAGGTGATGCGGGTCAGGTCGATGGTGAGTTGGATTTTTTCGGGACTGTCGTTGAATCCGGGGGCGAGCAGATAAATCAGCCAGGGCATGAATATTTGACAGACGACAACCAGAAGGGTCAGAACCACCAGCAGCATGGTGAACACCGCCTTGACCGCTTGATGGGTCTCCTCGCGATCATTCCGGGCCAGATAGTCGGAAAAAACGGGGACGAACGCGGTGCTGAATGCCCCTTCGGCAAACAGACGGCGCAGAAAGTTGGGCAGTTTCAGGGCGACGATGAAGGCATCCGCCCCCATGCCGGCACCAAAACCGCGTGCGATGACCACGTCACGGGCAAAGCCCAGAATACGGGAAAAAAGGGTGAATAAACTGACAACGCCCGCAGAACGCAACAGGTTGCGCATGGAGCTTGCCCCTTCGGCGTCGGTATGGGAGCTATGAGAAAACGACACGATGGAATAATTCCTTTGACGTTGACCAGGTAAATTTGCCAAACTGCAACGTTTGTGAATCCAAATGTGGTCCCCGGAATCGCGGTTGGTTGCCTCCGGGATGAAAGACCCGTTGGGTTCGATCACGAGCCTTGGGTTGCCCATGGCTTTAGAACTCAAGCCCATGGTTTCAAGTGGATGGCGTGATCTCCGGACCAGAGGCTCAATTGATGGCGTATCAGATTACAGCAAAAGGAGTCAATTTTCAGTGGCCAATATCAAATCTGCCATAAAACGCAATCGTCAGACGGTCAAACTGACCCAGCGTAACCGGGAGATCAAATCCCGTTTCCGTACCTACAGCAAAAAGGTTCTTGAAGCGGTCAAGGGTGGCAATATCGAAATGGCACGCGCTGCCTTGAGGGAAGCCACCTCCGTCATCGCCGTGACTGCGCGCAAAGGGGTGATTCATCCCAATCAGGCGGCCAGAAGGGTCAGTCGGCTCAGTGCCAGGGTCAAAGCGATGGTCGCGGCGCCGACGTGATGATGCAACCATTCCAAGTCATGGTTTGATCGATCGGTTCAAGCGTACAACCTGCCGTGGTTGCCGGATTCATTGAATTTTGCGTGAATATCGGTCCCGGACCACGGCAGGGTGATTGACCCGGTCTTCAAAGGGGTTCGCCTTGGCGGTTTGGGGCAAACCGTTCTTGGTTTTTCCCACCCAGGTCATTCGGTCACGGGAACCACCCGGTCTCTTGAGTTCATCTTGATTGGATCGACTGACTCAAGTCAGACTCTTGGGCCTGACAACCATAAAGAAATCTCATGGAATTTTCCGAACTTCCCATCCCCGCCGAACTGTTGGAGGGGATTCGTGGTGCTGGATTCGCAACCTGTACGCCGATCCAGTCGCTGACTTTGCCTTTGACGTTGAATGGAAAAGATGTCGCAGGCCAGGCACAGACCGGTACCGGTAAGACCGCGGCCTTTCTGATTGCGACCTTCAGCCGTCTGACCGCTTCCTCCGCAACACCCGGGGTTGCCTCCGATGCCCTGGAGGTCAGGGGTGGGGATGATCACGATCCATTGTCCCAGACACCGGTCAGTCATCCGCGTGCCCTGATCATTGCCCCAACCCGTGAATTGGTCGTGCAGATCGAACGGGATGCGCGCTTGATCGGGCGTCATACCGCACACCGGATCGCCGCGGTCTATGGTGGGGTCGATTATGAAAAGCAAAAACAACTTTTGACGGATGGCGGGATCGATCTGTTGATCGGTACTCCCGGTCGTTTGATTGATTATTACAAGCAAAAGTTTTTTCGGGTGAATCGTGTCGAGGTGTTGGTGATCGATGAAGCGGACCGCATGTTTGACATGGGCTTCATCACCGATCTGCGCTATCTGCTGCGTCGGCTCCCTTCCTTTGAACATCGCCTTTCCATGTTGTTTTCCGCGACCTTGTCCTATCGGGCGCAGGAGTTGTCCTATGAATTCATGAACAGCCCTGAAATATTGACGACCGAGCAGGATCTCCGGACGGTTCAGCAGGTGGTGCAGGCGTTGTATCATGTGGAAGGGCGGCGCAAGATCAGTTTCATGGTGGGCCTGATCAAGCGGGACATGCAGGAAACGGTGGATGGTGGGGTTGGCAGGGTGATGATTTTCGTCAACACCAAACGGATGGGTGAAAAACTGAGGAAATGGCTGCGGGCCAATGACATTCAGGCGGGTTACCTTTCGGGGGACGTGCCGCAATCGATTCGATTGAAGGTATTGCAGCGGTTTGGCGATGGTCAGCTTCCGGTATTGATTGCCACCGATGTGGCGGGTCGGGGATTGCACATCGATGGTGTGACCCATGTCATCAATTTCGACCTGCCTGAAAATCCCGAGGATTACATCCATCGGATCGGTCGTACTGCGCGTGCCGGGGCCAGGGGGGATGCCATTTCCCTGGTGGACGAAGATGGTGTTTACAATCTGGAGGCCATTGAACGGTGTGTCGGGGCCAGAATTCAGGTTCAGGAGGATGATCCGGCGTTGTATGTGTCGCTGCAACGACCTTCGGTGGAACCCCGGGGTGATGATGAGGGTGAGGTGCGTTTGACCCCGCGTCCGAAGACCTCCGGAAGGGGGAGGGGGCGTGGTTCACGGGCGGGGGCTGGCACTGCTGCTGGACGCCGTACAATGAACAAAAGTGGTGGGGAAGAGGTGGTGGTATCGGCTCCTGAATCCCATTCAGGGGGGGGGGAAGGGGGGGTGGAGAAGGATCCGGCGAAAAAGAAGCGGCGCAAAAGGCGGCGCAAGAAGGCTGTGAGTGGTGGTGGGGGTGGTGAGGCACCGGGATTGGCGCAACGGGAAGCGCCTGCGGTGGCGGAGATCCCGGGGGATTGAGTGGCACGTATCAACTGAAAACCTTATTGAATGGAACGAATGACCATGACTGAACAGCAACCTGTGACGCCTCCTTCAAACCAGCCGGTTTTCAATGTGGAGCGGCTTTACATCAAGGATTTGTCTTTTGAGAATCCCAATGCCCCGGAGGTGTATTCACGGCGTAATGATCCCACGGTGGAATTCAATCTGGGGACGGGGGTTGCGCAGAAGGGGGAAGATCATTATGAGGTGACGCTTCAGATCAATGCCCGGGTCAAGGATGGTGAGGATGTGTTGTTTCTGGTTGATGTGACCTATGCAGGTCTGTTCCGGATTCGCAATTTGCCGCAGGAGCATTTGTCGCCGACCTTGGGGATTGAATGTCCGCACATCATTTTTCCCTATGCGCGCCGGATCATTTCCGATCTGGTGATGGAGGGGGGGTTCAAACCGATGGTGTTGGATCCGATCAATTTTGCCGCGTTGTATCAGCAGGCCAAGGCGCGTGAAGCGAAAAAATGATCAAGAAAAAAAAGGGGCCTGGGGGATTGCCCCCAGGGTTTTGACTTTAAATCAAAAGCTCCAATATTTGCTTTTGTTTTTGATTTTATAATCAGAGTCAATACCCTGGGGCAATCCCTCAAGCCCATTTTTTTCTCAATAATTTCAATGCAAATGGGGTGCTGAACAGTTATAAATAACTTTCCTCAGCCCAGCGAGCCACATCATATTTGAGCCTGGTCCTTTTTTTATCCATCACTTCTGGCCAAAGGGAACTTTCCCAGACCACTTGGCCCCAGGGATTGGCAAAAATGGGATCTCGATCTGTTGAGTCCATCAAAGATTGCCGCTCCCGATCAAAATGTTCCAGCCACGTGATCATCACCTCGAAGTCGTCTGGATCCACATAGGGCAGATGTGCCTGCTTGACGGTTGCTGTATGCTTTACAGCATGTTAAATTAATCTTCTATCATTGCAAACGGGAGCCATCAGCACCCAGCGCTTGATTTTGCATTCACCAAGAAGATTTTTTATCTTGTCTTTGTTATTGATGAATTTATTAATATCATGGGTCAGTTTGTCGTTGGCCTTCATATCCATGATCAGATTGGACAGAATAAAATTGATAAACGATTGATCATTCATGCTCAATTCTGTCCTTCATCAAAGCCCATGCCATGATATTTATTATTAAAAATAAATCGTCACTCCGAATCATAGTTGAAATCATCGGAAACGGGAAGATGAAAACCCGGTGGGATCGGATCCATTCCCGGCTTGCCGTCGCCGTTTGGGCCGCTTTCCCTGGATGGGGGGAGGATCGTCATGAGAGGGGGATGGCGAGGATGTTTTGTTTCTGAATCGATGTGGTTTGTGCGGGTTTGTTTTGCATGCGCAATTTGTTACTGGAACATGGGGTGTTGGATCCAAACAATTTTGCCATGTTGTGGTGAAGTGAAAAAATGATCAAGAAAGAAAAAGGAGGATCATGGTATGGTCTGTTCTCAAACGGCCTCGAAATGGGCCAAGATGTAATTTTCAGCGAACCATCTGAACCAAAGAACAGGATACGGACCATGAGTAAACGTAGCGCAAAGAAAGAGATCAGGGTACTTGGAATCGACATTGGACAGAACTTATCTTACCTGCATGGTGTCGATGCCGAGGGGCATCGGGTTTTGTGGAAACAGGTTTCCCGTGAGAAGATCCTTGCATTCATGGTTGATTTAAAACCCTGTCTGGTAGGTCTTAAGGCGTGTGGGGGAGCGCATCATTTGGCCAGGACGTTGAAGGAAATGGGCCATGACGTTCGGATCATGGCACCGCAGCTTCTCAAGCCCTACGTCAAGGGCGGAAAAAATAGCGATCTGGTCAAGGCCATTTGTGAGGCGGTACAACAGCCCGATATGCGATTTGTGTCGGTGAAATCAATCGAGCAGCAGGATTTGCATACTTTGCATCGAGTGCGCAGCATGGCGGTGGCCCATCAAACCGCTTTGATCAACCACACTCGGATATTGCTCATGGAATATGGGATCCCGTTACCGGAAGGATCAAGTCATTTTCGGAAGCAACTTCCGGAGATTCTGAAAAATATTGAAAATGGAGCAACGGTTGCATTGCGTGAGTTGCTGGGGGCATTGAGGAATGAATTGGTGTACATGGGTAAACGCGTTGACGGATTTGACATCGAGATCACAAAAGTCAGCCAACAGAATGAATCTTGCAGGTTGTTGCAGTCAATTCCTGGCATTGGCCCACTGACCGCTACGGCCTTCATGGCCGCAGTCGGGGATGTGCGTGCGTTCAAAAGCGGGCGCGAGATGGTGGCGTGGCTTGGATTGGTCCCCCTACCGCATTCCACGGGAGACGAGATCCGGCCGTTGGGGATCAGTAAACGGGGGAACGCCTATTTGCGCATGTTGTTGGTTCATGGAGCCCGTGCAGCACTTGCTCAGGCGCCGGCGAAGAAGGACCGACTCAGCCGCTGGGTCACGGAGTTGAAAAAGCGTCGAGGGGGGAATGTTGCAACCGTGGCTCTTGCGGCAAAGAACGTACGCATCGCCTGGGCATTGCTTTCCAAAGGAGAAGCGTTCAAGGTTTCAGATGCGGTATGATCATGATTTTAATTCTGCTCTGTCACATTCATTAAATGAAAAAGGGGGTAATCCCTTAAGCCCCCTTTTTTCTTTCAATATTTGTTTGAAGGTCAACAAGCCCCAAGTCAATACGCTCAAGGGGATCATGGATGGGTCTGAAAAGGGAAGACCCCTTCTCAGACCCATTCCTTGATTAAAGCGATTTGAAGAAATCGTTGCCCTTGTCATCAACAATGATGAAGGCGGGAAAATCGACGACCTCGATTTTGTAAATCGCTTCCATCCCCAATTCCGGATAGTCGATGACCTCGACCTTGCGGATGCAATCCTGAGCCAGGCGCGCTGCCGCACCCCCGATCGATCCCAGATAGAACCCGCCATTTTCCTTGCATGCCTGGGTCACCACCGGAGAGCGGTTCCCCTTGGCCAACATGACAAAAGATCCCCCCGCTTTTTGGAAGGCATCGACATAGCTGTCCATCCGTCCCGCCGTCGTCGGCCCAAAGGCCCCCGAAGCCATCCCCTGAGGGGTTTTGGCGGGACCGGCATAATAGACAATGTGGTTTTTGAAATAGTCCGGCATTCCCTGACCCGAATCGAGCCGTTGTTGAATTTTGGCATGGGCAATGTCACGGGCCACGACGATGGATCCGGTCAACATGATCCTCGTTTTGACGGGATATTTGCTCAATTGGGCGCGAATGGCCGCCATGGGTTGGTTGAGATCCACACGGACCACTGCTTCGCTCGTGGATTTTTCATCGATTTCGGGGAGGAAGCGGGCGGGGTCGCGTTCCAGCGCTTCAAGCCAGATGCCATCCCGATTGATTTTGGCCAGGATGTTGCGGTCGGCGGAGCAGGAAACCCCCAATCCCACCGGGCAGGATGCGCCATGACGGGGCAGACGGATGACCCGGACATCATGGGCGAAATATTTGCCCCCGAACTGGGCACCCAGACCAATCTTTCTGGCCATCTCCAAAATTTCCGCTTCCATTTCAAGATCACGCAACGCCCCACCCAGACCATCGCCCCTGGTCGGCAGTCCGTCCAGATAACGCGCCGATGCCAGCTTGACCGTCTTGAGGGTGAGTTCCGGAGAGGTGCCACCCACAACAAACGCAAGATGGTACGGGGGGCAGGCAGAGGTCCCCAGCGAAGCCAGCTTTTCCCGGACAAAGGCCTTGAGCTTGTCGGGGGTGAGCAGGGCTTTGGTTTCCTGATAAAGATAGGTCTTGTTGGCGGAACCGCCACCCTTGGCCATGAAGAGGAATTTATAGGTATCACCATCAACCGCCTCAATGTCGATTTGGGCGGGAAGGTTGGTACCGGTATTTTTTTCATCGTACATGGTCAGCGGGGCGACCTGGGAATAACGCAGATTGGTTTCGGTATAGGTTTTGTAGATGCCGCGGGAAAGGGCCTCCTGGTCACCGCCTCCGGTCCAGACCCTGGCCCCTTTTTTGGCGACGACCGTGGCGGTCCCGGTATCCTGGCAGCTTGGCAATACCATGCCGGCGGCAATATTGGCGTTTTTCAACAATTCCAGGGCGACATAACGATCATTGTCCGATGCTTCGGCATCATCGAGGATGTTTTTGAGTTGTTGCAAATGGCTGGTGCGCAGCAGATGGGAAACATCCCGTATTGCGGTGGCGGCCAGTTCAGTGAGTCCCTCTGGCGTGACCTTGACCATTTCCTTGCCCTCGAACGATGAGGTGGAAACGTGATTTTTGGTCAACAGGCGATATTGAGTATCGTCATGTCCAAGGTTCAAGATGGGGGCATACTGAAATTCAGGCATGTCGGACTCCTTGCAGGTCAATAAAATGATTAAGAAAAAAAAGAAATCCCGTCTTCGCGGGGATGATGGGGGATTGCCCCCAGGATTTTGATTTTGTTTTTACATCATTCATAGAGTCTTTTGGCGTGAAGTCGTAAAAATCCTGATCTTTCCATTTGTTGAGGAAAGATCGAAATCAAAACCCTGGGGGAAATGTCCCAGGCCCACGTTTTCTTGATCCGTCAGGTCAACGAGGCGCGGATGGCGTTGGGAAGTTTTTTGGGATCAACTTTTTTGATCTTGACTTCGCCAGCGGCATTGATGGTCCGTTCGTAGGCATCGGTGATTTCCCCTTCCTGATCAAGGATGCAGGCATGAGTGGCCCGTTTTTCCCGGGTCAGAAGGGAGCGGGCTTCGACGCGGGCCTTGTGTTGACTGGCGTCCATGGGGATGGAGCGGTGCTCATCGCCAAGGATGTGAATGGTATAGGCCGGGTCTGCCGACACGGTTTCTGCGGCAGGGGTCGCGGTAACAGGAGGGGTGGTGGCGACGGG
>PEAN01000124.1 GCA_002753735.1 Magnetococcales bacterium DCbin4
CGCCTGCGCGGTTTCCCGCAAAAACCACGCGGAAAACCGCTTCGGGTAATGGGGCGCGTAAAAAACAAAATCAAAATCAACATCAAAATCAACACCCTGGGGGCAATCCCCCAGACCCCTTTTTTCTTTTAATATTTATTTAAAATCATTATATTGCAGTGAAACGATGTATTTACCCACATTTAACGCTAGAAGAGCCAAAAACAAAGTCAAAATCCAAGTCAAAGTCCTGGGGGCAATCCCTTAAGCCCCCTTTTTTCTTTCAATCATCCCGACCCGGGGAGGTACCTGGGCAGTCACGCTTTTTCAAGTCAATATTCATGCACTTTTGACTTGGAAATAAAATGAGGTCGCTGCACCTACAGATTGTTTTTCCCTTGGGTCGAGCCGGGATATCGGTGTTCGAGCGTCAGGCGGCGCAAAAGATGAAGCGCTGTCTGACTGGCCTGGAAACGGATTTGATCACGGGATCCGTTGAAGTTGGCCTTATGTTCCAGGGTGATCCCCTTGAGGGATACGGCGGCCAGATGGACGGTTCCGACCGGTTTGTCCGCAGTTCCCCCTCCCGGACCGGCGATCCCCGTGACTGCGACTGCAAGGTCGGTATTGGCGGCTCTGAGGGCGTTCCGGGCCATGCTCAGGGCGACCTCGGGACTGACAGCCCCGCAACGCTCGATCAGGACGTCGGCGACATCAAGGTGACGGTTTTTGGCCTGGTTTGAATAGGTAATGAATCCCGCCATCAGGTATTCACTGCTCCCGGGAACGGCAGAAAGGCGGGTGGCCACCAATCCGGCGGTGCAGGATTCGGCAACGGCAACGGTCAATTTGGTCTCCTTGAGCATTTGACCGCATATTTCCTCCAAGGGACGCGGACTCAAGGCATATAACCGGGTTCCCAGTTGGGCGCGGAACCGGTTGCGAAATTCCTCAGCGATGACGGAAGACATCATGATGGCGCTGTCACCATCGGGGAGGGGGCGGACCTGATATTGGGAAACATCTTCGTCGCCGGTACCCGGGGGGAGATTCAGGCTTTGGCCATGGGTTTCGACAAGCCAGCAGATATCGAAGCGGGGGCGACGAAAGTTTTCCTCTTCGTGCAACAGGGTACGGATGACATGGATCAGTTCCATCCGCAGGTTCCAAAGGGGACGTTCGAAAAAGGCCACGATTCGTCCACGGCGGCGGATGACAAACCCGCTGGGGATGCCTGAAGGGTCGTAAAGTGGACGGGCACCCACGACCCGCAGCCGATCTGATGCCTGTCCATCCAAGCCAAGTGAAAGTCCCAGATTGGACAATACCGAGCGGCGAAGCCTGCCATAGGTATTGCGGCAATCGGCCTGAATCAGGATCAGGCCAAAGGATTCATCGACATCGCCGGGATCGAAGGGGGAATCGGGTTCCAGTTCCCGGACAACAAGTTCCGTGTAACCCAGGCAGTGCAGCAACAAGTCCAGATGAGGTCTTCCAGATGCAGGATCGACGGACCTGGATTCACTCCAAAGGGGTAGCACCAGTAGACACTTCATTCTTGCACCATCCAAAGTGTGGATATTGTTAACAGTAACCAGGCATAGATTCCAGCGGCCAGATCGTCGGCCATGATGCCCAAGCCTCCTGGCACATTTCGATCAATCCAGTTGACTGGCCAAGGTTTCCATATGTCGAACAGGCGGAAGGCCAGAAATCCAGTCAACAGCCAGGTCCATCCCTTTGGGGCATGAACCATGGTGAGCATCATGCCGGCCATTTCATCCACCACGACCTCCTTGGGATCTTTATCTCCCAGGTGGATGGCGGTTTGATGCGCCGCCCAGGTGCCGATGGCACAAATGATTCCAAGAAACAGCAGATGCCAGGTGATTCCAAGCGACATGGCCAGGTAACACAGGGGAAGCGTGACCAGTGAACCCAGGGTTCCCGGGGCCATACCCAGTTGTCCGACCCCTCCCAGTGTGGCAATTCTGGAGGCAAGGATTTCCCGGGAATGATCATTCATGAACCGCTCTCCCCAAATTAAGGCTCCAGACATGATACCCAAAAAAACATCATGAAACACTGGATTTTTTTATTATATGCGCCAAACGAACGATTTGTCGACTGAAACCGGGATGAACAATTTCCATTGCAGAGTTAACGGCGCTCAAGATAGCCTAGATGATTGCCGTACCGGCCTTTTCTTTTGCTTATCGGGCTCGTGGAACATTCGGGAACGGCATGTCGGTTTTCAAGGGTTTTCCTGGATGGCGTAAAGGTGGAATCGGTTCGTGCAATAACTTGAATAATCGTTAAAGAAGACAATATGAAATCGATCATTCCAAAGCTTTACGATGTGTTTATCAAGGAAGGATATCGTCCGATGGGCGGTTATCCTGCGCATCGTCTTTTTAATATTATTGCCGCTCAGTTCACAACATTTCTGAAAGATGGAATGCTTGTGGGTGATTTTGGATTGAGCTTGCAGGAAGTTCAATTTCTGGAAGGATTTACCGATTATCTCAATCCTGGAACCATTCTGGTCGTAGGGAATGCGCATGGTTGGAGTACCGTGGCTCTGGCATTGATGTTTCCTGAGGCAAGCGTGATTGCGGTGGATATCGATTCGGATGGCATTGCGTTCACGAATGGCCTGGCCCGGAAAAACGGTCTCAATATTACCTGTATTTCGGGTCGTTCTCCGGAGGATGTGTCCCGGATTGTCCGTCAGCAGGGGTTGAAAACACTGGATCTGATTTTGATCGATGCCTGTCATACCGTCGAGGCGGTTGAGAACGATTTTTCCGCCATTCATCCTTATTTGAATGAAAACAGCGTCATATTGTTTCATGACCTCATGGATCACAAGATGGTCCCTGGGTTTGTCGCCATTCTTAAAAAAACAGGGTTGTATGGTAAACTGTTGACACGGACGACCTCCGGGATGGGGGTTGCCTATCAACAGGTTTCGCCGCAGTTGGCGTCCTATCTGGATTGCTTCAATGACCATCCGGAGAATTATAATCATTATCGAGATCAGATTGAACATTTGTCTGGCAAGCATGCATCAGGTTTAAATTGAATTTTGCAGATCGTTGAGGATTTTAATGCGAGACTTGTTGTTGACGCTGATTATTTTTGGATCGCTTCCCCTGATCTTGATCAGACCGCATTACGGTGTCTACATGTGGGCTTGGCTGACCTATATGACACCTCATCGACTGGCTTGGGGATTTGCTTATGATTTCAGATTTAATTATTTTGTGGCCATCGTCACCATCATCGCAATCATCAGATCGAAAGAGATTAAAATCCGGCTCCCGATGGTTCTGCCACTCCTGTTATGGATGTTATTTTCATTTTGGACCTCTCTAACGACGATCCTTGCGCTCGAACCCTTCTCTGCAAGGCAGGAATGGGACCGTTTTGTGAAGATTCAGGTTCTTATATTCATTACATATTTGATAATAAAAGAAAAGAAACAAATCGTGACTCTTGTGGGAATCATTGCTTTTTCGATTGGATTCTTTGGCTTCAAGGGAGGTTTGTTCACGATCTTCAAGGGGGGATATTTCCGGGTGATGGGACCTGAATATTCATTCATTGCGGATAATAATACTTTTGCGCTTGCGCTTAATATGACGCTCCCGCTCTCGTTGTATTTCATGTATTCGACAAAGAAGATTTATATCCGTCTGGCGCTGTTGGTGCATAACTTCTTTTGTATTCTTGCTATCTTCGGTAGTTATTCGCGGGGTGGCTTGGTCGCCCTGATCGCCATGGGGACCATATTTTGGGTGGCTTCCAGAAAAAAAATAACGACTTTGATTTTCATTCTAATCTTGGCGCCATTGGCGGTGACCATGATGCCGAACAAATGGATCCAACGGGTCAGCCCCATGTTGGAATCATTGAATCTTCCCTTGTTAACGGGTTTGCTTCCAGTCAACCTGACGCAAAAAAACAGTTTAAATTCATCCTCCGCTTTCCCTGATGAAGTCAATTTCATCCAATTGATGGATTTCGGAGATGGATTGATCAAAAAGGATGCTGAAATTTTGCAGGACCTTTCAATTCTTGGGCGTTTTGATGCTTGGAATCTGGCAAAGACGGTGGCGAATGATCGTCCTTTCGTTGGAGGTGGATTTGGGGCTTTCAGTCAGGGGGTTTTCGACCGTTATACGCCAGGTGTGTTCCGTCATGATGCACACTCGATTTATTTTGAAGTATTGGGGGAGCAAGGATATATGGGGTTGCTCATTTGGGTATTGATGCATTTGAGCAGCATCAGGAGCGGTTTGTGGGTGGTGATGCGATGTCGTCATGATCCGGAACTCGCCTGGAGTGCTTTGATGGCCAAGATGATCATTCTTGGACTTGTTGGTTATTATAGTGCCGGTATTTCACTTGGTTTGGCATATTATGATCTACCATATCATTATCTTTGCCTTCTCGTGATCCTGTCGGTCCATGTAAAGAGCAAGATAAGGATCAGAAACGAGGAAGAAAGATTACATGGAAAAAATCAAGGAAGAGGGCATACGTTCCCTGTTCAGTGGCCTGCTGGTACAACTTTGCCTGGTATCGCGTAGGAAGAGAACACTGCTTCGATCCTTGCCATATCTGTTCCAGGAATGAATCTTTGGATTCGTTTGGAGAAAATTGTGTTATGGAAATTAAGAAAAAAATTAGAGAAAGTCCTTATTTTGGCAGGGTGTATCAGGTTATCTATAATGAATATTATGCGCTGAAAAGAATATCTGTAAAAAGAATGTTCAGACTGCTTCGTCCTGGAAGAATCATCAAATGGGCATTCTCCAGAACCAAGACGATTGATTATCTTTATGGTGTTGATACTGGTGGGTTCATTCGTCCCGAAGAATTGGGGGTCGCGAGAGAAAACTTGAAGGACGCGCTCCAATATCAAAGATGTAATGAGGAGTTGTTGGTTTCGTTTCTTGAGTTGGAAAACCTTCCGGTGCAGGGCAGGGTTTTGGTGGACCTTGGATCGGGAAAGGGGTTGGTGTTGATGTATGCGGCAAGGAAAAAATTTTCAAGAATCATTGGCATCGAATTTTCCGAGAAACTGCATCGAATTTCACTGAATAATATAATTAAGTTCAAAAGCTTATGCTCTGATATCCAATGCAGTGATGTGGATTCCGTACTGGGAGATGCTTCCGAGTATGATTTTCCTGATGATCCTATTATTATATTCATGTACAATCCTTTTGGTGCTAATGTGATGAGGCATGTGCTTTGCAATATGGAAGCAAGGATACAACGTTCGCAGGCGCCCTTGATGGTCGTCTATATGGAACATCGTCAGAAAGATGTGTTGGACCAATCTCCATTTCTCAAAAATGTCACCAAGGATTTTTTTTCACAGGGGCGACATCAGGCGCTGGAGAAACACTTTGCAATCTGGGAAGGAAGATCCGCCTCACTCGATTGACCTTGATGCGTTCTGCCTTCATGATGACTGCATGGGGTTGAACCTTTCTGCACCGCGATCTGGTGTCATTGTCGGACGTCGAGATTGCCCCTGAACAGTCTAACCTGGATTCGCTCGGCATTCATGAAACCTGAACAACAAATCGAGGAACTCGTCAATTTGTCGCGGGTCAAGATTGGCTCGGAGGTCAGCAGGCGTATTGCACTGGCTGCGTCGATGGCGATGGAATTTCACCGGGGCCAGACAAGAAAGGTCGATGGTGGCCCTTATGTCAGCCATTGTCTCAGTGTGGCGTACAATATTCTTTCGTGGGGGTTGAACGACGAGGTGGCGGTTTGTGCTGCCTTGTTGCATGACGCCATGGAGGATGCCCCTCCTGAAGTCAATGCCAGCGAGCGCATTGAACAATTCAATCCTGACGTTCTTCGTCTGGTCCAGGCATTGTCGAAGATTCGCAATCTGCAAACCGGAGCCGGGGATCTTCCCGCCACCTATCGCCGCATCCTTCAGGCGGCATCGAAGGATCTCCGGGTGTTGATCATCAAGACCTTTGATGTGTATCACAATGCCGAAACCCTGTATGTCCATGGTCCCGACAAGGCCAAGAACAAGGCGAGCCTTTCTTTGATCTATGTGGGGGTTGCCCGTCGTCTGGGGATGATTACGCTGGCGGATGCGATCATTGACCGTATTCTGCCGTTTTTGATGCCGGTACAGAATCAACAGGCGCGAAAGATTCTGGATACGCTGCTTCTGAAGGGGCGTGCCAGCATGGATCAGTTGAGCCGCCATCTGCGACAGGTGCTGGGGGACCACCTGGCTTTGGATTTTACCATCGAGGGCAAAACGCTTTCTGATTATTTCTGTCTGGCTGAAAAACCGGGTTCGGGTCGGTTGATGCGGGTGGGATGGCCGGTCTATCGGATTCGACTGCTGGTCGAGGATGATGATGCCGCCTGGCGGGTTTTAGGAAAGATGCATGCCCTGTTTGGTCCGTTGCCCCGGCATGTGCGCGATTATATGAATGCCCCGAGGGTCAACGGTTTCCGGGCATTGACCAGTCGCATCCTGTGGGAAGGCAACCCCATCAATGTTCAGGTGGTTCGCAAGTACGATGATCGCGCCAATCGCATGGGGGTCTTGGCGGAGTGGGGCGTCAGTGGACCCGATCCCGCCAAATACATGCGCCTTTTGGCAACGTTGGGCGACAGTGATCTGCGCATGTCCGAAGTTCATGCCCACGTCCTGCCCGACCTGCTGGATGTGTACACCCCCAAGGGGGATCGTCATACCTTTCCCGTGGGGGCGGTGGTTTTGGATTTTGCCTATATGATCCATACCGATCTGGGGCATCGGTGTATTGGGGCCAAGGTCAACGAAATTCCCCGTCCCGCCGATTATCCACTGCACGATGGTGATGTCGTCCGCATTTTGACGGCAAAAAATGGATGGCCACAACGTTCCTGGCTTCATTGTGTCAAAACTGCCCGGGCGAGTACCTTGATCAAACAAGCCCTCAAGAGTGGTCGGTCAACCTTGAAAGGGATCAACCGGAGTCCAACGGGCAGTTTCCAACTGACTTCCCTGACCGGTGAGGATATTCGTTGGTCAACCTGTTGTCTTGCCGTACCCCGGGTTCCGATTGTCGGTCGCCTTTCGGAGGATGGACTTTGGATCGTTCATCGTCAAAATTGTTCCCGTATCCATCCGAATGAATGGGAAAGGGGGCATTGGGATCTGGGCAACACTCAGGTGACACTGCATGTTTCATTCAATGTCCAGCATCAGTCGGGCGCCCTCCTGCTGGTGTTGGAATTGTTGGCCCGGTATGAAATCAATGGCAAATCCATTTCCGGAAAGACGCGTCCGGGGGGGCTCTATACCATCGGTATGGAAATGGGGGGGCAGGGGGTGGAGGTCCTGGGACAAGTGTTGTTGGAGTTGCCGCAGTTGCCTTCGGTACGGGAAATTTTGAAATACCGCTGGCAATGAAATCAAACCGCGCCAGGACTGGCATTCATCGTTTCCATCTTCGCAGGGAATGTTGATATTCAGAATAATGATTTAATTCTACTTTGTCACATTCATTAATCAGGGATTGTTGACACTCGAAAAATTATTGAAAGAAAAAAGGGGGCTTAAGGG
>PEAN01000053.1 GCA_002753735.1 Magnetococcales bacterium DCbin4
CACATTCTGACACATTTCCTGGCATTCAATAAACGGTTTATAGAAAATTAACGCATATGGGGCAATCCCCCAGACCCCTTTTTTTTCTTGATATTGAACGACTCCATCCCCTGAATCGCGAAAGGAAAGCTGAACAGTCACGATTCATGGGTTCCCCCTCATGCCAAGACCCGACTCGCCATCATGGTTATGGATGATCATCAAGGAAAGATAATGGACCTCCCGTTCGACAAGCGAAGCGACATCCAACACGACCCGTTGTTCCGGCGACCCCGCCCGTTCGACGAACACCGCCTTATGCAACAAGTGACGTTGCGCCAACAGTTGCAAGACCGGTTGCAGCACCGGTTTGACCTTCATCAACACCACCACTTCAAAACGGTCAAGAATTGCCGTGATCTCTTCCATCCCGACCGTGGCGGGGATCACCGCCACCGTTTCATCACCATCGCACAGGGCACGCCCCGAAAGGGCCGCCGCCGCCAAGGGCGACGCCACCCCGGGGATCACCCGACTGATCAGATCAGGATCCAATTCCCGCGCCGCCCGTTCCAGATGCCGATAGGTGGCATAGAAGGAGGCATCCCCCTCGACCAGGAAATGGACATCCACCCCTTGATGCATCACCTCGATGACGGTACGTGCCGCCTGTTGCCAATGGTGGGTCAGCAACGCCCGATCACGGATCATGGGAAAGACCAGCGGCAACAAACGGGCAGGAGGGATCAGGGTGGTTCGTTCAAGGATGGACAGGGCATAACTTTCCGCCCCCGCGCGGACCACCGGCCAGGCCCAGCATTGTGCCGTCTGGAGGGCGGACCAGGCGGCGCGGGTCAGCAGTTCCGGATCCCCCGGACCCAACGAAACCCCCACCAGCATCCCCTTGGAACGGGTTGTCATGATGATCCAGACTCCTTGATGACAGTAATGATCCAAACGGGTGCCTGCGCTTCCAGGCGGTGCAGATGCAACAAAGGTTGACCGATGGCACAACCGGTCTGAGTCAGACGCCAAGACTGCCCCAGCCGGTCGAGACAGGCAAGGGTTCGGGTCAGATGTTCCAGAGTCACCAGATTGATGACCAATCGCCCTCTGTTCCTGAGCCGTTCCAGCACCAGCCCGATCAGGGATTCCAGGGCACCCCCGCTACCGCCGATGAACACGGCGTCGGGATCGGGCCAGTGCTCCAATCCGTTCGGGGCGATCCCACATTGAATCCGATGGTTGTACCGTCCAAGACGCGCACGGTTGGCCAGGATATGGTCTACCGAATCGGCATTTTTTTCAATGGACCATACCTGTCCCCCGGGGGTCAGGGCAGCCGCCTCCAATCCGACACTTCCAGAACCGGCACCGATATCCCAGACAATCTCACCATCAATGATTTCCATATAGGCCAGAGCGATGGCGCGTACCTCGCGACGGGTGATCAACCCTTTCTTGAACACCTTCTTCTGGAACACCTCATCCGGCAATCCAAACTTCGGCCAACGTTCATAAGGGGATGGACCCCGTTGTTCGAGGATGACAACGTTGGGGTCGAGAAAGACCCGTTCCCCCCCCTGGAGCAGGTTGACCTCCCGTTCAATGGTTTCATCAGCCATGCCCAGGCGTTGACAAACCGTCATGGTCCAGGCGTGCTCCAACCCCAGGGCAACCAACATGCGGGCCAGACGGGCGGGGTTGTTGGCGGGACTTGTCAATACTCCGAGGAGGGATGCCTGGTTCAATGCACGCCACAAGGGATAGAGCGGATGATCGAAATCGGCCCGGGGATGCCAATCACCCCCATCGCGAGCATGCACCGACAACCAACGGGCCTCGGACCAGGGACGCGCCAAGCGGGCGAATGCCAACTGCATGGATGAAACCTGGCACTGGACCTCAAAGCTGCCGGGGGGGAGTTTTTGCGCCAGATACCCCGCCAGACCGAAAAACAATGGATCCCCTGTTGCCAGGACCACGACCTGCCGCCCCAGCCCCCGAGCCTCTTCCAACCAAAGCGGAACCTGGACGATTTTTCCCGAAAAGGGACGTTTTTCGGCGCTTTTGGCCATCAGGGAGGCGTAAAGCTCCAGAAAACGGGCCTCACCCAACACCAGATCGGCCCCTTCCAGCCATGATTTGGCCATGGGGGTCAGGCTTTCCGGACCATTGTCCAGTACCCCCAGAATACGGATGGCGGCGGTCATGAGAGCGGTGCCCCGGCAGAAGTCATGAACCGACCTTCAAAGTCAAGCGCCAACACCGTCGCCTCCGTCCCGTGCCGCAACCAGGGTTGAATGCCCGCATGGGCCGCCGTCGCCAACCGTTGGTAGAACGGGGCGGCCAAACCGGCCCGGACCATCTCCTCCACCGCAAAACGGACCGTCGTCCCCTGAGCGATGGCCGCCATCACGACCGGATCGCAACCACATTGCGCCGCCAATTCCGCGACCCGGTTCATATCCAACGTCGTTTTATGGGCGTGGGTGTTCCTGACGCCCTGGGCCATTTTGGCCAGTTTCCCCCCCATGGCAACCACGACAACCTGGTGCAATCCCACCGCACACGCCGCTTCCAAGGCGGCACCGACGAAATCTCCCATCTGCACAAACGACCAGTCAGGCCAATCGGGCAGTCGTTCCATGGCAAACCGTTCGGTGCGCCGCCCGGTGGTCAGGACAATCCTGTTCAAACCGGTCGCCGCCGCCCCGTGGATCGCCTGGACGACGGCCGCCTTGTACGCCGAAGTGGAATAGGGATAGACAATACCGGTCGTCCCGAGGATGGAAATCCCGCCAATGATCCCCAGCCTTGGGTTCAATGTTTTCTGGGCCAGGAGTTCCCCTCCCGGCACCGATAGGGTCACGGTCAATCCATTGGATTGAAGCCATTGCGCGGCCGCTGCGCGCACGTTGGCGATGATGTTTTCCCGGGGAATCGGATTGATGGCGCGCTCACCGACCGCAAGGCCCAATCCAGGCCGGGTCACCCGCCCCACTCCTGCGCCACCTGTCAGATGGATCTCGCCGGGATGGCCAAACCAGGGTTCGACCCGGGCCACCAAATGCGCTCCATGGGTGCAATCAGGGTCATCACCGGCATCCTTGATCACCACCGCCGTCGCCCCCGCCGCATCCAGGGAGCTTTGCGCAACGGTAAAGGTAACCCATTGGCCATTGGGCAGGTGGGTCGCGACCTGTTCAGGGATCGCTCCCGAACACACCCCAAAAGTCGCCGCCCGGGCAGCGGCGGCAGAACACGCTCCGGTTGTCCAACCAGTCCGGGTGCCCCTGTGGCCGGTCCGGGTGTCCCTGTGGCGCGAACTCAACCGCCACCCCCCAATGCCAGATCCATCAGGGCATGCAATGCCGCCACCACCAGAGTCGAGCCACCCTTGGTCCCCTGAATGGCAATCCACGGAGGGGCCTCCAGGGTCATGAGCACATCTTTTGATTCCGCCGCCGAGATGAACCCCACCGGCATCCCGATCACCAACGATGGCCGAACCCCCTCCTCCCTGATGAGACGGATCACTTCGAGCAAGGCAGTCGGAGCGTTGCCGATGGCCACCACCCCTTGATCCAGAAGCTTGCGCCGCCACGCCATCCGCATGGCCTGCACCGTCCGCGTCGTCCCTTCCACGGTGGCCAGACGGATGACTTCGGGATCGGCATTGAACTGATGAATCCTGAGGTTCAAAGGGAGCAGACGCCGTGGCGTCAATCCCGCCTGGATCATGTTCACATCCACGACCAGGGGCGCCCCCCGGGCGAGCGCCTCCCGCCCCGCCGCCATCGCTTCAGGATGGAACCGGGTCAGACCGTTGAACTCGAAATCACCACTGGTATGAATTAACCGCCGGACCAAAGGCCACTGTTCATCCGTATAGCCCGGATGTGGACCCGCATGAGCATCGATATGCCTGAAGGAGGCGGATTCAATCTCCTGTCCAGCGGCGACGATGGGCGGGGCAAGCTGGTTCATGATGGTCGTCCCGATGTAATCTTTCGTTGAATTCCAGGATCTGTTGATATTCAATATGATCAAGAATAATTGGGTGTCTGGTGGACGAAATCCCCCAAGGTTCTTTAAAAATGATTGTGATCGATCAACAAAGTCAAAACCTTGGGGGACTTCGTCCCCCAAACCCCCTGTGGGGGATGTAAGACCAAAATCAAGATCAAAGTCAAAACCCTGGGGGCAATCCCCCAGACCCCTTTTTTTTCTTAATAGTGATGACAAAAACGACGTATCCCAAACCGGGTACAGTTTGATAATGCTTCAAATGTCAACGCATCCTCAGCAATGATGACCCGCCTCATGTTCACGGGCTATTTCGCGCACCCGGCAACCATCACATTCCAACATGGAAACCGATTGACTCCGTACCTCTTCCAAACGGGTTTCCAGGACTTCCACCACCCGGTCGTTGATCCCCAGATATCCTGCCAGGCCGAAGGCAATGTGTGGGTATTGCCGGGTCATCCGTTCGACCTGTTTGTGAATCCGTTTGATCAAGCGTCCGGTAAAAAGATAATAAGGAGCGACGATGACCTGCATGGCACCTAGTTTGACCTGCCGGGCGACGACGGTTTCCAGCCGGGGATCGGTAATCCCGGTGAAGGCGGCATCGACCAGATCATGCCGAGTCGTCTCGAACAGCCACCGTGCCATTTTGGCGACTTCGCCATTGGCGGCCATATCGGAGGAACCGCGGCCCAATAGAATGATACCGGTGTTCTTGGGATCGGGCATGTCCATGTTGACCATGGCACTGTGAATTCGCATGCGCACCAGTTTCAACAGTCGCTCATCGACCCCCAGGTGCCGCCCCAACAAAAATTGAACCCGGGGAAACCGCGCACGTGCCTGTTGAATGTATTCAGGCAACTCCATTTTAACATGGCCCGCCGCATTGAGGATCAACGGCATCACGATCACCCGGTCACTGTCCCGTGCCGCCCGGTCAAGCCCTGCATCGGGCAGGACGGCAGCATGCTCAATCCAACACACCTCAATGCGCCAGTCGGGATGTTTGCTCTGCCAATAGGTGGCGAACTCCTCCACCTCGACGTTCCCCTCCTCATCCCGGGATCCATGCCCTACCAGCAAGATGGTTTCCTTCATGAAGCTTCCTTATTCATCGCAAGTGATTCAATCATTAACGAAACATTGCCAACCTTTCCGGCAAGCAGGCTACCTTAAGGATGGCCATGGATGCTGTCAAGTCGGGCATCAAAGCATCCCGGCGTTTGCCGATCATGCGATGACTTCAACCCGGTACATGAAAGGAGAAGATCGAGAAATCCATGGACTGAAGCGATGCGTGCATCATTTCAAGATGAGCAGCAGTTTAGTGACTTTCTACAGAAACCTCCAGTGGTTCCAACCGTGATGATGGCATTGCACGTTGACGCCAATAACCCTCACGGTTGCCCGATCACTTCAGATCGGACCACCCCTCGATAAGCGGCAGGGTTCATTCCCGCGACCAACCGCCCATCAGCAATCGGCCTGTCACGGAATATTTCAATCGGTGTGATGGACATCCGACGGCCGGGACGGGGATCTCAATTCATCCCGGTGCCCCCTGATGGGGCTGCTCTGAGGCAGGGGATTCGAGCAAACATACAGAGTCTCCATTGCCAGTACACCAAAACCCAGCGGTAACCCGCGAAGATGCTTTCGACTTGTACATTCGTTGATCGGCGACTTTTACAAAATCATCCGGCGACAAGAAAGTGTCAGGACCCGTTTCAGCCAATCCAATACTGAATCCGACACCGCTCTCTCCAGCCTTTGCAATGAACCGATCACATAAGCGTTGACATGCCGCCTGGGTCTGCTCCAAATCATTCCCGGGAAGTATCATGACAAACTCATCCCCTCCATAGCGACATGCGGAGTCGGTTTCACGAACCGTGGCCAATAAACACTCTCCCACATGCGCCAAAACCAGATCTCCGGCCCTGTGACCAGCTCGATCATTTAATTGTTTAAAACGATTGAGATCAAAATATGCGATACTGACTTTTTCTCTCCGCCGTTTCGCATGCGCAAGGTCGTTGCGCAAATGATCAAAGAATGCGCGCTGATTTAAAACTCCGGTAAGCCCGTCAAGGCGCGCCAGATCCTTCAACTCTTGAGTTCGGCGCATCACTTCCGCTTCCAGGTCCCGGGCATAAACTTCCAACTCTTGTTTCGCTTTTTGAACCTCGGAAACCAGCGCTCCCGTATAGGTTTCAAATGTGAACTGGACATCAAACATCATCAATTTGTTAAGACTTCTCTTTCGCTGTTCAGCATCGTAGCGCGAACAGGATCCATCATTACACTGAGATTCAAGTGCGTCCTGTAAAATGTTCCATAAAACCCGAACCCCTGCCATAAATAGAGTTGGAGAAACACCGATACGTTTGTGAACCATGCCAACGCGAAGCCTGTTATTCACATACAGCATGTCATATTGACCTGAAAATATTTCTTGAATGTATCCCCGCATGGCACTTTTCAAACGAAGAAGTGTATCCGCATCTCCAATCACCAGTTCAACATCAGAATGGCGCAATAGGATCGAATAATATTCTTCAACAATCTCATGAAGATGTTTATCAATATAAGGCTTGACGGCAAGCAAATTCCTTTCATCTTCATGAGAAATATCAAACAATTTTTTCCTGTCGGATATTTTTCTATCTGATAGCTTCAACTGCTCGGTCAATGTCATTTCAGTTAAGAGCATAAATCCTGTCCCATATGATCAAGAGGAAAAATAACGCCCATGGAATGATTTGCATTTAAACCTAAAATATGCCTTTACCATGAAGAAATCTGCTATATTTCATATCCTCACTCAGGATATGCTTGACAAGCCAATCCATAAAGAATCCCTTGAAGTCAACTTTATCGAAGTCGCTGAGGCGAAGCGTCTCAGACCTGTAGATTCTTACCTGCCTGGTCAACAAAGCATGCGCTTGCCTGTGCCCATTGATGCCAGGATATGAATATTGTTCCATGAGGGCTTCCTCAGCCTTGAAATGATAATCCGTATAGTGGAGAAGGGCATCGAAACCCTTTTCCAACGCATGCGCATCCCGATCACCAGCGATAATCGCCATAATTGTATTTGCAATTTCCAACAATTTTTTGTGATGTATATCCATTTCCAGTATCTGAATGTTAAACGCCTGATTCCAGCGGAACAATCCATGTTTCGATCCGCTATGAACGACCTCCATCACCTTCTTCAAATAACCTTCAAACAATTTCCATCGGGCAATAGGGACATCTGCAAGGAGTTCACCTGGAATGCGCAATAAAACCGTATTCTCCACGGCTTTCATGCGAAACAGGCATGTCGCGCCAAAAACGGATGCTTCTTCCCCAAAATGGTCCCCGGGTCCCAGCCGATCGACCTCCAAACCACCCATGACCCGCTGAATGCTTCCTTCCTCGATGATATTGAGTGTTTCAGAATCTTCACAACCAAGCTGTTCCCCTTCAGGAACCTCACGTCGTACAACCGATTCCGCGATGGCATCCAATTTGGCATGAGGGATTCCTTCGGAGAAGATTGGCGTCGTCACCAGGAAATCTCTAAGTGCCCTGTTTTTTTCCAGCCGTTCACCAAGATTCAGCTTGCGTACCATTTCAGAATAGGCGGCGTTGGGAATTGCCAGAGTTCGAACATAACAGCCAGCGTTATAGGTCGCCGTTTCAGGGGCGCGTCGAAACGCGGTAATTTCTCCAACCATGGCCCCACTCGACAGCCGACCGTACAATTTTCTTCTGGTACTGATCACCTCCACGGACCCGTTCAAGATCAGTAATGCCTCATCTGGAACCATTCCCTCCTTGAGGAGGGTCTCTCCTGGAATAAAGGTTACAATCCTGTTGTTCAGCAGTGCCCTGATTTGATGATGCAGCGCATTCGGGAAGTATGACTGGAGATAGGCATAGGCGGCATGGCGTGAAAAATCGGAATAGGAATCGATGAGGGTATCGACTGCGCCATGGGTGGCTGCGGAGCCAATTTCCTTTTCTTCAACGGTCAAGCCTCTGGCCATGTGAGACAGGATCACTCGTTTACTGGGATCCTTTGCAAAATCCTTGGCAAGGCCATGGATCATGCCACCGCCCACATCAATTTTCTTGACGTCCAGAGCCTCAAGGTACGCCTGTTTGACCGCTTCAACCCCTTCCCGCTCCATCCCGGGTTTGGAGGGGTCATCCGTAACCATGCCATCCAAAACCTGAAACGATGCGATGTCCGCATAATGGCCATAGGTCACATAGCCATGGGGACCCAAAGCCCTGAACTGAAAAATTGTGGTTTCCACGGGGTGCGGCGAATGAATCGGCTTGACTTCCAATCCATCAATATCGTTCCACGCCCCCGCCTTCAGGTTATGAACTTTGAAAAACTCATTAAATCGGGCTTCTTCAATGGAAAGCAGGGCCGCAACCTTTTTTGCCACTGAGGCACGGACCAAAGGGGTCGCGAAATATTCAATACGTCGTCCAGAGCGCATCAAGGTGGTAATGCCCGCGAAATGGTCATCATGGGCATGGGTGTGGAAAAGCCCTGCCACCTGGTCAATGCCAATTCCCAGAGAGGTCAGGTTGGCTTGGAGATTGGGTCCGGCATCGCACAAATAGATGCGGCCATGGAATATGACGATGCTGGACATGCTGGGACGATCCACATCCCATCCATCGCCATCGCCATTGTGAATCACGCTGAAATAATCCAGGGGCACTGCCTGGAATGCCAAGGGATAGGCAGACGCATAGTGCTGCCCAATGCTCAGGTTTAAATCCACGTTGGCGACGTCTTTGCCATACCGGAATTCAAATTTGTTCAGTCCAGTCCTGGTAATCCACACACCATTGCGAATCTCCGTCGGACCTTCCCCAATCAGGCACCCTTCCAACAAATCCTGAGTTGGACGAATGGCCCCGAAGGCGAATTTCAGCTTGATGCGCATGAATTGTTCGGCTTCTTCAGGAGTGGCTCCAGCAGCAATCATTTCCTCCTTAGAAACCAGCCCATAATTGCCGCGATAGATATACTGCATCTGAGCGTTGACCGGCTCCGCACCACCGATAAGCAGAGGTTTGGCGCCCGTATTTTTTGGATGCCCGGGGAGAATCAGTCCCTGTTTGTAGAGCATTTGGAGCACCGGGAACTCTCCAAGGTTGGCGAATTCTCCATTTTGAAGCATGACATCCGACAGCAGAATCGCATTGGGACCGGTTTCGCCATACCATGATTTGCCATTGGCATCCTGGACCATTCTTGGCGCGACCAATCCGCGCTTGGTCAAATGCTTGATGCTGTCCATGGGGCAACCGCATTGAATTCTGAGATCCGCCTCAGGAATTTCAATCCAGGCCAGACCTGGAGCAACGTCGATATACCGAATGGCCTCAGACATTTCTTATTCTCCATAACCCGTCCATTTTGTCAGCCAAACAGATCCGCTTATGCTGAACTGAAAGATCAAGATCAGATAACTGTCTTGAATCATTTATCATTTTCTGGCCATTGTCTCGCCACATATTGTGCTGATTCCCCGTGATTTTGATGAAAACCTCGTCAAGAAACCAAGGATCTCCAGAGCCCCCTTGCCTTGCCCGCGCCAGATGGACGTAATCCCGCCTCTGGCAACACTGTCTCAACTTGGCAACCGTGGCAATCGGTTACAGTCCAGAAGAAAGATTCCAGGATTATTGAAAAGCACTGTCCTTATGGATCATCAAGCAGATTTCAGATTAATTGAAGAGTGGGCGTTTGCTGAAGGGATTTCATTGGGAGAATGCGAACAATTCCGCTTCCACCGCAATAGGAAATTTTTTGAGTGACATAATTTCTTGGGCATGTTGACGTTCAATATGATGATTGAACGTCAACATGGCCATGGACGACGGAAATTACGGCGTTCAAGCAGGGTGCGGTTCAGAGGTCAAAATGCAACCTGACCTCCTTCTCCAATAATTGACGGGCATTCTCTTCAGTCGCTTGTTCCAGAAGTCCATGAATTTCTTCGGACATCGGCTTGAATACGGCCATGACCTGAGGATCAAAATGAGTGCCGGTATCTTCTTCCAGTATCTTCATGACCTTTTCAAGATCCATAGGCGCTTTATAGGGGCGTTTTGAACAAAGTGCATCAAACACATCGGCAACCGCGAATATCCTTGCTGCGATGGGAATATTCTCTCCGGAAAGTTTGTTGGGGTAGCCTGTCCCATCCCATTTTTCATGGTGACCGGCGACGACATCCGCCGCGCCATCAAGCCAGCCCATCCCCGAAACAATCCCCATCCCCTGTTCCACATGGGTTCGCATCACACGCAACTCTTCCTCATCCAGTCGGCCCGGTTTCAGCAAAATCGCATCGGGAATGCCGATCTTTCCCACATCGTGCAAAAAACTTCCGGCGATCAGAGACTGCATGGCACTTCCCTTCAACCCCAGTTTTTCACCGATCAATGCTGACATCCAGGCGACTCGGTAGTTATGGATTCCAGTGTCAGAATCTCTCTTCGAGATCGCTCGGCCAAGTGCTTCCATCATGGACACATGGGAATCCAATACCTCACGGGATTTACGTTCGTTTTCAGCGGAAAGATGTATGACGACCGGATAGATGGTCAGCCCGCAGAGCAATGAAGCCAGTCCGACAATGATGGATGTGAGCAACGAATTGTTAAGGATCTGAGTCTTCTGCCATTCCGGAACAATACGAACCCCTTCAAAGTATCCCGTAATCGGTTCGGATGGGACATTAAAGTGGTTACGGAGTGGCACAAAGACCCGCATGGCCCAGGATCCATTCGAGGTTGAAATGCTTTCATACGAAGCCTGGTGATAATCCGGTTTCTGGTGGGTTGGCAACATGCCTTCGATACGTTCACCCTCCGGAGTCATTGATTCCGCGAGCATCACGCCAGAATTATTGTATATTTCAGCAATATCAAACAATCCACCCGCAATGGTATGAGCCGCCTTGGTCGCATGATCTTCTGCACCGGGTCCGGTCAACTCAATGGCGTCATGGTGATGCAGTAAACGCCCCACTTCCTCAATCGCTTGGGCAATGATGCTCTCCTCGGCATTTTCCCGCGCCACAAACCATGAGATCGGGCTGGCGATGGAGGCCAGGACCAAACTGACGATGGCAATACGGACCGCCGCTCTCTTTCGAAACAGATTCATTTTTCCACATCTCCCCCTGGTAAACCAATTGAGCCGGGAACGTACCGATCATCCGGTTTTTTGCACTTCCCATACGCTGGAGGGATAAGAATCACGACCGCCAACCCTCCATTCACTGCGGAATCCTGCAAAGAGATGGAACCTTGATAATCTGAAACGATTTCCTGACAAATCGACAATCCAAGTCCGTGCCCCTGTACAGATTGTTCACCATGAACACCTCGCTGGATCAAGTCGGTACGCTTGGACTCGGGAATGCCCGGCCCATCATCCTCTATGGTGATGGTAAGACCGTTTTCATTCAGTTCCATCGATAATTGGACCACATCTTCAGCATGGCGACAGGCGTTGTCCAGCAGGTTGCCCAACAGGGTCAAACAATCCTCCCGATCAAGATTGATCTGGAGACCGGGTGTCAGGGTGCTTCGAATCGACAGTTCTTTTTCCTGGTGAACTTTCCGCATCACCTCAATCAGAGAAGTGACATCATTCTCCACGAAAAACCATTGCCCGGTCCCACGTCCTCCAGAAAGTCGCGCCAATCCAAGATCTCGTTCGATCAGCTTGCGGATCATTTCGATTTGAGCGTTCAGCTTTTCCCGAAATGCCGGTTGATTGGAAACCGCCGGATCATTTTCCAGGCGAGAAAGCAAGGAGAGAGGGGTTTTGATGGCATGGCCCAAATCACCCGCGGCATCCCTGGAACGCCTCAATCTTCTGAACAAAACCGTCAACAAACGATTGATCGCATCCACGAAGGGACGTACTTCCAAAGGGACATCGTCATGATCAAGACGCTCCCTTTCACCACGCTCCAGGGCCTCCATCTGGGATTTGGCGGCTTTCAATGGAAGAAGACCCCGCTGCAAATACCAGCGGGTCAAGATCAGGAGAAGAAACAGGGCAATCAAGGAAACCACCCCGTAAAGCCAGCGCAAAGTTGACAAAATACGGTTGGCTTCTTTGAAGTCTTCAGCGACCACCACCGTGATTGAACGATCATCCTTGTGATAACCACTGACCAGAGCCAGGAGTGGAGTTCCATCGGGTCCGGAAAAATGGACAAGCATACGTTCCCCTGGACGAACCGCCTGCTCAGGAAGAACCTCATCCCACAAGGAACGGGAGCGAATCCGATCCTCGCCACTGATGATCTGATAGTAGTGCCCGGACCAGGGTTGACGATGGACCGGAGCCTCTGCCTGCTCAGCCAGGTCCAACCCGGTACCGTTCAACCGCAGGTTGGCCAACAGATTATCCGCATCGTGCTCCAATCGGCTCCCGATGTATCGTTCCACCAAGGCGTTGAGCGAAAAACTGACCAACGCCCACTGCAATCCCAGGACGACAGACATGGCAACAATCAGTGGAAGGCTCACACTGGAATAGAGTGATTTGTTCATGGCTTGCCCCGCAGGACATAACCTTGGCCACGTCTTGTTTCAATACGATCCTTCCCGAGCAATCCACGCAGACGTTTGATGTATACCTCGATCACGTTGCTGTCGCGGTCACCATCATATTCATAGACATGCTCGGTCAGTCGGGTCTTGGATAAAACCTTATCCGGATTGAGCAGAAAATAACGCAACAAACGGAATTCGGTGCCGGTCAGTTGGTGAACCGTACCATCGTTCAAACTGACTTGTTGACGCTCCTCGTCAAGCGTCATTCCTTCAACAGAAAGTTCAGGATGGACCGCCGCGTGCCGGCGGCGGATCAGTGCCTTGATGCGTGCGATCAGCTCTTCCACATGAAAAGGTTTTCCCAGATAATCGTCCGCTCCGGCATTGAAACCATCCACCTTCTGGTGCCAGGCATCCCAGGCGGTCAGAATCAGGACCGGAACATCGTTGCCCCTCGTTCGCCATGCCCTCAGCACGTCCAACCCGCAACCGTCGGGCAGACCCAGATCCAACACCACGACGTCATAAGGCTCTTGGGTTCCCATGAACAGTCCTTCCCGGGCATCGAATGCACAATCAACCGCGAAGCCTGCATGACCCAGATCCTGTTTCAGCCCCTCCGCCAGGGCAGGGTTGTCCTCCACCACCAGAACACGCACGGTCACTCCTCCAATTCACGGGTGATGCTGGTTCCATCCCGGGCATCCAAACGCCATTCCCATACCCGGCCATCCTTGGCCAAATACTCGATTTCGTAGAGATACCGTCCCCGTTTTCGTTTCAATTCGACTTCCAGCAGTCGAACCCCGGATAATTCGTGATGTTTGGCAATGATCTGTTCCAATGACAGAATCCGCCCCTCACGGACCAAACGGTATGCCTGTTCATGGTCCTGATCATCGTTTGCCCATGCAGGCATGAACCCACCTGCAATCGCCAGCAGGCTTAAACCTGAAGATAACGAAATCATCCTCGATTTCATGCCTCAGTGATCCTTTTTGCCAAATCCGGGAATGGTCACACCATGTTCGTTGAAATCGCCCGAGGCCGCTTTGGGATGGCAAGCATCGCATCGGCTCAAAGAACCCACCTTGGGATTGTCTTTCACCATCCGCGCCGGGAGTTCATCATGTTCGTGATGGAAAAAACGGGAGTCGGTAATACGTAACGGATTGCTGCCACGTTGAATGCTCGTCACCATCGCGTGCGCATAACCTCCCTGAACATGGTCCGCCGCATTGGCCACCAGGTAATCGGTGATTTGGGCGGCAGTTTGTTCATTCAATTCGGCATTTTCTCCGAAATGGTGATCCAACCCCCGCATCATCTGTTGCCACGATGATGCTGGAAGCCATCCCGGTTGGAACGCAAAATGACACCCACCGCATTCCTTGAGATAGGTTGCATTGGTCACCGCACCCATTTCCGACTTCGGGCCACTGCTGCCCCGTTCCTCATGTTTTTCGTTCCGACCGTGTTCGCTGCGTTCGTTTTCGCCCCGTTTGAAATGATCTTCATCGCCGATGACCGTCTGAGCGCCCAGGAGAAGCCCCCCACCGAAGAGCGTCACGAACAGCAACCCGCCCACAACAATATTTCCTTTATTCATGGTGTTCACCCCTATACTACAGTGATTTAAGATAGGTCAACAGATCGGCTTTCTCTGATTCGCTGCATGCTCGTCCAAACGTCCATTTACAATTTCTGAGGAACCATTTTTCAGTTTTTTCTGCATCTCCATAGCGGTTGGAAGCCATGGAATAGGCCATGGGATCGATTTGCTTTCCGGTCTGGATGTGTTGTCCTGGCTGACGTAAATCCTGTCCATGACATGTCGCACAGTGCCTGATGCCCCCTTTTTCAGGATCCTCAATGCCCGCCTGACGCCACAGCCGTTCCCCGACCGATGCATCCGCCGCTTCGGACACGGCGTTTCCAACCAACCAAATCAATCCAGATCCAGCCAACAGTATGGCAACACGCAAATTTGTGCTCATTTCCCGCTCCTCTTGCGACCCGTGATCATGCTCCAAATCAGGTTCTCCCGGTGTTGCCAAATCCCCAGTACCACCCCGGTCAGATGCAATCCGATCAGAACCCACATGAACTCGCCCAATGCTTCATGAAACTCTTCCATCGCCTTTCCGACCGGGATCGGAATATTGGCAACCATTCCAGCCAATACGCCTGCATCCTTCTCAATCCCAATCGTGAGCAACCCCGTGATACCAAGCAGGAACAACACCCCCAGCAGGACCACGATCATCATGCCACCCGCAGGATTGTGCCCAAGATGGTGCCCAGGTGACCCATCCCGGATGGCGCGCAGGTAAGCGATGACCTGTGCAGGTTTCCTGACAAAATCGGTGAACAAGGCGTGTTCTGTTCCCATGAATCCCCAGATCAAACGGAAAATCACCAATCCGATGACGCCATGCCCAGCCAGTACATGCAGCTTTAATTGTTCGTCCTCGGTCACCAGTGCCGCCAATACCATCACCACAAGGCTCCAATGGAACAGTCGTACCCATGGATCCCAAACCGTAATTTCTCTTGCTGTATTCATTTGAACGTCTCCTTAGTATTGTCAGGTGGTCGCATTATCGCCTGGGAACATGAAACCAAACTGAAAATCAAAACATTCCACCAGGAATTCGAAAAAAAATTCTTCCTCGATCACCAGAGCCACATGAACCATCCCACATGGCCCCATGGAACCGCCGCATCCGTGGATCCCAAACCGTGATTCCTTCATCCCTCGGCAATCCACCATGTTTCTTCAGGCAGGCACATGATCGCCGAAAGAGATGAAACCAAGCTGAAAATCAGAACGCTTCATCAGAATTTTTTTTCAATGGGTGACTTCTGAAACGTTGAGGGAGGTCGATATAAGGGTCAGCAACCGTTTTCGTTGTCCCAGCACCCGACCGGCAGAAGGTCAAAGCATCCAGTCACTGAAGCCAACCATATCAAAATCAGTTACTGGATCAGGATTAGGACGTGTTGAGATACAAATGAATAATTAAAAAAGGTCTGGTAGAAATACCCAGACCTTTTTAATTAATAGATTTATAACTAATTGTGTTATTTCAAGATGGGATGGAATTATGCCACGTAATTCCGATCCAAAGCCGCAAACAGATCAGCCATGGTATCCTCCATGGTTTTGATCTTTTGTTCCAAATCCTTGAGTATCTCGTTGTCCCCCACATTCAGGGAGGAGGCAAGCTTCAGACAATCGATGGCAAGATCATGGAAATCATTATGAATTCGAGTGATTTCTGAAGCACCGGACAAAAAGACCTCCGGAATGGAACATGAACGAATATCCGGCAATGGTTCTACGGAGTGGGCAGCATTACCGCGATGGGCACGACGCACCCGTTCCACAATTCGCAGATGACTGCTTTTGATCTCTTGAATGTTCCAAAACGTTTTTGACAATCGCACTGACCTGCCTTGAGCCTCAAGAGCATCGCTTGCCAATTGACCGCAACGAGTCAGGACGTTCGAATATTCGATGGACGCACGGACCAAATTGGTAAGATCCATGGAAACCAACATGTCTTTTTGCACATGCGCCGAAGCACGGTAGATTTCTCCTGCAAAGTTGCGCACGGAGTCCGCCTGGGATGAGGCGGAACGGCTGCTTTCGGCCACCTGGATCGCCGCAGTGGAGGCTTCTTCGGCATCACTGGCAATGTCTTTGGTTGATTTCGCCGCCAAAGAAGCCGACTGCGCCACCTCGCCGGATGCCTTCAACAACTCTTCAACATTATATTTGACATCGACCGTGGCCATCCCAACGCGATTCATACTCGTCACGATGCTTTCTATGGAGTGCGACTGCTCATCAATACTGATCTGAATCTCGTCGTTAATGCGTGAAATCTTGCCAATGATCAGGCTGAGCTCGCTGGTCGCCCCGGTGACACCACTGACGCTTTCCCGAATGCTATCGGCCAGTTCGGCAATATCCAACGTCGCCTTGGCTGTCTGCCGTGCCAGCTCCTTGACTTCGTTGGCGACGACCGCAAAACCCTTTCCCGCCTGGCCAGCCCCGGCAGCCTCAATCGCCGCATTCAATGCCAGCATATTGGTCTGTTCGGCAATTTCATTGATGATGTCCACAATATCGGTAATTTTCCCAGCCCTGTTGATCAGGCTGGTCATCACCTCGGTAGTTCTCTCCGTCTGACTCTTTGCCGTATTGGAACGCGACGATGCATCCTGGCAACGAACACGCACCTGCTGAATCGCGTTGGATAAATCGGTGACCTCGTGGCCAACACTTTGAACCGAATTTTCAACCATGAGCAGACTGTTATGGATCTCCCCGATGTTGCTACTCATCTGCTTGGCAGCCGCCGCCATGTGGTCTACGGTATTGGAAGTGAAATTGGCATTATCTACAATGGGAGCAATATTTTTTGAGAGGAGCGAACTGATCGATTGCGAAACAGATGTAATGTTATCGCTTGCTTGATTGATACTCTTTTGCAATTGCTGCACCTGGGCGTCGAGACGGTCATTTTCACTGACCACCCTCTTTGAGAGTTGCATGCTCTCCAAAGAATTTTTATCCAATACTTCATTCAAACGAACCTGTTCGCGGACGACGGCCCCGACGTTGCCCGACTGTAACATCGTTGCGATCGCACTGCGGGTCAGGTTATCGATCATATGGTTGAATATTTTGGCCATTTCGCTCAATTCATCACGGCCAATCACGGATATTGTGGAGTCGAGATCGCCCTCGGCCACAACGTGCATCTGCCTGGCCATGGCCAGAATGGGCGGAACCAGTGAGCGCACCAGAAGCCAACCCACAAGTGCCGAGGTGACGATGGCCACCAGCATCACAAACACCAGACCAGTCTTGAGTTTGGACATGCTGGATACCAATGTCTCCATGGAAACGGAAATGGTATCGCGTTCCTGTCGCAGCAAAGGTTCCAAATAAAAAGCGATGAATTCGGAGGACTCGTTGAATTGTTCCTTCGCCTGATGGCCCTCTTCCATCCTGCCATGGATGAACGCCTCTGCCATCTTCTTCCCAACGGAATAAAATTCCTTTACCTTTTCACGTATTTGATCGACGGCATGCAGCACTGCCTGGTCATTGAGATTCAGGTTCAAACGTTCATACTCATCAAGATCAATAATGAAATCATTGTAAAAATCTTCGGTTGTACTGAACGGGTTTACATCCTTGTTCTTGCCACTATCCGTATAGATCTCAGTAATGAAATATTGCATCTGCAACAAATTCTTTTCCAAGCGGTGCGCCAACAATACCAACCGAAGCCGCTCACGATTGACAGAATTCACTTCACGAAATACCCTGTCACTTGCAGTCCAGCTCCATATTCCTGCAATGAGCAACAACAACAACGGAATCGTAATACCTGCAATCACGCGATAGCTGATACTATAATCATTCAGATTCACCGCCCGCCTGATCTTTGCATTCAACTTTTGCATGAATGGTAAAGCGCTCATTAATATTGATCCGCCAATCGGGAATATGATGAGTATGAATTGGTGTATCCACCTTATTCAGGCCCGATCCACCAATAATCGGATGCCGCCACCTTTTTGCGCCTCTTTGCAAAATGCGCAATCAGAGTTTAATTCTATTTTGTCACATTCATTAATCAGGGATTATGGACACTCAAAAAATTATTGAAAGAGGAAAGGGGGCTTGAGGGATTGCCCCCAGACCCCTATTTTATTTCAATATTCTTATAAAGATCAGTCAATTGCCAGTCTTCCTCTCCATTTAATGAATCTGACAAGGTAGAATTAAGAAGGTTCAGAGTTTGTAACGACCTCCAGAACGACGCGTCTGAAAAAAAACATTCACGTTCCTGAACTTCCGGCAACAGGAACGAACCATGAGTTTATCCAGGCAATACTCAAGTTAACCATTAATCCCGGATCACGGATCTTGGTATAGGATACACCCCTACAACGAAAGAATCCAGCGTATAAACTCTCGCAGTTGCTCAGAAGTTTCAAAATCAGTTTTTTTGTGCTGTTCTTCAGTACCATCTTCCAGTTTGACTTTTGGAGATGTGGTCAAGTGTTTGAAGAGGGTATTTTCGGCATCGGGCTTGCCTCTATATTTTTCCGATACTTTTTGATACGAAGGGCCATTCTTCGACTTTTTAACCCCATGACATTTAGTGCAGTCATTTCTCTTAAGTACTTCAAGAGCGGTCTCAGCACCGAGTACCGCATGAGCAGTACCCGATCCGGAAACAGCCCCGGCAAATAGAATGAGCATGGCAAAATAACGAAATATTCTTTGTCCAAATTTCATTTGAATATTCATTTTCATGCTTTTCTCTTTCCTTGATTTTATGATGAATACGTTGTCAGATCATGATGACGATGGATACATCCTCGCCACACCTGAAATTTATTCGCCCATTCGATCCTACACTCGACCATCACCATGTATATCCACTCACTGCCATGAACAACAATACCAAGCCGGTGGCAAGCAGCAGCAGGCCCAATAGTTTTGATCCCAACACCATGGCAACTGAGGGCTTTTCCACCAAATATGAATCCAATTCCCCTTTTGCCCGGATACGCTCAAGCTGCGCCGGGTGGTCACGTTGGAGCTCTTCAAGTGAAAGGGATCCGGTGAACATGACAACGTCAGGCGGCGGTAGCTTGCTTGGGCGAAAATGATTGTTGCTGAAATGGACCGTGAATAAAAATACCGCTGCCAGGAATGCTTCCTCACCATGAAGCTTAATGGATACATTAAATACCCATCCGCCCATATACTCGCCCGCAATATGCGGAAAGGCCAGGATTGCACCGGAAGACCCAATCACGGCGACCCCCCAGAATACCGCCCAGTAATCAAACTTTTCATAATAGGTCCACCGGTCAAACCTGGGCTTCTCTCCCCTGCCAACAAACCAACGAAACATGTCAATGCAGTCGGTAAAGTCCTTTCTATTGGGTAATAACGAATCTGGACCAAACCAATCAAATCCTTTCTTTCTGAATAGATGTTGCAGAACATGGACAATATGCAGAAGAAAAATACTCACCAACAAGACGGCCATGACATGATGTACAAACCCAAGTTTTGCCGCTCCCCCCAATAAACGAACCAACGCCGGTGCCCAAGAGCTCTCGGTGTTGAACAGGATCATCCCCGTCAATAACAATATCATGACAACCAGTGCAAACAGCAGGTGGGCCACACGCCAAACAAGAGGAAAGCGTTGAAAATGACGGGAACCTTCCTCCATCTTCAAACCGGACATCGCCAGACCCGATGACCCGGTTTCATTTCGCCGTTCCCGCCACTCCCGATACCACCATAGTACCGTATGAAGCGAAAAAAATACGAAGACCACCCATTCAAGCACGTTCATGAAACGAGCGGCGATCCACAATTGGGGCGCCTGGTCATAATCCATGGCGTCGTCATGGGGAGAGAATGAGGCGAAACCCTCGGTTGCCAATGGTCTGCGTTGACCGTCATGGCATTTTTGACACGTCTTCAACCGATTTTTGGGGTGAACCAGAGATCTCGGGTCCTTGGCAGAAAAAATTTTGTGACTTCCATGACAATCATAACATTTGGCAGTTTCAGAAAACCCGATCTTGGTCATCTGTCCGTGATAGAAGCTTCGATAGGTCTTTTTCCGCGCCTGATGGCAATGACCACACGTATCAGGGCTTTGAAGCTTGAAGAACTCCAAATGCGCCCCGGTCACCTCATGGGCGGAATGGCAATCAATACAGGTTGCTGACTTTAAATTTCCTTTGTCTTTTAATGCGATGCCATGAACTGAAACATCATATTCCTCGATTTGATCTTCATGGCATTTGCCGCAAAGTTTGTTGATCGTCAACCGCCAGCGGCCATATGCGGGACTGCCTTGATCCATTGGAATACTAAAAAAATGACTGTCGTGACATTCGTGACAGGTCGCGTTGGGAAAATCAGGATTGTCCCGATTGGGACGGGCATGAAATGAACTGCGATACTTCTTGATGTTGGAACGTACTTTCTCATTGCCGGGAGAAGGCGGTGCATGAGCCTTCTGTTCCCCCGATTGCGCCAATGCTTCATGACAGGAAGCGCAGTCGACTTTTTTCAACCCTTCTGCCTGGTGCGGCGGTTGAAGATGCACGATATGATGATGACAATCCGTACACAACATCCGGGCGTGGACACCTGTAGCGTATAAATTGGGTGGAATGGCGACCAAATCCCGTTTTTCTCCGTTCTCGGCATAAGGCGATGTATCCAATACCTTGATCACCTCACGTCCATCGTGACATTCAAAGCATGTCCGGTTATCAAATGATTCCGCTGAAAGGGATACAGATGCGCATTCCGCAATGACAGGAAACATGGTAATCAATAACAAAATACAAAATATCCAAGATGTGGATATCAATACACTCTTAATCATTTAACGTCCCTGGATCCGTCATTTCCTTGGCGAACAACCACAACCAGCCTGAGTCGCATGAAAGGCCAGTCAATCACTGCTGACGAACCGCATTTTTCCCGACCGATCCATTCAAAGCAATACAAAAATTAACATTTGAACAAGAAATCGTTCTGATCGCATTTACCGAAAATCAAGGATCCTCATCGCCCAAATACGATCCATTTCAATTCGATCATTCCATCTATCGATGCATCATTGTTGGATTCGCGATGAGGTATTGACAGGGTGCAGGCTTTGTAACAGCAGGCTCTTGGACGAACCGGTGAAACAGAACACAATCCTTGAACTTCCAACAATGGAAACAAGAAATAAACTAGATCTATAGACAATAAAGAAAAATTTATTAAATCCTCCATGAACGATTGGCGCGCCACCCATTCATGCACGTCATGACCAAACATGACCAGCGCAACCACGCCCAGGCAAGTCACATCTTCAATGAAAGAAATGCCAAACCATCACCGTTTATCCCGGTTCCCAAGGCTCGTCCATCCCCCCAGCCCAGGTCATGGCAGAGAACGGTGCACCCCTACTTGAAGTGTGTCGTATACATGACCCCAAAAAAGTCAGAGCTTTGGGTATCCTTCGTCTCAATCAATGTGCCGTCCGTCTTGGCACTGTAGACATAGGACGATCCATCACTGAACTTCCAAGTCCAATCATTGGAACTCCAACGTTCATGGGTATAGTCACAACGCAGAATTCCCGGCCCCAATCCTTTATATTCGAGGAAGGTGTTGAGTCGTGTGGAAGGGGTAATGATTTCTCCCAAAGGAGTCACCCCACTGGGATAGGCCGGGGTCGCCGCACTGACCGGATCGACCGATACCGATTCATCAAAAGACGACTTGATCCGTGTCCACTGAACATCGGATCCGAGTTTGACCTTCTCATTCCACTGATTGCGGACCCCAAGACCCAATGAACTGCCAATATCCTTGAGCACTGAACTTTTATCCGCCTCATGCACCCCCGTCGAACTCCATCGGCCACCATCCTGCCATGTTTTATTGATGTCGTAAGAATACCACGATGTTAACAGCCATTTATCCACAGGGGTATAATCCACATCCACGGAGTAAAGCTGGGCACTCCCCTTCCTCCGACCGTAAGGTTCCTGCTCCGGACCATAACGGTCCATGGCATTTTCCACGTTCACCTGAACTCCAAGGCGTTCAAGGGGACGCCAATCCATGGCAAGGCGAACCTTGTCCCGATCCCGGTCGGCAATGAAGAACGGGTTGATCTTGCCCTGGGCATTGCCCATGATCTTCACGGAATCCGTGTACTCAGACCCTTTGCGAATCCCATGTTCCACCCCAATGGATCCATCAATGGTCTCGGATAATGAGCGTCCCAATCGTAACCGAAACGTCGTTTCATCAAGGTCGGTACGCCATGGGACGAACCGTTCATCATCCAAACCATCCGCAACGATGTCATTGCCAAAAGGAACCTGACGTTTTTGATCCTTGTGCTCGACCCCTCCGGTCAATGTCGTCTCATAAGGCAAACGATACGTCCCCTCCAATTGGCTGGTCATGGTTCTGAGGGACACCGGTGTTGAATGCACCTGGATCTCAGGTGTTGGCGGCTTTGCTTTGGGTGCCGCCGGAATATCTACGACCAACCATCCCGGGGTTTGATCATCCTCATCAAAATAACGCAGTTTGGTCGTAATGCTTAACCCGGGTAAAGGTTGGGTGGTGAATCCCAATAACATCGAGGTCGTATTGACTTCCCCGTCCAACCTGGTTGGGCCATTGGCATAGGATAAACCGGCAATGTCCGTTGTGGGCAAATGTTCATTGGATTGTGCGCGGTTATAGGAAATTTTCAGGTTGACCCGGGTAACCGGGGAAAAATTATAGCCGCTGGTCAAATAAAACTGATGTGCTTCGTTATCCAAAGGCAATACCAGATAAGTATGGCTGGCCAGCTTGGACGTATCATCGCCCTGAAGATAGGTATCCACCAGGGCATTTTCATTGCGAAACCAACTCCCGCTATAACCGCCCAACAGTTGCAGATCACTTGCGCTGTAGCCAATCGTGGGATCAAACTGTAGTGTTCGATAATCAATGGGTTCCAGAAGAAATTCGTTCGCACTCCCCCGCCCCCACTGCCGGGTCCCTTCCTTGGTCTCATGCTTGAAATTAACGTTGAACTTGATATGATTATTCAGGGTATGAAACGCATTGAAAATCAGACGATCCCTTTCCGTTTCGATATGATAGGTTTGGCCATCACCAAATTTCGTAGAATTGGCAATGATTTGCTTTGATGTACCCAACCCCTCGTTTTTGGAATTGGCCGTATATGGGGCGATACGGGGAATCTCGAGATACTCGAAACGCAACCCCCATTCCCCCTGTCGTTCATAGCCAAGGAGAAGATCCCGGTTGTCGGTCAATCCCAGATCATGACCTTCAGCGATCCCCCAGGTGCCCGTGGCATCATCCCTGCTGCGAAGCCTGGCATCCAGTAACACCCACGTTTTGTCATCTTCCCGGCCGTCGAACATCCCCCGCTGCTGCCGATCACCATCCAAAACGGAAACACCAAATGAATAAACGCTCTCCGGCGCCGTAAAAGGCGCTGCCGTCGGACTCATGTCCCAGGAAGTACTTTTCTGGTCTTGGGTCTTTGGCGCCGAAGTGGTTTCCTGGTCTTGGGTCTTTGGCGCCGAAGTGGTTTCCTGGTCTTGGGTCTTTGGCTCCTCGGACCATGTTGAAGACGATCCCCCAAGCATGGCAGCAACACAAACCGCCAAGGTCAGTGCGTTATTGTTCTTACGCATGATTCTCGTTCTCCAATAGGGTTCGTCAACGACGGAAACGCCCTGATTGCGTTGAGTTCTCAGTACTGTTGCCACCGTGGATATTCGTGTGACACTTGACACATCCACGCGCGATTGATCCCAACACGCCAGGGTTGGTCGAGCGATCCTTGGGCAATCCCGCCACCTGGCCTCGATGTGAGGTATCGCTGTGGCAACTTTGACATAGATATGGGGTCCGATGATTCAGCAAATCGGCCACAGCCGTTCCATGAGGGTTGTGGCAGTTGAGACAATTTTCCGCGACCGGTGGATGACTGTGCAGAAATGGGCCACGCTTTTCCATGTGACATTGGTAGCAGGTTTCATTCACACTGTCCCATTTCAAGGATTTATGCCCCAAAGATCCGTGGGCATTGTGACAGTTGGAACAGGTCATTTTTCCCTCGGGTACCGGGTGATGCGACGGGCGGTTGAACATTGATTTCTGGACCTTGTGACAGCCGAAGCACACTTTGGGTTGGCTTTGCCTGTCCAGTACCCGATCATGGTCGGTATGAATTTCATGACAGTTCGTACACGCCATTTCCTGATTGGCGTGGACACTGCCAGACCAAAACATCAGCTTGTCCCCTTGATGGCAGGTGATACACGCCTGATTGATGACCGCCGCAGGGGAACCGGGCGTTTTGAAATTGCCAAAATCTTCATCGATGCGGGCGTCAAGACGAAGGGCTGGGGCACGGCGTCCGTAGGTAATGTCCGGCTTCGGACGTTTTTCTTGACCTTCCTGCTTCTTCAAATGGTTTCGACTGGGACCATGACAACTGGTGCATGTCGGCGTTCGACGGTCTGCCAGAGTCCCATGCCTGGTTTTGCCGATGGCGAGAAGTGTCGTAGAATCTTCCTCATCGTGACAAAAGGTGCACTCGGCGTCCCCGCGCAACACCACATCCTTTCGTACCGGGGACTCTTTCCCCTCTGCGGCTGCAGCGGGAAAAACACGAAACAACAGGATCAAGCACAAACACACAGCCTGCGCACAGCGCAACACGTTCAAGTTTCCGCCTCCCAAAAGATCGTTTCGACCCAACAGTGCCCCATCTAAACTTAATAACGGATTTTTTTCAATAAAAAACATGAATATCGTCCATGTTGATCACAGACGCCAGATTCTTCCCGGCGGCCACGCATCAAACGTTGCTGCGACACAATTCAGCCATTTGCACACAGTTGCGCCCCGCTTTCTTGGCCTGGTAAAGGGCATTGTCCGCCAATTTGATCAGGGCATCGGCCTTCAATTCCCCACCGCATTCAGGGAATGAGGAGATCCCGATGGAAATCGTCACTTTGAGTCCATCGACCACCATGGCCTCGATATCGGCACGCAGCCTTTCCGCCGAACGCAAGGCATTCGCCGCTGGTGTGCTGGGGAGGATGGCGACAAACTCTTCACCACCATAACGACAGCAGATATCAAGAGTGCGCAACGTGCTTTTCATCTGGCGACCCACCGCCTGCAATACCCGGTCACCCTGATCATGGCCATATGTATCATTAAATTTTTTGAAATGATCCACGTCAAACAGCATCATACTCATCTGCTGCTTGTAACGGGTCGCCCGCTCCAATTCTTCATTCAGGGAGGTATCGAACTTGCGTCGGTTGTAAAGTCCGGTCAGGGCATCGGTCTGCGACAGACGGCGCAACTGCTCTTCCAGATTTTTCTCCGAGGTGATGTCTCGGATGAGCGCTGCCGCACCCACCAGATTTTTTACATCATCATAAAAAGCCGAGGCATATATTGATAGAATCCTTTCCTTGTAGACAATCATGTCGGGTGGATTACCACCGTGCAAATGGGCCAGGATATACTCAGGGTCGTCCACCAGGTTTTGAAAACCGTTTTCCATGATTTCAGAACGTGTCTTGCCCAACAAACGCTCCGCTGATGGGTTCACCAATACGACGTTGCCTTGGCGACCCGTGACGACAATCCCTTCCCTTGCCGAAAGGATGATGGTGGATAGCTTCTCCTTTTCGCTGACCAATCCTGAATGAGTTTGAGCCAGATCTTGCGCCATTTGATTGAAGATTCGCGCCATATCGCTCAATTCATCCTGTCCAATGACGGGAACCTGGTGGTTGAGATTGCCCTGGGAAACAGTCTGCATGGCCCCTTTCATGGTCAGAATGGGAGGTACCAGGGAACGAACCAACAGCAAACTGACTGTGATCGAAAATGCCATGGCCACAAGCAGAACGGTTAACACACCCTGCTTGAGTCGGGACATTTTCTCGATCAAAGCATCCATGGCCGTCAATGTGGCCTCCCGTTCCCGACGTAACAAAGGTTCCAGATAGAAATCAATATATTCTTTAACTTCATTAAACTGCTCCTTCTTTTCAAAACCCTCCTCCATTCGATGATCGACAAATGCGGCGGCCATCTGTTTTCCCAGGGTGTAGAATTCGCCGAGTTTGGCCCGCAATACTCCAATATCCTTGACGACCTTCTCATCGTTCTGCCGCTTGTAGAATTCTTCGTATTCGTCCAACCCCGTGATGAAAGCTTGATAATAATCCGCAGCCCCGCTGAAAATGTCGGTATCACCTTGTTCAGTTTTGCTGATTGCAATTTCGGCAAGATAATACTGCAGGTTGACCAAATCTTTTTCAAAACGTTGGGCCAACGCCGTCAGACGTATACGTTCGTTGCGAACATTCTGCACATCGTTGAACATGGTCTCGTTGACAATCCAACTCCACACGCCCACGAAGGTGAACAGCAACAGCGGTATCGCCACCCCTATGGTAATTCTGGTGCCGATCTGGAATCGATTGAGATTCATGACGTGCTCCTGCCTTCCCGGAGAAGAGCGCCCGTTTCAGGATCCAAGTCCTTGGATTTGATGGGCCTGTCAAATCAGCAAAGCCCTGCCATGGTGAAGACAGGGCATGGACAACAGAGGTTCACTCCACCATGGCTTCTGATCGTTTCCACCAAGCGGGTGAACCGGAACGATGATCCCTGATCACCCTGCCAACAGTTCATCCACCACCACCAACAACCGATCCAACTCCACCCCCTTGCCGATGGTGATGCGAAGTTTATCGGCCAGGCGGGGATCACTGGCGAAATGACGGACATGGATCCCTCGTTTTTTCAATTGTTCCAACCATTCAACCCCCGTCATTCCACCAACAGGGACCTGGGCCAGGATGAAATTGGCCTGACTGTCGGGGACGACGAACCCACGTTGCCGCAGCGCCAAGGTCAACCGCCGACGCTGCGCACGGATTTCGTCCC
Organism: Magnetococcales bacterium DCbin4; assembly: GCA_002753735.1. Classification (GTDB taxonomy): domain Bacteria; phylum Pseudomonadota; class Magnetococcia; order Magnetococcales; family UBA8363; genus UBA8363. Next base: position 27,197 of record PEAN01000053.1, read on the forward strand.
AGATCGGCCGATAATCCCCATGGTGCTCCAGGGCCACCTGTGCCGCCAGTTGAGAAAAGGCATTGATGTTGTAGGAATCGCGCACCTTGTGCATTTCGACGGCCAGACGCCGATCCATGAAGCCCAGACCAATACGGAGCGCTGCCATCGCCATGGATTTGGAAAAGGTACGGATGATCACCAGATTGGGATGATCTGCCAACAATCCCAAACCATGATCGTCGGCAAAATCGACATACGCCTCATCCAAAACCACGATCCCCTGCACCGAACGGCACAACCGGGCAACCTCATCCAGGGCAACCACATGGCCCGTCGGAGCGTTGGGACGAACGACAAAATGCAGTTTGGCCCGCGCGGCAATCAACGCATCCACCGGCAATCCACCCTCCACCTGCCATGGCACCTCCTTGAAACATCCCCCCTGTAACCGGGTCAGGACCGCATACAAGGTATAGGTCGGTCCCGGAGCAACCACACCATCACCCGGGTCAACGAAGGTACGCATGATCATCGTCAACAGATCATCCGAACCATTGCCCACCACAACCTGGTCGGGCGCGAGTCCATGGCCATGGACCCGACAGGCCGCCTCCCGGACCCGGGTGGCACTGGGATCGGGATAACGCCGCAGATCGAGTTCCAATCCCCGGGCCAATGCCTGCTTCACCCGGGGTGGAGGCTCCTCGGGATTTTCATTGGTGTTGAGTTTGATCAGTTGGCGGGTGGGTGCTGGTTGTTCCCCGGGAACATACCCCGACATCGCCGCCACATTGGCACGTACAAAACACATGGGATCCATCATCGCCACCCCTCGTCCCTTCATTAATTGATGTATGTGAAAAATAAAGAAAGTCAACAAAATAAACAATATATCAAGGATTTTTCAAACACCCTCCACATCCATCCCCACCCGACAACCTCTGCCATGCATTGAAATTATCGGCAGTTGCCGTAGAATGGGGCAGTTTATCGGTATTTGCCAAAAATCGGAAACCCCCATGGAACTTTCATTGGCCCTGTCCCAGATCAATCCCCATGTCGGTGCCCTCGAAGACAACCTGGAACGGATGACCCGGGCTGCCGAAAAGGCACATGCACTGGGCGCATCCCTGATCGTCTTCCCGGAACTGGCCCTCACCGGCTACCCCCCGGAAGACCTGCTGCACAAACCCCTGTTTTTGGAAAGACTGGCACAGACGGAACAACGATTTCACCGCAATCTGGGCAACATCGGGATTGATGCCGTCTACGGATCGGTACGCCGCAATTCGATGGGACTCATCAATGCTGGAGTATTCGTCCAGGATGGAGTCGAAGCAGGATTCTCCGGCAAACGCCGGCTTCCCAACCATGGCGTCTTTGACGAGCGCCGCTACTTCGTTCCGGAAAAAAATCCACGGATCTTCGCCTACAAAGGGTTTCCCTTCGGCATCACCATATGCGAAGACCTGTGGCATCCTGGCGGTCCACTGCCCAAATTGGCCCGCGCCGGGGCAACGTTCATTCTTCACCTCAACGCCTCCCCCTACCACATCGGCAAGCAACCCGAACGCGAAGACATCGCGCGCCAACGGGTGACAGAATGCGGTCTGCCCCTGTTGTATGTCAATCTGGTGGGGGGACAGGACGAGCTGATTTTTGACGGTGGTTCCTTCGCCATCAATGCCGATGGGGATATCGCGCAACGCGAACCATTGATGGAGGAATCCCTCTCCATCGTCCGGATGCAACGTCAACCAGGGAAGATGGTGCGTTTCCTGCAAGGCCCGATCACGCAGCCATTGGAACGGGAACGGGAAATTTATCGGGCACTGTGTCTCGGGATGGCCGATTATGTACGTAAAAACCGATTCCAGGGGGTGATTCTGGGTTTGTCGGGTGGCATCGATTCGGCCCTGACCCTGGTCATCTGTGCCGATGCCCTGGGACGTGACCGGGTGGAAGCCCTGATGATGCCTTCACCCTTCACCTCCCGGGACAGTCTGGAAGATGCCGCCCTGGGCGCCGAACGGATGGGAGTGACCCTGAATACCGTTGCCATCACGCCACTCCATGAAGGGTTTCGTACCCAATTGGCCCCCCTTTTCGCAGGGTTCAACGAGGATGTGACCGAGGAGAACATTCAACCGCGCATCCGCGCCACCCTGCTCATGGCCCTATCCAACAAAAAAGGATTGCTTCTGGTCACCACCGGCAACAAAAGCGAGATGAGTGTCGGATATGCCACCCTTTATGGCGATATGGCCGGAGGCTTTTCGGTCCTCAAGGATCTGCTGAAGGAGACGGTCTATCAACTGGCCCGGGCACGCAACCGATGGGCTGCAATCGAGGGTGGAGTACCCCCGATTCCCGAGCGGATTCTGGAAAAACCACCGACCGCGGAATTGAAACACAACCAGAAAGATACCGATTCCCTCCCCCCCTACCCGATCCTTGACCGGATCCTGGAACTGTATGTGGAACAGGAAAAAGGACTCGACGAAATCATCGAACGCGGTATTGATCGCGCGACCGCCCTGCGGGTCATCGCCATGGTGGATCGCAATGAATACAAAAGGAGACAATCCCCTCCGGGAGTTCGGGTAACCCGTCGCGCCTTTGGCAAGGATCGGCGTTATCCCATCACCAACGGATTCAAGATATCATGAAACGGCCCTCCTCCCTGATCACCCTCCTCCTCGCCCTGATTCCCTGGGGAATCCTTGCCGGTGGTTGTGTCAGCAAAGATCTGGACCGGGACCAGGAAACGGAGTTTCACGCCTACCTGGCCAAGGGCCAGGCCTACATGGAACGCAAAAAACCGCAACAGGCGCTGTTGGCATTGCGTCAGGCGCAGCAGATCGACCCCAACCATCCCGATCTCCTGACGACCATCGCCCTGGCCTATTCCCAATTGGGACAATCCCAGGCCGCTCTGGAAGCCTTGAACCAGGCGCATGAGATCCGGCCCGGAGATCCCGGCATTCTCCACAATCTCGGGGTTGCCCACCTGCAGGAAGGAAATCTGGATCAGGCCCAATCAACCCTGCTCAAGGTCACGGCCACGCCTGGCTTCAATGACCCGGTCAGTGCCTGGTACAATCTTGCCATCGTCTATCAAAAAAAGGATCAACCCGAAGAGATGGTGCATGCATTCAAGACCGCACTCCGTGCCGATCCTTCGCATCTTCCGTCCCACCGGGCACTGGCGGTGTTCTACCAAAAATCGGGCCAGCCCGATCAGGAACGGCTCCATCTGGAAAAAATCATCGCTCTGGACCCGGGAAACAGGGAGGTTTTGGAACGTCTGGGCAGGAACCTGACCGAAAGTGGCCAGCAAGAACAGGCAAATGCCATCTTCCGACAACTGATTCAACTCAATGCGAACCACCCTGCGGCCCAACGTGTCCGCGGACGTCTTTTGGAAATTGAACAACCATGATCAAGAAACCCCGACTCAACCTGGTCAACAGAGGTGGTGGCATCCGGGCCAACAAACCGGCCGCAGCAGCAGTTCGCAGGAACGATCCGCCCGAACCCCCACCACCCCCCCTTGCCGAAAGGATGATGGTGGATAGCTTCTCCTTTTCGCTGACCAATCCTGAATGAGTTTGAGCCA
>PEAN01000054.1 GCA_002753735.1 Magnetococcales bacterium DCbin4
CCATTGCGTCCAAAATCTGGCCGGACGAATCAATCGGAAGAGTCACCCAGGAATTCCAATAATTTGGTATTGTGTCCCCGGAATTCCCCCCCGGAATTCCCCCCAATAATTTGGTATTGTGTCCCCGGAATTCCCCCAACACACGTATCGGCCCATACCTGTCCAATATTTCCCCGATTTCTTTTTCCACCTTTTTTGGTTTTTCCATAGTGAGTCTCATGGCAAACGATTTTACTCCAACATTACTGTTATATTTGACATTTTTTTTGCCTTGCGACCCTCTCTGCGAAAAGTTATCAAAACGTTTGCTCCCGCCTTTGCAAAAGACGTTGCCACCACTGCTCCGGTTCCCCGACTTCCACCGGTCACAAGTACTGTTTCCCCTGAGAAATCAAATTTAACGTCCATCAATCAACCTATATTTTTATTAGGGATTATCATTATCTACAATATTCTAATCTTTTTCAACCCAATATTCAAGCTTTCAGTGCTTGATCGCAGTCTCCAGCATCACCATATGACAACTCGATGACATTTGTTAAAACTTTAGATTATATTAAGAGTTCATCTTGATCTGCATCGGATTGATCCTGTCAGCGTTGGTTCGTCATGGGACTGCTGCAACGGGGATGTGATAAAGCGAATCGTCGCACCATTTTCATTTGAACCGGAGAGGCAATCCGTGAAAAGATCGCCCCTGGCGGTCGTGGGTCGGTGAAGCCTGAGCCGATCCCCATTGACCGCAGCCCCGGTTCAAAGAACTGTTCCCAACGGGAAAGGTGATCAATATGACACAGCGCAACGACGATTCCCTCCAGAATGAACTGGAACTTGAAAACCTGGAATGGCGGGAATCATTGGACCATGTGTATCAACACCAGGGGGCCAACCGGGTCGTGGAATTATTACATACGCTCCAGGCCCACAGTAAAATGTTGGGGGTTGAAATCCCATTTTCCGCCAACACCCCGTTTCTCAACACCATCCCCCCGGAAAAGCAACCCCCCTATCCTGGCAACCGTGCCTTGGAACGTCGCATTAAAAGTTTGATCCGCTGGAATGCCATGGCCATGGTGGTACGGGCCAACCGGGATGAATCGGGGATCGGTGGCCATATTTCCACCTATGCCTCCGCCGCCACCCTCTATGAAGTCGGCTTCCATCATTTTTTCCGGGGTCCCGACCATCCCAGTGGTGGCGATCTGGTGTTTTTCCAGGGCCATGCCACCCCTGGCATCTATGCCCGGGCCTTTATGGAAAACCGGATCACCGAACAGCACCTGATCAACTTTCGCCGGGAACTGGATCCCCTGGGTGGACTTTCTTCCTATCCCCACCCCTGGCTGATGCCTGACTTCTGGCAGGCCCCGACCGTTTCCATGGGGCTGGGACCGATCATGGCCATCTATCAGGCCCGGTTCATGCGCTATCTGACCGACCGCAACCTGAAAGATACCTCGGAACGCAAGGTATGGGCCTTCCTGGGCGACGGGGAAACCGACGAACCCGAATCCCTGGGCGCCATCAGCCTGGCGGCACGGGAAAAACTCGACAATCTGATTTTCGTCATCAACTGCAACCTGCAACGCCTGGATGGACCGGTGCGGGGCAATGGTCAGATCATCCAGGAACTGGAAGCCGATTTCCGGGGGGCGGGATGGAACGTCATCAAGGTGATCTGGGGTTCCGACTGGGATCCCCTCTTCGCCCGTGACCACGATGGCCTTCTGGTCAAAAGGTTGTCGGAACTGGTGGATGGCGACTACCAGAAACTGTCCGCCGAAGGGGGGGCGTTCATCCGCCGCCATGTGTTTGGTGGTCATCCCCAATTGATGGAAATGGTGGCGCACCATTCCGATGAACAACTCGAACGGATGAACCGCGGCGGTCATGATCCGGAAAAGGTCCATGCCGCCTTCAAGGCAGCGGTGGAACATCGGGGCCGACCCTCGGTGGTACTGGCGATGACCGTCAAGGGGTATGGCCTGGGTGCTGCCGGCGAGGGCAAGAATATCACCCACTCCCAGAAAAAATTGAACGAAGAAGAATTACGCGATTTCCGTTCCCGTTTTCAGGTTCCCCTGTCGGACCAGGAAGTGGCCGGCATGCCCTTCTACAAACCGATGGCGGACAGTCAGGAACTCCGCTATCTTCTGACGCATCGCGAAAAGCTGGGGGGATTCCTCCCCTGCCGCCGCCCGGTCGATGAAGTATTGGAACTCCCTTCGGCAACCTTGTTCGATGAATTCCATCCCGGTTCCGGTGATCGCAAGATTTCCACCACAATGGCCTTTGTCCGCATCCTGTCCAAACTTTTGCGGGATCCGGGATTGGGCAAACGCATCACCCCCATTGTTCCCGACGAGGCGCGTACCTTCGGCATGGAGGGGTTGTTCCGGCAGTGTGGCATCTACTCCCACCCGGGACAGCTTTACGAACCGGTGGATCACGACAGCCTGCTCTACTACAAGGAGACCCGTGACGGGCAAATCCTGGAAGAGGGGATCACCGAAGCGGGGGCGATGAGTTCCTTTATTGCCGCCGGTACCTCCTACGCCAATCATGGCCTCACCATGGTCCCCTTTTTCATCTACTATTCCATGTTCGGCTTCCAACGGATTGGTGATCTGGCCTGGGCTGCCGCCGACATGCGTTCTCGGGGGTTTCTCGTCGGCGGCACTGCCGGCCGCACCACGCTTGCCGGTGAAGGGTTGCAACACCAGGATGGCCACAGCCATCTGCTGGCACTGCCCATTCCCAACCTGGTCGCCTATGATCCCGCCTTTGCCTACGAACTGGAGGTGATCATCGAGGATGGGTTGCGGCGCATGTTCGTGAATCGGGAGGATGTCTATTTTTATCTGACGGTCATGAATGAAAACTATCTCCAGCCGCCGATGCCCGAGGGGGCCAGGGAGGGAATTCTTCGTGGCCTTTATCTGTTCAGGCACGCACCCAATCCCGAGGCCCCACGCAAGGTGCAACTGTTCGGCAGTGGTGCCGTCATCAACGAAGTATTGGCGGCGCAGGAATTGTTGGCGGAATTCGAGGTTGCCGCCAACGTTTGGAGCGTCACCAGTTACAAATCGCTCTATCGCGACGCCATGGCCACCGAACGGTTTAACCGCATGCATCCACGGGAACCGGTCCAGAAGCCCTACCTGACCCGTTGTTTGGAGGGACACCATGGTCCGGTCATCGCCGCAAGCGACTATGTGCGCACGCTTCCCGACATGGTGGCCCAGTGGGTTCCCGAAGGGATGGTCAGCCTGGGGACCGATGGTTTTGGCCGGAGCGATTCCCGACCTGCGTTGCGGGATTTTTTCGAGGTGGATGTCAAGTACATCACACTTGCCGCCTTGAGCGCCTTGTATCGGCGGGGAGAACTTGATGTTGCCGTGATCGAACAGGCATTGCAACAATTGGGCATCGATCCTGAACGACCCGATCCGGTGTCGCGCTAGGAAAACAAGGTCAACGTTGACTATGGAGAGGCACCGATGCAAATGGAATTCAAGCTGCCCAACCTGGGTGAGAATATCCCGGGTGGCGACATTGTTCATGTTCTGGCCACCCCCGGCATGTCGGTGACGGCGGGGAGTGTCCTGCTGGAAGTGGAGACTGAAAAAGCGGTTGTCGAAGTTCCGGCGGCCAATGACATGACGATCCAGGAGGTGCATGTCAAACCGGGAGACCACGTTACTGTTGGACAGACCTTGTTTCTGGTCAACGCGGGCAGCGGTGCCGCCCCCTCCAGCGCCCCCCCCGCCGTCGTCGCCGCCCCCCCTGCTCCGGAGACGGTTTCGATTGCACCTTCAGTTCCCCCCCCTCCTTTGCCTGTTTTGGTCCCGCCTCCCGTTGCCAATCCCCCTCCGCCACCGCCACCTCGTTCAGGCATTCCGGTTCCTGCCGCCCCTTCGGTTCGTCGGGAAGCGCGGGAATTGGGGGTGGATATTCGTGAAGTTCCCGGGAGCGGGCCTGGTGGGCGTATCAGCATGGGAGATGTGCGCGCCTGGGTCAAGGAACGCAACCTTCACCGTTCTTCGGCCATTTCTTCGGGCACGGCGATGGGTGATGTTCGGGTTCCCATGCATACGCAGCTTCCCGATTTCGGCCAATGGGGTCAGGTCACACGGGAAAAAATGAAGAATGTCCGCCGTGCCACGGCGGTCCACATGGCTGCCACCTGGAACACGGTTCCGCAGGTGACGTGTCATGACAAGGCGGACATTACCCGGTTGGAATCGTTGCGCCAACGTTTTTCCTCTCAGCTTCAGAAGGGGGGGGGCAAATTGTCGGTGACTGTCATTGTGCTCAAGATTGTTGCGACTGCATTGAAAAAGTTTCCGCAGTTCAACGCTTCGGTCGATATGGCAACGGATGAGATCATTTTGAAGCAGTATGTCCATGTTGGGGTTGCGGTTGATACGCCACGGGGGTTGATTGTTCCGGTGATTCGCGATGTGGATCAGAAGAGCATCACCCAACTGGCGGCGGATTTGACGGTGATTTCGGAGACGGCGCGGGCGGGTAAGACTGCTCCGGAGGCGATGCGTGGGGGGTGTTTTACGGTTTCAAATTTAGGGGGGATTGGCGGGGTGGGATTTACGCCTATTGTCAACTATCCTGAGGTTGCGATTTTGGGGATGTCGCGCAGTTCCATGGAGGCGGTGTATGTGGAGGGGGTATTCCAGCCTCGTTTGTTGTTGCCGTTGTCGTTATCGTTCGATCATCGCCTGATTGATGGGGCGGATGGCGCACGCTTTTTGCGCTGGATCTGTGAAGCTTTGGAGGAACCCCTGCTTTTGACCTTGTGATCAAGAAATAAAAGGGGTCTGGGGGAAGTGGAATCAAAACCAAAACCTGGAGGACTTCGTCCCCCACACCCCCTGTGGGGGAAGTGGAATCAAAACCAAAACAAAAATCAAAACCTGGAGGACTTCGTCCCCCACACCCCCTGTGGGGGAAGTAAAACCAAAACCAAAACAAAAATCAAAACCTGGAGGACTTCGTCCCCCACACCCCCTGTGGGGGAAGTAAAACCAAAACCAAAATCAAAATCCAAACCAAAACCTGGAGGACTTCGTCCCCCACACCCCCTGTGGGGGAAGTAAAACCAAAATCAAAATCAAAATCAACACCCTGGGGGCAATCCCCCAGACCCCTTTTTTTTTTCAATAATTAAAACAATCAAAACAATCAAAAAGATTTGGGAGTGCATCATGAGCGAAGCCAAGCATGTCGTGGTCATCGGCGGTGGTCCCGGAGGCTATGCCGCCGCGTTCTTGGCCGCCGATCACGGATTCAAAACCACCCTGGTCGATCTGCAAGCCCATCCAGGAGGCGTCTGTCTGCATTGGGGATGCATCCCCAGCAAAGCACTGCTGCATGCCGCAAAAATCATCGCCGAAGCCCGAGAAGCCGCAACCATCGGAATCCGCTTCCAAACGCCCGAAATTGACCTCAATGCACTGCGCGCCTGGAAAAACAAAGTCGTGGGAAACCTGACCTCGGGCCTGGGACAACAATGCCAAAAACGGAACGTCACGTTCATCCAAGGACGCGCCTCCTTTCTATCCTCGGACCGAATCACCATTCACACCCCCAACGGCGAACGCAACGAAATCACCTTTGACCATTGCATCCTGGCCACCGGTTCCATCCCCAGAACCCTGCCCGAACTGAAATCGGAATCGCCCCGGATCATGGATTCCACCCGCGCCCTGGAATTGGAAGAAATTCCAGGGAAACTACTGGTCGTCGGCGGCGGAGTCATCGGACTGGAGTTGGGATCGGTGTATGCAAGCCTGGGAAGCCGGGTCACCTTCATGGAAATGACCCCCGGATTGCTGCCAGGAGCAGATCGCGACCTGGTCCGCCCATTAAGCAAACGAATCAGCACCTGGGCCGACAAAATCATGCTGGAAACCCGGATCGCCCAGGTCGCCGAAACAGATCAGGGAATCCAGGTGACGTTTGCCGACAAAGATGGAACACAAAGCACCGAAACATTCGACCGAGTGTTGGTGAGCGTCGGCCGCGTGCCCAACTCGGACGGGTTGGGCTTGGAACATACCCGGGTGGAACTGGAGCGCGGATTTGTCAAGGTGGACCGGAGCCAGAAAACCGCCGATCCCCGAATCCAGGCCATCGGCGACCTGACCGGAGGTCCAATGCTGGCACACAAAGCATCCCACGAAGCACGCGTGGCAGTCGAAGTATTGGCCGGGAAGAAGGGGGAATTTGATGCCCGAGGCATCCCCGCCGTCGCCTTTACCGACCCGGAACTGGCCTGGGTGGGATTGACGGAAACCGAAGCCCAAAAACAAGGAATCACCGTCAAGACGGTCCGATTTCCCTGGGGCGCCTCGGGCCGCGCCCAAACCCTGAGCCATGCCGACGGAGTCACCAAACTGATCATCGATCCCGAAACCGAACGGATCCTTGGGGTCGGAATCGCCGGCAGCGGCGCCGGCGAACTCATCGCCGAAGGGGTCCTGGCCCTGGAAATGGGCGCAACCGCCTACGACCTGGCCGCCACCATCCATCCCCATCCAACCCTGTCGGAAACCCTCATGGAAGCCGCCGACGTGTTCCTCGGACACTGCACCCATTATTTCGTCCCCAAACGTTGAGCACCACAATCACCTGGATTCAATCTGCCGCACCATGGGGATCACCCCTCTTCCGGGAATCAAACCCCTTGAAAGGGGGATCCCCAGGATCCGAAACATACCCGCATGCACGCCAGGTTGACGTCATACGCCTTGAGCCCCGGATGTGCGCCAAAGGCCACCCTGATAGGCAAAATCTTTTACATTAAATCTACCGCCCACCCTCTGCGCAAGGTCTTTGGCCTGCTCCCAAACGCAACCACGAAAGAAAGCATCGCGTCCACTGGCTTTTTGTTTGAAAAATAACGAACAGCCATGATATGATACTTGGAAATATTGTTATACACTATGATATTACTTTTATAATTTTAAATGAACGCTAAATCATGAACATCTCCGGGATCAATCCTTACCATTGGTGCAATCATGCCTGACAATTCGAAGATTTTGGTTATTGATGATGACAATATTCAACATTTCCTTGTTGAAAATCATCTTAATGAAATTTACACAGTCATTTGCACCAATAATGGGCGAGATGGCTTAACGATCGCCCGGTCCGAGAAAATCGATCTCATATTATTAGATATTGGCATGCCAGAAATGAACGGACTCGAGGTATGCAGAGAGCTCAAGCGAACTGGTGAAACATCAGAAATTCCTGTCATTTTCCTCACCGTCAAGGACGACATCGATTCTCAGGTCAAAGGATTGAAACAAGGTGCTGTGGATTACATCACAAAACCATTCAGTCCTGAAATTTTGCGCGCACGAGTCAAAACCCATCTTACGCTAAGCAGTCAAAGAAAACGCCTCAAGTCGCTCGCCGATGAACGGCTGGAAGAGTTGTTGGAAACGCAGCGAGAAATCATCAACCGCCTTGGACAGGCGGCCGAGTTTCGAGATGAGGAAACAGGCGATCATATTCAGCGAATGAGCCAATATTCGTTTCTTCTCGCCAGGGCTTATGGGATGAACCAAGAAGAAGCGATCCTTCTGAAACATGCGGCCTCCATGCATGACCTTGGGAAAATTGGAATCCCGGATCATATACTGTTAAAACCGGCAAGGTTGACTGAGGCTGAATTTAACATCATGAAAAGACACACTAAAATTGGTGAAAAGATCATCGGGAATAAAGATATCAAACTGCTGGAGTTTGCGCGTATCATTGCCAAAACGCATCACGAGAAATGGAATGGAACTGGCTATCCGAGGGGCCTGAGTGGAAACCAGATTCCCATTGAAGGCCGCATTGTTTCCATCGCGGATGTCTTTGACGCGCTGACATCCGAACGCCCTTATAAAAAGGCTTGGACCAAGCAAGAAGCATTGGATGAGATCAAGAAAAATCGTGGAATACAATTTGACCCGGATCTTGTCGATCTGTTTCTCACCCTTCCGCTCGATACCATTTACAGAGGTATATAATTATATAATATGAATCATTCATCTCCTTCAATATGGAATAAAGCATGGCATCTCAGTGTTGCAGAACTGGATGATGACCATATAAAGTTAGTCCAAGAAATTGACAAATTAATCTCGCCATCCACAAAAACTGAGAAGGAATTTTTACGTTTAAAAGATAACCTAATTCTTATCGCTCAAGAGCATTTCAGGAAAGAACAAATCATTGCAAAAGATATAGGTTACGCATTTGATCAAGATCATCTCATTGAACATGAAGATTTTCTGATGCAAATGAGATCATTTATTAAATATGACAATGTCAGGATAAATTCACATTTTATTGGCTGGCTGAATAAACATATATTATTTCACGACAAGAAACTTGCAGGGTTTATCGAAGATCAGATCGCATTCCCAAACAGACCATTTTATAATGGTCAATCTTATGAAGATATTGATCTTTTTAAAGACATCCCCTACGATTCATTCGAGAGTATCTTAAAATTCTGCCCAGTATTGGAAATTGAACAAAATGAAATCGTGTTGGATCCTGACAGGGAAAACCGTTATATTTTCTTCATACTGGATGGACAGCTTTCCTATCATTTAAAAAATGCGAATACTGAGCGAATCGCAGTGATCAATGAAGGAAAGTGCGTTGGAGAATTATCACTGATTGATAATCAAAAACCGTCAGGATATATCAAGGCCCTGACAAAGATATCTCTATTAGCATTAAACAAGAATTATTACCATGTCCTCACCCAGATGGACTCCATACTTTCATATAACATGAATGATCTTCTTGCCATACGCATGAGGGAAAACACGGAAAAGCTGAATCAGCTTCGAATTTTCAAACAGATTCAGAGCGTTGTATATTCATTGGATGGAGAAGGAAGATTCACCTATGTCACTGATTCGATAGAGGATCTACTTGGCTATTCTAAAGAAGAGATTGAAAAGAAAAAGTTTTTCAGCGACATTCTTTTAAACGAAGATGAAAAAGAAGAATATAATACTGCGATCAAAGTTTTCCAAGAAATGTCACAAAGCATGGATGCGGATAAATTGTATCAGGATCGAAATATAGAATTAATATTAGCACGAAAGAAAGAGGAGGAGGAAGAAATTCAATCAGTCATTGCGGAAGTCCATTTCACAGAAATCATTCCGGGAGCAATGCCAAAATCAGGAGTCGACTATATCAGTGGGATTATCCATGATATATCGCATCACAAAGATAAGGAGAAGAAACTCAGGCAGGCAGAAAAAGCGGCGAAAGAGGCAAGCAAGATCAAGAGTGAATTCATTGCAAACATGAGTCATGAGTTCCGAACACCTCTGACTGCGATCATAGGTTATGCAGCATTAATGAATAATACTTCCAGTGGCGAATCGGAAGCGGCAAGGATCATTATTTCGCAGGCGAACAATCTTTCACGTTTAGTTGATGATATTCTTGATTTTTCAAAAATTGAAGCAAACAAATTGACGATCTCGCAGGAGAATATCAATATAGGTCAAGTATTTCTTGAAGTATTTGATACTGTACGGCACCAGATATTAAATAATGAAAATTCATTCCGAACTTTTTATGGTGGAAAGGTTCCCCTTAATCTGGTTGGGGATCCAAAAAGTTTGCATCGAATATTAGTCAACCTTGTTGGCAATGCTGCAAAATTTACCACAAAGGGCGATATCACCCTTTCAGTGGAACTTGAAGAAATTACACAAGATCATGTCATTTTACGCTTTTCGGTTAAGGACACCGGAAGCGGAATCGACGAACAAGATCAACAAAAATTATTTGCACCTTTTGTGCAGGCGGACAGTTCGCTAACCCGGAATCACGGCGGTACAGGGCTTGGTTTATCTATTTGTAAAGGATTGGTTGAACGCATGAGGGGGAAAATTTGGCTTGAAAGCAGAAAGGGAGTTGGAAGCGAGTTTATTTTCCTTGCATCATTTGAAAAACCCCAAGACATCGATCGACGATTTGACCATATTCGCGTATTAAGATTACCAAAAGATGAGTGGGCAAAAAGGCATGTCCTCATCCTATGCGAAAACAATATAGACATGCACCTTTTGGAAAAATATGCCAAATCATTCTCCTTCAGGTCTCATAAAGCGACATCTCTTGACCAAGCGAATAATACATTAGCAATAAGAAATATTGCAGAAGATTATATCATGATCATCATCAGATCCGATCATGTGACAGGCGAACAGTTCAAGGATTTTAACATACCAATCGTTACCATTCCAAAACTTACAGAAAAGCCATTTCTGAGAAAAGACTTTTTCAATTTATTCACTGAAGCATTGGGATTCCGGAGCAATATTCCGAAGCAGCCCACCATAACGCCTCCTTTACCTTCGCTTCACGGGGCAAGAATCCTCATTGTAGAGGATCAGATAATCATCCAGGAACTCTTGGAAAGATCATTAAAGCACAACGGATGCATCATTCACATTGCTGAAAACGGTGAAGTCGCTGTCAACAAAGTCAAAAATGAAGTCATTGATCTTGTACTCATGGACATCCAAATGCCCGTCAAGGATGGATTTACTGCATCACGAGAAATTCGATCATTAGGATTTTTGGATCTTCCAATTATCGCCCTGACGGCCAGCACCGATACGGAGGATGAGGATGCATTCTCCTCTTCCGGGATCAATCAAGTCATTAAGAAGCCATTTGACTTGGATGATGTCAATAAGGTCATTTCGAGATATCTTAATAAGAAACGAAGCAGCGTCTCAGGAAATACCGGTCCAGCCAATCAACCCTCCGCTGATTCTGAGGCGTACGATGGTGCAATCATGATCCCTGAAGGGGTCTATGGAATCAACACAAAAATCGGCATGGGATATTGCAAGTCAAGTGACATATACAATTCTATTTGCAAAAAAGTATACGAACAATACAATCATATAGCTTCAGAAATCAACTTCGCATTAAATGCCGGAGACCTGGACAAGGCACGTACCTTGCTCCACACGTTCAGGGGAACGATTGGTACGATTGGAGCAGAAAATCTTGATAAATTATCAACTTATCTCCATCATGCCATCAAAAACAAAGAGATGGAAGAAATAAAAAGGTCATTTGATGCATTTAACACTGAATTCGATAAAGTAATGGAATCAATCAAGACTTATATTTCAAAACTGAAACAAGGTTAACTGCTTCGGGTGGTTAATCCCAGAAAAACGGGTCATCTCCTGGAGCAGAAAATTTATCCTTTTCTGAGGAACATCATATGCCCACCCCTTCCCTAACCTTTTTTCTGCGTGACGATACCCTCATTTTCAAGAATGGGAACGAGGAAAAGGGGCGACGTACTTTTCGTGATGCTGATCAAAAAAAATTCAATGATTGGCAGACACAATACAGAAGCCTTCAGATCGGCAACAATCTTCAACGATTGTCGGATCTGGGCCAGGAAATTTATCGCTGGCTCGATGGTGACGAAGGTTGGCTGGCGGCATTGAGCCAGCAGGGAGCCAATGGCGTTGAATTGGTTTTCGCCATTTCTTCATCAAATGCACCCAACGCAGAGGCGTTCTGGGCGGTGCCGTGGGAAATCATGGCCACAGGGGGACGTTTTCTCGCGGAAAGAATGCCTCCGATCATGCCGGTGCGGCGGCTTGGAGAAAATGCAACGCCTGCGCCACCCAGGTACGGTAATTTTCATATCATGTTCATGGCCGCCGCCCCTGAAGGGGTGACCGAACTGAACCATGAGGACGAAGAAATACGGATCATGGATGCGGTCCGATCCCTTCAGGTCGGGTTGGATGTGGAAGAGAGCGGCTGCCTTGAATTGCTTGCGGATCGGCTGGGACAGGAGCATCCGCCCGAAGTGCTGCACCTGACCTGTCACGGCAGCATCGACGACACCGGCCCTTTCCTCGCCTTCGAAGATCCCAGAGGAGACATGGAGCCAATTCGCCCCGATCAGTTGCTCTCCGACCTCCCCATGGGCGACATTCCCCTGGTGTTTGTCTCCGCCTGCCGTACCGCCGATGCACGCTCCGGAACCTCGTCATTCACCTCCCGATTGGTACACGGGGGAACAGCCGCAGTCGTGGGATGGGATGGCAGTGTCTATGATCAGGAAAGCACACTGTTTTCCTCCCCCTTTTATCAATCCTTGTCCCGAGGATTTCCCGTTGGGCGCTCGGCTGCCCTGGCGCGGCGGGATCTTTTGAACAAGGCGGTGCAAAACCCGGAGGCAAGAAAAGGATTTCATTGGCATCTGGCACGGATAACCGTCACTCAGACGGGTGGCGGCCCTCTGGTTGACAGAGCGGGGAAAAAACGGACCCTCTGGCATGGAAATGCTGCCGATGCCTTTCTGGATCCTGAAAACAGAAAGGTCAGGGTCGCCGGGCCAAGGGAGTTTGTCGGCAGAAGGCGTCAGACCCAGGCCGTCATCCGTGCTTTCCGCGATGGAACACGGATGGTGATGCTGGTGGGGGCGGGACAATTGGGCAAATCGAGCCTGGCAGCCAGGGTATCCCAAAGAATGCGGGGATACATAATCGTTGTAATTTTTAAAGACTATGATCGACAGGCCATTTTCCAGGCCATTCAGGAAAAACTTCCGCCCGCACACGGGATCCGGGTCAAACAGCATTGGGAAAAACAAGTCAGCGAAGGAGATGAAAACCTTTATTTCGCGCTTAAATCCATTCTTGAACAGGAGTGCACAATAGCGGATTCGTCCCGGGAGATGCATCCCCTGTTATTGGTCATCGACGATCTGGAACGAATCCTTGAAGGTCATGATTCCCCTGAAGGTTTTCGGGTCAAGGAAAGTGCCAGGGGGGCCTTGAGTGCCGTGTTGCGGGCGTTCATCGACGCCAACGCAACCGAATCGCGTCTTTTGTTCACCAGCCGTCATCCATTCGTCTTGAAAGACAAGGGAAGAAATTTAACGCAGGGGATGGTCAACGTCCGTCTGGATCCGATGACCTCAGGAGAGCGGGAAAAATTGGCTCTGGCCGCATTCCGTGTGCATGGTGGAACCACTGCTGACCCTGATCAAGTCACCGACCTCACCAGGCGCGCCAATGATGTCTCCCATGGCAATCCTGGATTGAATCGACTGTTGATCCAACCCATTCTGAACGGTGAACTGAAGGTTGCCGAAGCGGGCATTGTGTCCGTGGAGACATTTCTTGCAACGGGAACGCATCCCCCTTCGGGATCCGACGTGGGAGAAATGTTTGCCAAAATGGCGTTTTCCAGCTACCTGAAGTGCCTCGACCCCTTTGAACAATCCGCATTTCGCGCCCTCACCCTTTTTGAAATTCCTGTCCCCCAAAAGGTTGCCATCCTGGCCTGTGAAAAGATGGGGGCGCCGGAATCCTGTATCATGCGTCTGGTCAACCTGGGATTGGTCCATCACATGAGGGCGATTGCCGGGCAGAATTCGGACCTGTTGGTGGATCGTTTGGCCGCCGCTGCCCTGATGAATCCTCTATCCGCAGAGGAGAAAAAAGATTTGGCCGGATCAACGCTGACACCCCTCTTCGAGTCCTGGTGTGACAATCAAAGGGAACTCCCCATATCCGAACAAGCGGATGAACTCTATCGCCTGACCGAATTGAGCGATCCCCCTCCCCCCATTCCCTTGGCTGCCGCCGCCCTGGCAACCGGAAGAAGAATCTTTAATTCAGCAAGGAACAAGACCGATTTTGAAAATGCCCGTTCCAGGGCCATCAAGGCGACGAACACCCTGGAGCAGGCTGGATTGTCCCCTTCCCCGGCCCTGGCCAGACTCATCGCCGAATGTTCCACGCAGTTGGGTGAAATGGATGTCGCTGACCATTGGTTTCAAAAAGGGATGAACCTTGACAGCGATGACCCCGGAGAAAAAGGACGTCTCCGCATGCGGTGGGCAGAAAGGTTACACCAGACGGGAAAGTTCAATGAAGCCTTGGCCTGCCTAGAAGAAGCGGGGACGTTTCTTCATGCCAAAGAACACGAACGCGAACTGGCGGTGGTCGCAGGGCTTCGTGCCGATGTCATGATGGTGACTGGAGATTTGGACAAAGCCTATCATGTGCGCACCCAGGAGGAACTCCCGGTTTATGAACGTCTCGGTGATGTGCGCTCCATCGCTGTGACCAAGGGTCAGGTCGCGGACATCCTTTTTGCCAGAGGGGCCTTGGATGAGGCTTTTCGGGTCCGTACTGAGGAGCAACTCCCGGTTTATGAACGTCTCGGTGATGTGCGCGCAATCGCTGTGACCAAGGGGAAGCTCGCGGACATCCTTTTTGCCAGAGGGGCCTTGGATGAGGCTTTTCGGGTACTCACTGCGGAGCTATTGCCGATCTTTGAACGTCTCGGTGATGTGCGCGCAATCGCTGTGACCAAGGGGAAGCTCGCGGACATCCTTTTTGCCAGAGGGGCCTTGGATGAGGCTTTTCGGGTCCTCACTGAGGAGCAATTGCCGATCTTTGAACGTCTCGGTGATGTGCGCGCAATCGCTGTGACCAAGGGGAAGGTCGCGGACATCCTTTTTGCCAGAGGGGCCTTGGATGAGGCTTTTCGGGTCCGAACTGAGGAGCAATTGCCGATCTTTGAACGTCTCGGTGATGTGCGCGAAATCGCTGTGACCAAGGGGAAGGTCGCGGACATCCTTTTTGCCAGAGGGACCTTGGATGAGGCTTTTCGGGTACTCACTGCGGAGCTATTGCCGATCTTTGAACGTCTCGGTGATATGCGCTCAATCACGCTGACCAAGGGGAAGCTCGCGGATATCCTTGCGGCAAGGGGTGACTTGGCGGGAGCACTCAAACTCCATGAGGAACGACGCCCCGTGCTGGAACAGTTGAAGGATGAAGATGGACTCATTCATGTTCTCTTCAACGTTTCCCAAATCCGCTTGCAGTTGGGTCGGTTGACCCGGGAAACATTGTCCCAAATTCTCAACGACCTGATCGACGCCTTTGATCGGATTCGCCGCCTGGGCCGACCTGATGGGGTCGCTGCCATTGGCTTTCTTTTGGGGCAGGTGTACGCTGCCATCGGCGAACTTGATCGTGCTTTTGAGGTATTGACTGAAGCGGAGGCAGGGTTTCGGAAGATTGATTGGCGCAAAAAAGCGGATCAGGTGGCAGAACTGATTCAAGAGATAAAAACAAAAATCTAAAGAATCTTGACCAAAGCGGCGACGACCGTCACACCAACGACCATCATGCCGCCAAGCCGCATGGTCAGGGTATGGGTCAACCGCATTTCCAACTCTTTAAGACCACGTTCCAAATCCTGCTTGGTGGCCAACCGATCATCGATCAGTTCTGCCAAGGTTTCAGCCTGAACTTCAGCCTGTGCCTCAGGAACTCCAGCGGCCTTGAGCTTTTTGACGTAGACGTGTGGATTAAAGGCAATCGCACCAGCCATGGGGTCTATCCTCCTTAAAGATGGATTATACCTGATTTGCCCAATCAATGCGAAACCCTGAGCGCAAACACCTGGACTATTTTCCAACCATCCTGAACACACCCCCCTCATTCATGATGATCGACGCCTTTGATCGGATTCGCCGCCTGGGCCGACCTGATGGGATCGGTGCCATTGGCTTGCTGTTGGGGCGGGTGTACGCTGGCATCGGCGAACGTGATCGTGCCCTGGAGGTATGGATTGAAGCGGAGGCAGGGTTTCGGAAGATTGATCGGCGCAAAGAAGCGGATCAGGTGGCAGAACTGATTCGAAAACTTGGCGGAAGGTGAGGTCTTGGAGTTCAAGCGCATGCGCGAATGGGTCCAAAGTCACATCATCCTGAAACCAGAATCAAAACCAAAACCTGGGGGACTTCGTCCCCCACACCCCCTGTGGGGGCTGTAAAACAAAAATCAAAAACAAAGTCAAAATCAACACCCTGGGGGCAATCCCCCAGACCCCTTTTTTCTTTTAATAATCCTGAACCCTGGGGGGCGATGAATCGTCCCCCCCTCATTCATGAAAGGTGGCGAATTCCGCAACCGCAAGACGGGGGGTGCGCCACGCATTGGCGGGGGCGTTGGGATCGGGATATCCGATGGCCAAGCCGGCCAGGAGCATGAACTGCCGATCCACCCCCAAAAGTTCACGCACCACATCGGGATAATCGGCCGTCGCAGCCTGCGGGCAAACCCCCAGGCCATGGGCATGGGCCGTCAACAGGATCGATTGAAGAAACATCCCCATGTCCATCCACGCCCCCTTGCCCAAATCGCGATCCATGAACAACATCATGGCGGCAGGGGCGTCAAAGAAGGCATAATTGGCCAACCACGCCTGCCTGCGCCCCGGCGCATCGTCACGCCCAACCCCCATCGCATTGAGCAGACCAAAACCGCAGGCACGCCGGCGTCCCGAAAAGGGTTCTTTCCAGATTTCAGGATGAAAACGATAGTCGGGATTGACCGGTACACCCGCCCCCGCCAGTTCCGTCAAACGCGATTTGAGCCGGGCAAAGGTTGCCCCCATCACCACCTCGACCCGCCAGGGTTGCAGGTTGGCACCCGAAGGGGACCAGCGGGCGGTTTGAAGGATCGATTCCATGGTTTCCCTGGAAACGGCACGATCCAAAAAACCACGAATTGATTTTCTATCCTCAATCACCGAAACAAGATTCATGGCAACCCGCTCCGTTGGCTCCCAACCCGGGAACGATCACACCCACATCCAAAGATCAAACACAAACATGCCCGATCCATCCCTGATCCATTTATGCCTCAACGCCTTCCTGGCGGCAACCCTGTTGCCCCTCCCCTCCGAATTCATGCTCACCTTCCTTGCAACCGGCCACCAGCACCCCTTTTTCATATTGTGGGCCACCGCCACCCTGGGCAATGTCGCCGGAGCGGTGTTCAACTGGTTTCTGGGGCGCTCCCTGCTGCATCATCAACACCGACGCTGGTTTCCCTTCTCCCCATCCGCCCTCGATGCGGCCCGGCAACGTTTTTCCCGTCATGGCGCCTGGTGGCTGTTGCTCTCCTGGCTGCCCGTCATCGGCGATCCCCTCACCTTCGCCGCAGGGGTCCTGCGGATCCCCCTGCCCCGCTTCCTGCTGCTGGTCACCCTCGGCAAAGGGGGCCGCTATCTGCTCCTCCTGCTGGCCGTCACCCCCACCCCCTGAAACGCCGCCACCCCACCCCAAAAAGATCACCCCCACCCCCGGTCCAGTTGTCGCATGACCTTCCAAAGTGATCGTCATGCGGTTATAGTAAGGCATCAAAGGGGATGTTCACCATGGGCCAATGGCAGTTCCTGCCATGGCGTTGGCAACATTTCCAAAAAATGGCATTCAAGGCTGTACTTCGGTGGATTCCCGGCCTAAGCCGGGCGCCGGAATTCATCCATCACTCTCTCAAGACAGGAGCAAGGCAAGATGAAAAAAGGGAAAGTATTGGTCGCCCAGGGTGGCGGTCCCACGGCGGTCATCAACCAATCCCTCGTCGGGATTGTCAAGGAAGCTCGGAAATTCGCCAACGTCGATCGCATCTACGGTGCGCATCATGGCGTCTCCGGCATCATCAAGGAAGATCTGCTCGATCTCACCCAGGAATCGGATCACAATCTGGAACTCGTCGCCGAAACCCCCGCTTCCGCCATGGGATCGACCCGCGACAAACCCGATGCCGCCTATTGCGCCGAAATCCTCAAAGTCCTCATCGCCCACGATATCCGCTACTTCTTCTATATCGGCGGCAATGACTCCTCCGATACCATCCGTCTGGTCAACGATTTCGCTAAAAAAGAAAATTACGAACTCGTCGGAATCCACATTCCCAAGACCATCGACAACGATCTGATGATCAACGATCACACCCCCGGCTTCCCCTCCGCCGCCCGGTTCGTCGCCTCCGCGTTTGCCGGTGCCAACCTCGACAACCGCGCACTCCCCGGTGTCTACGTCGGTGTGGTCATGGGCCGTCACGCCGGTTTCCTCACCGCCGCCGCCGCCGGTCTGCGCCGCTACGATTCCGATGGTCCGCACCTGATCTATCTGCCGGAACGGACCTTCTCCATGGATCAATTCCTGGCCGACGTCAAAACTTCCTACGCCAAATATGGCCGCTGCATCGTCGCCGCCTCCGAAGGGATCCATGACGAAGGTGGCCAAGCCATCGCCACCAAACTCGCCAAGGAAGTCGAACGCGATGCCCATGGCAACGTCCAACTCTCCGGCACCGGTGCCCTGGCTGACCTGCTGACCGATTCCATCAAGGGTAAACTGGGGATCAAACGCGTTCGTGGCGACACCTTCGGCTACCTCCAACGCTCCTTCCTGGGCGTCGTCTCCGATGTCGATCAAAAAGAAGCCCGCGAAGTCGCTCAAAGAGGCGTGCAGTTCGCCATGTTCGGCGGCAAATCAGGAACGGTCACCATCCACCGGGTGGCAGATTATGCCGTTGAATACCGCCTCAGCGCCCTGGAAGACGTCGCCGCCAAAACCAAGGTGATGTCCGACAATTTCATCAACAGCAGCGGCAACGACATCACCCCCGAGTTCATGAACTACCTCCGCCCCCTCCTCGGTGGTGGACTGCCCGTGTGGTCGCGCGTCCAGGCCCCCGCGGTACCCAAGATCCTCAAAAAATAATCCTGCCGAATCCGTCGTACCTTGCGATCAGGGAGGCTTCCTGCCTCCCTTTTTTTTTGACAGGCGCTCCAAACCACACAGTTTACACATGCTCAGGAAGCCAGACGGAAACGATACAACGGTTCCTCGGCCTCGGATTCTTCCTGCCCAGCCGTCACCCCCGCCGATGCCTCCATGTTTTCACGCACAATCTGGATTTTCCGGGTGGCATCCACCAGAGCCTCCAGGCTTTGCATAAGCTCCTCGCTTACGCCCATTCTGCCACTCTGCACGTCGAGGACCAATTCCCCTGTCATCTGTTCCAGAATGGATTCCATCGCTACGAGTTTTGCAATGCTGGCCATTCCTGCTCTCCTGGATGCTTTCTAACCCTTGGGACCATCCCGCGGGAATTTATTGATTTGCCATAGAATACATTCAAATAACATGCCACAAGGATCACAAGAACATGGAAATATAATTTATTATTGTTTTTCATTGGGATGCAACAGAACTTCGGCAACCATGGTAACTTGTCCCCCCCACACCATCCGCCAATCCTTCACGTCCATGGGGAAAAATCTGCATGGCAGGGAAAAAAAATCTGTCCTTTCGTTGACGATCATGGAACCGTCAATCACCCTGCAATCGCAATACATGGAACAACGGATGGATGCAGCAAAGAAAAGAAAGACCAATGAACGCAACGCAGAATTACAGTGGACCCGGCCATCCACCAGCACAGCCTGGACCCGAAAAATTCCCCCAGAGGGATCCAACCGCGCGTGCCCTCGGAGCTGGCGGGGCGGAGCTGGCGTCTCATCCGATCAAGGGGTCGCAATCCGTCCCTGCAACCGCAAAGAACGTCTGCGACCCATGACACTCAGACGCATGAAGAATTCACACGAAATTCAACAACACCCGCCGAATCACCACCCCGGGTCGCAGAAACTTATTTGAACAAGGCTTCGGCCGCCTTGCGTGCATCCCTGCGCACATTGGCCACCTTGTCGACCTTCTGCAACTGACCTGGTTTGAAAAAATCGCAAAAGTTGGTTTTCTCCTTGTCAACGACCCGCTCACTTTGAGGCTCGCGACAAGCATTATAGGCTCTGGGATCGTAGTGGAGGCAATTTTTGCATACACGAACCGAATAACCGCATTTGGAACAGGATTCTCCCCTGGTAAACGAACAGGTCCCCAGGTTGGTTTGACATTTCCAACATTGTTTTTGGATTGCATCACCCACGACAATAACCCCGGTTTGGTTCCAATTGAACAGGACAGTACCTCCACGAAGCTTCCAGACCTTGAGGAGCGCCAAGGAAACATTCGGGCAGGCAATCATATTTGGCAAAACATGCCATGAATCGATAGATCGAGCTTAAGGGGGCTTAGACATCGGTAGACGATGACGGGGGGTCCGGAGCAGTGCGATCCCCGGCGGACCGGTTTCATTAAAACAGTCTGCCCTTCAGGCAAGAAAAAATCAAAACCCTGGGGGCAATCCCCCAGACCCCATATTTTTCTTGATCATTGAACCGCTCCCCGCCTGGGATACATGGTATTGAAACGTCATTCTCGCGCAAACGGGAATTCAAAACAGCGACCGGCAGCATCGCGTCCTTGGATCCCCGCAATGCAGGATGGACGGAAACGACGAATGCGAAACCTGGCGCGGTCCAAGATCAACTCCCCCCAGAATAGAGAGATCCCGGCTCAAGGTCAACCATGAAACAAAGAGCGCATTTTTTCCAGGGAAGGACGTTCCATGGCCCCTTTTTCGGAAACGAACCATGAGATCAATTCCGCCGGAGTCACATCGAAAGCGGGATTGCGCACCGTCACATTGAGAGCGGCGATCCGTTTGCCCCCGATATGTGTCACTTCAGTCTCCGGGCGTTCCTCGATGGGGATATGGCTGCCATCGGGCGCTTTCATGTCGATGGTGGACAAGGGGGCCGCCACCATGAAGGGAATGCGGTAGCGTTGGGCGCAGATGGCATGGCCCAGGGTGCCGATTTTATTGGCGGCATCACCGTTGGCCGCCACCCGGTCGGAACCGACGACCACAACATCAATCAACCCCTGACTCATGAGATGCGCCGCCATGTTATCGGTAATCAGCGTCGTATCGATCCCATCCTTGAGGAGTTCCCAGGCGGTCAGACGCGCCCCCTGGAGAAAAGGTCGGGTTTCGCAGGAAATGACCCGCACCTTGCGCCCCGCATCAACGGCACCGCGGATGACCCCCAATGCCGTGCCATAAACCCCGCCCGTGGCCAGCGCCCCGGCATTGCAGTGCGTCATGATGGTGAGTGGCCGATTCCCGGTATCGGGCAGCACCGCCGCCCCATGGCGTCCCATCTGGAGACAGGCTTCATGGTCTTCCCGCAGAATGGCCTGTGCCTCCGCCAGCAAACGTTGGGGAACCTCCCGGGGCGCAGTCGAAACGAGCAATGGACGCATCCGTTCCAAGGACCAGCGCAGATTGACGGCGGTCGGGCGGCTCTCCTCCAGCGCTTTGAGTCCCGGGGCCATGGCATCGGGCCAGGAAGCGGGAATCCCCTGGGCCGCAATCCGAAAGGCTTCCACAGCCACGCCAAAAGCGGTGGCACACCCAATGGCAGGGGCACCACGCACCACCATGTCGCGAATCCCCCGTGCCGTCTCCTCAGCACTGAAAAAATCGATGCTGACCTCCTCATGTGGCAATACCCGCTGATCCAACATCCGCAGGTGCCCATCCGCCCAGACCGCAACCTCAAAAGTATTCATAGAACCAACCACTCCATTGTATTCAACCCGGCATCCGCCCAATCATTCCCCTTCAAACTCAACCAGGGTGAAAAACCGGTAGCCTTTCTTTTGAATATTCTTTCCCCCCCCAAGGTCGGGCAGATCGACGATGAACGCCATTTCGGCCACGACCCCACCCACTTTTTCCACCAATGCCGCCGCTGCCAGGGCCGTCCCGCCAGTGGCCAACAGGTCATCGACCAGCAAAACCCGGGAACCCGCCGGAAGGGCATCCTTGTGCATTTCAATCTTGTCGGTACCATATTCCAACTGGTATTCCTGAGTCACCACCGCTCCCGGCAGTTTCCCTTTTTTGCGCACCGGGACAAACCCCTTGCCCAGTGTGTAGGCCAGAGCACCCCCCAAAATGAACCCGCGGGCTTCAATGCCGACAATACAGTCGAACTGCTGCTCGGAAGAGAGACACCGTTGTGCCAGGGCATCAATGGACATGCGCAATCCCATGGGATCCTTCAGCAGGGTTGTGATGTCGCGGAACATGATTCCCGGCTTGGGATAATCGGGGATGGTCCGGATCAAGCTTTTGATGTTCATGTGCGTTCGCCTCAAGTCAACTTGAAATGATTACCAATCGAAATCCCTGTCGGGACAAGCTCACGAATTGCAGACATCCTTCGCCAGCGCAATTTTGGGAATGACCGCCAAAAACAACCGAACCACCCGATCCGCATTGGCCGTCATGGTCTGTTTGATCATCTCCCACGTCACCGGCGCCTCTTCCTCATGCCAACAATCATAATCGGTGGACATGGCCACCGCCGCATAATGAATTTTTTTCTCCCGCGCCAACACACACTCCGGCACCGTACTCATGTTGATGATGTCCGCCCCCAACTGGCGAAACATATAGCTCTCCGCCTTGGTGGAAAACCGTGGACCCTCAATGGTCACAACCGTTTTGTCTTCATGACAGGTCAAACCCAGCTCACGGGCCGTCGCAGCGAACAACTGCCGCAATCCGGGACAAAACGGCTCCGCCATCGGCGTATGCACCACCTGATTCCCATCATAAAAGGTACAGGCACGCTTGCGCGTCCAATCAATGAATTGCGCCGGAATCACCAAATGCCCCGGAGCGATCTCCATCCGCAACGACCCCACCGCCGTCGTCGCCAGCACATGAGTACACCCATGCGCACTCAAAGCGGCAATATTGGCGCGAAAATTGACATTGGACGGCGGAATCACATGCCCGTGACCGTGACGGGCGAGAATCGCCACCTCCACCCCCCCAATGCGCCCCACCGTCAATGCCGACGACGGTGCCCCATAAGGGGTGTCCACCGACAACAAACGGGCATCCTTGAGCATATCGGGATTGTCCAGACCCGAACCACCGATGATACCGATTTTGATCATGACCAGTCCTTCACACCCACCCGAAAGAATACACAGTTTCCATGAAAAAGACGATTCAAAAACAAACGCACCCCGAAGGGTGCGTTTGTAATCATCAACATGCAATCAACCGATCAACCAGCGACCTTTTTCATATGGAGAATCAGGTCAACGACGCGGTTGGAATAACCCCATTCGTTGTCATACCAGGACATCACCTTGACGATGGTGCCACCGGTGACGCGGGTGCAACCGCCATCAACGATGGAGGAACGGGAGTCACCCTGGAAGTCCACGGACACGAGCGGCTCGTCGGTGTAACCCAGAACCTTGTTGTCCGCCGCTTGGCGAAGGGCATCATTGACTTCCTTGACGGTGGTCGCTTTTTTCACCTGCATGACGGCGTCAACCAACGACACGTTGGGGGTGGGCACGCGCACGGCGAGACCATCGAAACGTCCCTTCATTTCGGGCATGACCAAACCAATGGCGGCAGCAGCACCCGTCTTGGTGGGGATCATGGAAACGCCGGCGGTACGGGCGCGGCGCAGGTCACTGTGGGGGGCGTCCACCAGTCTTTGGTCACCGGTGTAGGCATGGGTGGTGGTCATCAAGCCCGACTCAATGCCGAATTTCTCATGGATGACCTTGGCGAACGGAGCCAAACAGTTGGTGGTGCAGGAAGCATTCGAAACAACCGTATGCTCGGCGGGGTTGAATTCGTGCTCGTTGACACCGACGACCATCGTTTTGACATCGCCCGTGGCGGGAGCGGAAATGATCACCCGCTTCACGGAACCGGTCAGATGCTGACCCGCATCTTCCTTCTTCACGAAGAAACCGGTCGATTCGATCACGAATTCCACACCATTCTCACCCCAGGGAATCTTGGCGGGTTCACGCAGACCATAGACCGCAACCCCTTTGCCGTTGCAGCTGAAGCCCTTGTCGGTTTCGGCGACTTCACCACCGAACACGCCCATCACGGAGTCATACTTCAGCAGATGGATCAGAGTGGCTTTGGGTACTGGGTCGTTGATGGCCACAACCGACACGTCTTTGAAAGCGGGATTTTTTTGAATCGCGCGGAACACACTGCGGCCAATACGGCCAAAGCCGTTGATACCAATCTTGATGGTCATTTACTGCCTCCTTACGCTTTTATTGCCTGATTGCCTGAGTTTGGGAACTGCTCCCGGTACCAACCGAGGTCCCTTATACTTTTGTTCAACCAAGAACGGATTAATCGTATCCGATGTCAGCACCTTGATAGATTCCGCTTCCCGGTTTGTCAAGGAGTCTTAATGCCCGTCATTTCTTTTTCTTGTCCGTCATGGACCGCCACCCCAAAAAAGAAGCTGTCAATTCGGCCATTTCATGGCATTCTGATCCCATGAGTCCCCGAAATCGACATGCCCCCTGGCACACCTCCCGTTAATGATACGAACCAACCGGTCACGCCGTCCATCGACACCTTGGAATCCGAGGGAACGCAATCATGATCCAAAACCTGCACCACCTCCATGACGATCTGCGCCGACTGTTCCAAACGCCCGTCTCCCCCTTTCTGGGAGCGGCGTTGCTGGCCCTGGCGGTGATCACCCTGATGGCAGGGGGAACCCATTGGGGGGTTTTCGGCGGATTGCGCACCCTGGGCGATGGCATCAATCACCTGTTCGGGCTCAATCTCCTGCTGGGACTGCCGGACGCACCCTTTTCCCCCCTGCACCAACCCATCCTGATCAGCGATGTCGCCCTCATTGTCGGGGCGATGTCGGCAGCCTTGATCGCAGGAAATCATCGCCTGATCCGCCCACCGCCAATGGAATATCTTTCCGGCGCCTTCGGCGGCATCCTGATGGGATTGGGCGCCGCCATGGCAGGCGGCTGTACCGTGGGGGGGTTTTTCACCCCGTTGACCTTTTTCTCCCCCTCGGGCTGGATGATGGGGATCGGCCTGATGGCGGGAGCCGCCATCGGCATCCGTTTGCTGCTCTGGGCCATGGAACACCTCCCCTGGGGAAAGGCACCCGTTCCTTTGGGACAAAACGAACGATGGAAAACCATCGCCCCCCGGCTGGGCTGGACCCTCCTCGCCCTGACCCTCAGCTGTGGCATGATCCTGTACCGGCAAAAGGAAGCCTACGGCACCCTGGGCCTGACCCTGCTCGTGGCACTTTTCATCGGCATCATCCTGCAACGTTCCCGGCTCTGTTTTTCCAAGGCCATCCGGGAACCCTTCATGACCGCCGACGGCCAACACGCCAAAGCCGTCATGCTGCTCCTCGCCCTGGTGACTCCCGCCGCCGCCCTGCTCCTGCAACAGGGAATCCTGACCCCCTACACCGTCATTCCACCCAGGTTCTGGCTGGGTTCCCTGTTGGGTGGAATCTGTTTCGGGATCGGCATGGTCTTCGCCGGCGGCTGCGCCACCAGTACCCTGTGGCGCCTGGCCGAAGGCAACCTGAAAATGCTCAGTACCCTTTTCTTTTTTTCCTGGAGTGGCAGCGTTTCCCACGCCCTGCTCACCCATGCGGGCTGGAACGAGCGCCGTTATGACCTGGATTTCCTCGATGCCATCCCCGCCATCACCGACCTGGGATACCAGGCATTCCTCCCCGACCTGACGCCGGGATGGGGTATGACTCTGGCCATCACCTATGGAATGTTACTGGCATGGTATCTGCTCGTGCGCGACAACGAACGCAGTGAACGCTTCACCGTATTCTAAACCGCACCCGGTATGGGATACGTAGCTTTTGTCATGATTATCAAGAAAAAAAAGGGGTCTTGGGGATTGCCCCCAGGGTTTTGACTTTGATTTTGGTTTCACATCCCCCACAGGGGGTTTGGGGGACGAAGCCCCCCAAGGTTTTGATTTTGACTTTGATTAACGATCACAGCATGCGGTCAACAAGGTCAATCCATTGCCCTTAGAAGATCCCTTTTGCGTTGAGGAATACCATATAGTTACGGTCTTCCTTGAGGATGTGTTGCACCAACCAGTCCTGGAGGAACGCCTGGAATTCAAGATGACTCATGAATGAATCCCCTTTTGCCCGTTCCTGAAGATCCAACACCTGCCGAACCATGGTCTGATGCTGTATCACATGAGCGTTCGCCCTGGGGAAACCATATTGCTGCATCAATTGCCCCTCGGCCTCAAAATGATAGTGGGTGTACTCGACCAACGCCTCCATGGCCCCGATCAAGGACTCCTTGGATTGCCCCAGACGGAGAATCCCAACGATACTGTTGGCAATCTCAAACAACCGTTTGTGATGGACATCCATACTGGCAATCCCGACGGTAAATTCCTCGTGCCATTGAAACCCATGATCGGGATCCCCCTCGCAAAGCGTCTGCATGGCCCGCACCTTGTACGCCTCGATCAGTTTCCAGCGCACGATGGGAATGTCCTTGAGCAGTTCGCCACGAATCTGCAGGATTTCCGTCTCCTCCTCCGCGACGACCTGATAGATCGAAGGGACCCCGAAAATGGCCCCCTCCTCCCCAAAGAAACCACCCGCCTCCAACTGGTCCAAACCGTCCCCTCCGATGAACCGCCTCATCTTTCCCCGATAGATGACGTTGAGGAATTCGATCTCCTGCGACGGCAACGATTCTCCAGGAGCGATGATCCGATGGGTCAAACGGGAGATGATTCCCGCCATGACCGGATGGGATAATCCTTCATCGAACAGGTCCATCGATTCCAGAAACGACCGGATCGTTGCGGTACGCTCAATCTGATCCACCAAACCGTTCTTGTTGACGATCTGCTGATACAGCCCTGCCGAAATTTTCATGGCGGAAACATAACTGGCCGCCCTGAACGTCAACTGCGAAGGGACCTGGGTCAGCGCAGACAGTTCTCCCAAAAGGGTACCCGCCATCAAGCGGCTCAGACGGTTTTCCCCGGGAAATATTTTTTCCACCAGACCCGACAGGATCAACAGAACCTCGGAGGAAACCTCCCCCGCCTTGAGAATCACCGCCCCGGGATTGATCTCCACCACATCGTTATTGAGCAACATGCGCAGATGATGAAACGGTACCCGGGGAAAATGGCTCTGCAAAAATTGAAAGGCCAGGCGACGGGCAAAATCGTTCTTCCCCGAAATCAACACGTCGCAAATCCCGAAGGGCGCGGAAGAACCGATCTCTTTTTCGACCGGGGTCAAACCGACGGAAGTATGCGCAAGGACGATCCGCCCCGACCGGTCATGGCGGAAATCTTCCGCCGATCCATGGATCATCCCGCCACCGATATCAATCTTTTTCAGGTTCAATGGCGTGAGATACCCCGCCTTGGTCTTGTCGAACAGGGAACGCTTGATCCCCGGGGCCTGGGCATCATCGGTGATCATTTTTTCCAAGACGTTGAGCGACACGATGTCGGCAAAATGGCCATAGGTGCAATAACCACTGGACCAAAGGGTACGAAAAATGAAAATTGAAGTTTCAAGCGGATGGGGGGAAAAGATCGGCTTGACCTCCAATCCCTGAATGTCGGTCCATTGATCCAACGGCAGGTCACGACAGTCAAAAAAGTCGAGAAACTGATTTTCTTCCAGGGACAGCAGTGCCGCCAGTTTTTTCTCCACCGTCATCCGAACCAGGGGGGTGGCATAATACTTGATCTTGCGTTCCGACCGCATCAACGTGGTGATGCCCGCAAAATGATCATCATGGGCGTGGGTGTGAAAGATTCCCTCGATCTCGTTGATCCCGATCCCCAAAGCCATCAGGTTGAAAAACAGATTCGGCCCCGCATCGATCAAATAGATTTTTCCCTGGAACAGCAGGATGCTCGACATGGTGGGACGATTGACATCCCATCCGTCGCCATCGCCGGAATGGATGACGGCGAAATAATCTCTGGGGATGCTTTGGAACCCCAGGGGATAGGGCGGGTCATACCGATCTTCGCCATGCAGGTTGAGATCGACGCTCACCCGTGTACCGCGATAGGAAACCTCGAACTGGTTGATGGCGAGACGCTCGATTTCGACACCGTTGCGAATCTCTTTTTTTCCCCGACCGAGGATGCAACTGTCCAACAGCATGTGCGATGGTTTGATCTGGCCGAAGGCAAACCGCTTCTTCAACCGCATCATTTCAAACGCCGTCTCCGGATCGATGCCCGCCTGTTCAATCTCTTCCCGGGTCACCAATCCATAGTTACCCCGGAAAATATACTGCATTTGGGCATGCACCTGCTCACCAAGACCAATGAGCAATGGTTTGAGCCCCGTATTGTTGGGATGATTGGGAATGATCAATCCTTGCTTGTAAAGCATTTGCAACACAGGGAATTCAGCAAGGTTGGAAAACTCCCCGTGTTGAATCATGACATCGGAAAGCAGAATGGCATTCGGTCCGGTTTCGCACAGAACGCCATCGACTTCCCGTTGAATGATCAACCCCCGTTTCATCAAGTGCTTGACGATATCCGCGGGACATCCGCACAATATCTGCAGTTTGGCTTCCGGTATTTCCAGCCAGTAAACACCGTTGATGATGGGTATTTTAATAATTGTCTCCATCCTTGTTCTCCAGGATGCGCTCCAACACATGCGTGATTGAACATTTGTTTAACAACAAAGGACCGATGTTAGCAGAAAATGTTCCATCAATGCACAGCCTTTTGGTTACGAAATGACGCTTTACTACGTACGTCACACCCAAACTTCCATTCAGTCCCACCGGTGGACAGATCATAATATATAGAAAGAACAAGACAAAGCAGCCCAACACAAAAAAGCGGGCCCGCCGCAGAGTGAACATTCCCACCCGGCCACCGCCTTTGACCGTCCCGGCACGGCGGAGTGGGACCTTTGGGAATTGTCAATCCAAAATAATGAAATTATTGCTTTTTTCAATGCATTTATTTTTTTTACTCTCTTTCCTTGTGTCCTGTTGGCGAATGGCGTAAAAAAGCCCGATCAAAGCGATTGTTTCCAACGTTTTTTAATTCTGGATTGACCCTGGCACAGCCCGGATCGCTCCCATGAATCATAGCGGGTTGGTGTTTGGATGTCAGGTTCCGTATGGAATCCATGAAGTAAAATTTCGTTGATCCTTCGATGATGGTAACATTGGAACGTTTCTTGTTGTAACAAGGGGGCAGAATACATGAATTCCAGGTGGCAAACGATTTATACCATCGGCCATGGCACCATGCCGTTGGATACCTTTATCGAAATACTCACCTACATCGACGCACAAACCTTGATCGATATCCGCTCCAATCCCAATGGTCAGGATTATCCGTTCTGGTTTCACGAAACCAATCTCAGGCCGGTACTCAACGACATGGAGATCATCTATCACCTGGGCGGCCAACACCTGGGGGAACGGGCCCCCATGCACATCGACCGGCACTGGGGATTGCAAACCCCCGATAAAATGGCCTACGCACATCATATGGAATCGGGTACCTTTGCCACCGGCATCAAACTGCTCCTCAATCTTTCCTTTCGTTTCGGCACCGTCATCATGGGTGCCCCCATGCATCCCAGTCAATGCCATCGGTCGTTGATCGCCGATTATCTCACCTTTCAGGGACACCGGGTGATCCATCTGGTGGATGGACGCGGTTTCATTGAGCATCAACCCCATCCAACCCTCAGAAGAAGTGCCCATTCGTTGATCTACGATCAACAGCCCGTTTCCGTACAAAACTACATGCCACTCCATTGATCCGCAATACCCACCGATGAAACCTTCCATCGCCCTTGAGGACCGGATCATCTTTGCTCTGGATGTGGACAGTCCCGATGAAGCCCGGCGTTGGCTGGATCGGTTGGGGACGCATGTTCGTTTCTACAAACTCGGCCTGCAATTGTTTTTGGCGGGCGGATTGGGGTTGATCGAGGAAATGGCCCAACGGGGCCACAAGGTCATGGTCGATCTGAAACTGTTTGATATCGACAAAACCGTGGAATTGGCGGTGCGGGAACTGGCCAAACATCCCGTGACCTATACCACGGTGCATGGGCCTGAATCGATCGTTCGCGCTGCGGTGGCGGCACGGGGGGCGATGCGTATTCTGGCGGTCACGGTGCTGACCTCATTCGACCGGCATGATCTGGAAGATTTGGGGTTGCCGGGGGTCGAGGTGGAGCAGTTGGTCTTGAGCCGGGCCAAACGGGCCATGCTGGCGGGGTGTGATGGGGTGGTGGCCTCGGGGTTGGAGGTCGCCAGGATGCGGCAGCAGGTCGGTGATGGCTTTTTGATCGTCACACCGGGGATTCGTCCCGGTTCATTTGCCGATCGTGATGGCGGTGATGAACAAAAACGGGTTTCCACGGCACGCGCCGCCATTCTGGCCGGAGCGGATCATGTCGTTGTCGGACGTCCCATCAAAAATGCGACCGATCCTTTGGCGGTTGTCGCCAAACTGCAAGAGGAAATCAGCGCAGGTCTGCAAGAACAGGGTCTGTCGACTTTCAAGAACATATTGAAATAAAAAAGGATCCCGGGGGACGGAATCCCTCAAGGTTCTTTTTTCATGATTGTGATCGATCACCAAAGTCAAAACCCTGGGGGCAATCCCTTAATTCTACTTTGTCACATTCATTAACTGGAGAGGATAGCTGGCAATTGACTGATATGCATAGGAATATTGAAAGAAAAAAGGGGTCTGGGGGATTGCCCCCAGGACTTTGACTTTGATTTTGATTGAACAGACGTTCATGCTGGGC
>PEAN01000125.1 GCA_002753735.1 Magnetococcales bacterium DCbin4
TGTACCGATCCCTCCAGGTCTCCCCTTCAGGTTCGGCCAATCGACGTGAGTCTGCGCCCACACCTATGGTTACACCAGATTGTCAAAGAACGCCTCAGCGTGAGTCTAAATCGACTGCCCTTGTTTTGCCGTTGTGCAGTTCGTCTCACCAAGGAAGCGCGAATGTACCAATTCGTTTTGAAACCGTCAACAGGAAAATTCAAAAAATCGAAAAATCTTTAGCGAATTCGTCATCCAACGGTTGCCAAAAAGGGGAACCATTGCAGCAAAAGTATGGATAACCGATTGAAATCACCAAAGAAAATCATAACGCCCACCACCACCAGAAACAGACCCGAAATCCATTCGATCCACTGCATGTACCGCCGTGCTTTTTGAAAAAAGCGGAAAAACAGGTGCGTTGCCAACCCTGCCAGGATGAACGGCAACCCCAGACCTGCGGAATAACTGGCCAGCAGCGCAATCCCTTCCCAAATGCTTTCCCGGCCCCCTGCCAACGCCAGGATGGCCGCCAGAATGGGGCCGACACAGGGGGTCCAACCAAAGGCAAAGGCCAACCCGATGACATACGCCCCCATCAGACCCGCCGGTTTTTTCACCTCATTGAACCGGGCCTCCAGGTTTAACAATCCAATGCGAAACACCCCCATGGCATGCAATCCGAACAACACGATCAGCACCCCTCCCACCTTGGAAAGGATGTGGACATGGCTTTGCAGCAGACTGCCCAGGGCCGTTGCGGAGGCACCCATCAGAATGAAGACGGTGGAAAATCCCAGGACAAAAAACAAACTGGTGATCCCAGCACGCCATCCCAGACGCGCATCACCCGGGTCACGCAATCCTTCAACTGAAATTCCCGACATGTAACTGATATAGGCGGGGACCAAAGGCAACACACAGGGTGAAATGAAGGAAAGAAACCCGGCGGCCACTGCGGTTGCAAAGCTGACTTCCATCATGAATCGGACTCCAAGGTTCAATGGGTTTCGCGGTCGATCCAGGATAAATAATTTTTATGGCCTGCCACCACTGGGGTCGCCAACATTTCAGGGATGTCATAAGGATGCATTGCCTTGATGGCACTCATGACCTGTTTGACCTTTTTATCGCGGGTCTTGATCATCAAGGTCCATTCCTCCCCCTGTTGGATCTGCCCCTCCCAACGATAGATGGAAACCCCGGCCGGCAGGATGTGGATACATGCCGCCAACCGTTTTTCCACCAGGTTTCGAGCAATGTGCTCAGCGGTTGCCCGGTCCGGTGTATTGCTCCAAAGGATTACCGCTTTCTTTTTTTTATGCATGTTCATCATTCCGTTCACAGCAATGATTGAATGAAATTGCCCAATTGTTCAGCCGTCAACCCTCCGACAAAAGATCCCACCTGTTTGCCATTGCGATCCATGATCTTGGTCACCGGAAGGCCATAGATGCCACCCATCGCCCGCGACAGTTCTTCAACTTTTTCAATCTGATCGTAGATGATGGGATAATTGATTCCATGCAAATCCACAAATTCCTTCAAACGCGCTTGATCAACCCGTTCCATGTAATTCACACCGATCACCTGAACCCCTTTTTTGCCATAGGTATTTTGGAAACGAATCAAATCGGGAATTTCTTCCAGGCAGGGGGGACACCAGGTGGCCCAAAAATTGACGACCACCAGTTTGCCTTTGTAATCCGCCAGGCGGATGGTTTTTCCCGACAAATCCTTCATGGCCAGTGTCGCTACCGATTCGGGATTGGCAACTGCGGGGAAGGAAAATAATAAAACAATACAAAATATAATAAAATGTTTAATTTTCATGACTGATCTCCTGATTATTAGTGGATAATCAAACCCCTTGGGACAATCCTCTGTCATTCCCACGAAGGCGGCAACCCTTTTTATTTCTTGATCATGATCACCTTGGAATGCAACGTCGAGATGGGCAGGTCGGTCTGCCCTGGATGCCACCAGCACACTCCGTCACCCTGTGGCCAACCCGATTCATGGTGACATGCAAAAACCCATACCGTCAGATGGAAATGAGTGAACCGATGTTGTACCGTCCCCACCGGATTCATCTCACGGCACTTGATCTGCCAATGCTGCCAAAGTTGTTCATCCACCTCGGCAACTCCAGGAGGAACCAAGGAAAAAATTTGCCGCTCCAACGATAAGGGTTCCCATAATCCCGACAACAAACCACCTTCCGGCCGACGATGCATCAATATTCGTCCATCCTTTGCCCGCACCAGGAATGCAACCTGGCTGTATTTGGGACACCCCCGGGGCGGTTTTTTTCGCGGATATTGATCCACCCGCCCTTCGGCCAGGGCACGGCACCCCATACGCCAAGGACATTCTGGACAGTGAGGGGCATGCGGCGTACATACCGTGGCACCAAGGTCCATGATCGCCTGGGCATAATTCCCTGGACACCGCTCAGGTGTCAGCAGTGCCGCCAATGACCAAAGGATACCTTCTCCCTGGCTGCTGTTCACCGGTTCATCCAATGCCACCAAACGTGCCAACACCCTTTTGCAATTGCCATCAAGGATGGGATGTCTTTGATTCCATCCGATGGCAAGGATGGCTCCGGCCGTACTGCGTCCCACCCCTGGCAAAGCCATCCATCCCTCCAGGGTATCTGGAAAATGTTGGTCAAGATCATTTTGAATGATTCGGGCAGCACGATGCAAATGTTCCGCCCGCCGATAATAACCCAATCCCTGCCATTGAGCGCGTACTTCCTGAACATCCGCCCTGGCCAATTCACAGACTGTCGGAAATTTTGTTAAAAATCGGTCATAATAGCCGCGTACCGTCGTGACCTGTGTCTGTTGCAGCATGATTTCGGCAACCCAGATGCGATAGGGATCCCGATGATCACGCCAGGGAAGGCTGCGTCCTGATGTTGCATAAAATTCCAATAATTTCCCGGCATATGGAAAATCAGGATTCATCAAGGACGCCATAGGATTTTTCTGCG
The DNA here is from genome assembly GCA_002753735.1 of Magnetococcales bacterium DCbin4. Taxonomy (GTDB): domain Bacteria; phylum Pseudomonadota; class Magnetococcia; order Magnetococcales; family UBA8363; genus UBA8363. The sequence goes on from PEAN01000125.1 coordinate 2,981, forward strand.
TATATATTCAAAAGTAGTGGTCACATGAATTTTTTCCAACTGCCAATCCTGCGGAAATGGAGCAAACGGTGCAGCCCCTTTGACGGCGTTCAATGCCGATTCATCCAGGATCGATTCTCCGGAACTGCGTAAAATGTTCAAGGCCAATAAATTGCCATCACGATCAATGGTGAATTTCAATCGCAGATTGCCGGACAGATTTAAATTTTTTGCCCGTTCGGGATAGATCCACCCTTGTTCGATTCGTTCCTTCAAACGGGAAAAATAGACGGCATATTGTACCTTGCTGGTATTGAGGTCGAGGGTTTGTTCCCGTCCGTGGTGCGATTGATCTTTTATATTATTTTCATCATCCCATCGGTTAATATCCGACAAGGTTGGAGAAAGGCTCAACGGTTTTGAAATGATTTCATCTTTTTGAACCGATGGCGTAGTTTTTTTCTTATTTTCCTTGTTTTTATCCGCTTTGATGGGTGCCTTGGCGCGAACGGGAGGTTCGGCAGTGATTTCATTCTGTTTTTCCGGACCACTGGTCACTGAATGTCCCGGCAATGGCTCGGACTCCGGTCTGGGCAGGGCTTCCGTTTTTGCCAGAGCAGGTTTTGCTTCGGTCACCCGGTCAACCTGGGCCAACAGATCCGGTTTTTCCGGTTTTTTGGGTGGTATTTTCTCCTCAGGTATTTGAATCAATTCCACCGGGACCATGATTTTTTCCCGCTGAGGTGGCTTCGTGGTCACATGACCACTTAAAAACCATACCATGCAGACGTGAATCACGAGTGCATACCCCAGGGCGATCATGAAACGACCGTGCCTCATGACGAAACGCTCTCATGAAAAGCGGCATCTCCGGGCAACCGTTGCAAAATAAGACAGGCAACCCAACCATTGAACAATCCAGTCAACCAGGAGCCGATCAAAAACCAAGGCAGAGCGGTGAATACACCGGGATGATGGAGGATCATGAAGTAGGCTACGACGACCTGAGCGGTCATATGTGCCAGGGAGGCGGGGATGGAAAATCCCACCGGACCTGCCCCCAGCCGCGCAAAATCAATGACAGCCATGGCCATGAAGGCGCCCAACGCCCCAGAAAGGCTGAGAAAAAATGTAGGGGAAAGAAAGGTTCCCAGGATCAATGATGATGCCAATACCCGCAGCATGGAAACTCCGAGTGCGACCCGCCACCCCAGTTGCAACCAGGCAACCAATACAAAAATATTGGCCAAACCCGGTTTGAACCAGGGACCGGGATAGGGGAGACCGCTTTCCAACACATGTGCGGTCACTGCGGCAGCGGCCCAGTAGACCACATAGAGTTCCGGTCGTATGGTTTGAATCCCCTTGGATCGAAGATGCCTCATCGGGCGATCCCATCATAGGGTTGATGTCCGGAATTCTCATGATTGGACGATGGATGGCCTTTCACCTGAACGATGACTGCACATGGAACACAGGCGGTCAATTGTCCGGGTTTGTCGATCCAACCGGTCAGGGTGCCAACCAATCGTGGACTGTTGAATTCCAGCAATCGTACCCGTTGGTCACGAATTTCGACTTTGACGGGTCCCAGGCGACCATCGACTTCCATGATGGTATCGCGGTTCAACGGCCATTCGACTTCATGCGCATGGACATCACGGATGATGACCATCCGTTCGGGTTGAGGACGCAAGGTCCACAAACAGGGACCCATGATTCCCACTGCCGAAATGACCGTGATCCAACGGTCCGTGGCATGGGTGCATCGGCGCCATCCCTCCAACCATTTCATGGAAACTCCAGGTATTTATGATTATGAAAAAAAAGGAGACTTAAGGGATTGCCCCCTTTTTTTTCTTAATCATTTTTTTGTTCATCCAACCATTGGCCTTTGAATTGTGGACTTTTCCATCGTTCCCCATTTTCCTGTACCAACATCCCTTCAACGCCATCCAATTGTTCTATCAACGCCTTACCCTTTTCCATGCCCAAAACAAAAACAGCAGTACTCAATGCATCCGCCACCATGGCCTCCTTGGCCTGAATGGAAACGGAAATCAACCCCGAACGTGACGGTTTGCCGGTTTTGGAATCGAGGATGTGATGTTGCCGTTCCCCATTGACCATGAAAAATCGTTCATAATCTCCAGAGGTCGCCAAAGCCATGTCTCCCATTACTTCAACCTGTGCCATGACCTTGTCGCGATCTCTGGGATGTTGAATACCGATGCGCCAGGGTTTTCCCCCCTTGGAACCGGCAATGATCATGTCCCCACCCCCAATGATCAAACCATCCTGGATCCCCGACTGTTTCATGGTCGCCATCGCCTGATCCAAGGCATACCCTTTGGCAATGGCACCCAAATCCAAGGCAAAGACATCGCCATCCAGATGCAGGGTTACGGTGCCATTGGGATCTTTATTCAAATGGATACCGTATTCGGGGAATTGGTTTCTTTTTTCAAGCCAGGCTGAAAGATCATTTTGTTCCGGAAGGGCACCCTTTTCGGGAACACCATGGGTAAATCCCCACAGGTCCAGCAAAGAAGCCAAACCCGGATCAAATGCCCCCTGGGATTGCTGTCTGATTTCAAGTCCTTTTTCAATAATGGTCACCAATGCTTCCGGAGGCGCGACGTGTTTGGTTTGCGGGGAATGATTGATCCTGTAAACCGGGCTGTTCGCATCCTGGCGACTGGCGATCGCTTCCACCTGGCGTATTCGTTCAAAGATCCGGGCCACTTTTTTTCCCTCATCCACATCGCCCGTCCCCCAGGTGGAGATGGTGACCAACGTCCCCATCGCCAGTTGCGTGCTTGAATGAACACTCCCCGAGTCCCGGTTGTTCCAAGGAAACCACAGGGAAAAAAACAGCAATACCAAAAACAGGGGAATCCATTTTTTCAAAGCAGGAACTTTCGAAAAAAAAGTCAAGCCACTCATCCCAGATCGCCCCACAAGGTTTGAACCGCGGTGACGACCGCCACCGCCGCAGTATCGGCACGCAAAATTCGGGGTCCCAGGGATAATATTTTAAATCCCATGGAAGTTTCGGCTTGTTGTACCTCTTCGGAAGAAAACCCCCCTTCGGGACCCGTCAACAAAGTCACCCCTGTACCAGGAGGCGGGAGCGTCCGCAAACGAGCGGGGGCATCGGCATGCTCTTCCCAAAACAAATAACGCGGTGTCGCAGGTAATAATGCAGGCAACTGTGACCATTCCACCGGAGGATGGATGTCCATCAGCTTGACCCGTTCGCTTTGTTCTGCCGCTTCCTCGACGATCCGGTTCCAACGGCGCTCTTTGTTCGGCCAACGTTCGTGGGCAATCCGGGCTACGGTTCTTTGGCTTTGCAACGGAATGAATTGAGAAACTCCCAATTCGGTCGCTTTTTGTATGACCCACTCCGTCGCATCTCCCTTGAGCAGTCCGGAGATCAGAGTAATCTTCAGCGTGGATTCACGTGCGACCTGGATGGCACGATGGACCAATACGCGCGCTTCAGGATGGGTTTCCACCAAAGTGGCTTCCCATTCACATTCCGGGCCCTGGTTGTTGAACAGCAGAAGCTCTGTCCCTTTTTGTCGGCGCAGGGTGTGAATAAGATAATGTCTTGTTTCCGGCTCAAGGGAAAGTTCAAGACCATTTTCAAGATTGGCTTTAACCATCAAACGTGGTTTCATGATCATGGGTTCATTCCCGAACATGTGGACATCGTTTTCAAGGTAGCGATTTGTATTCGCTCTTCATTTCAATATCATGAATCGGGCTTTTGATTCATGTTGATGTTTTCAGTGAATCATGGATTCCAGACAAATCATCGTATCACCATTGACCGGTATTCAATTCCTCGATGCCTGGAGCGATCCAGACCGGTTGATTGCCGATCAGGGAACACACCTGAGTCCACTGTTGCAGGATTTGCTGACCTGGCGTGGTTCTTTGACCCAGCGATTGGAAAATCGTATGGGTAAAAAGGTGGAATTGCAATTGATCAGTCATGATCATGTGCATTCATGGCCTGATAATGGCGATGTTTGGAAGGGTTCCGATGCGTTTGACCCGGATACGGCCTTGTTGGTTCGCAACGCCTGGCTGGTTTTGGGTGGCAATCGCCTTGTCTTTGCCCATTCGCAGATTGTCATCGATAACCTGCCCGAGTCTGACTATCATTCCATTAAAGCAGGAAATCAAGCGTTAGGTTATCTGTTTATCGCCAACAATGGACAATTGACCCGAAAAGATTTGCAGTTGAATCGCATTTTACTTTCTGATTCGCCATTGTTTTCCGATTTTCGCACGATGAATCCTTGTTGGTGCCGGCGATCCCTGTTTCATGTCAATGATGTCCTGCTTGCCCGTATCATTGAAATTTTCCCACCTGTGATCAGGTCATATTGACATTCAAATAAATTATTGAAAGAAAAAAGGGGTCTGGGGGACTGCCCCCAGGACTTTGATTTTGGTGTTGATTTTGTTTTTTACGCGCCCCATTACCCGAAGCGGTTTTCCGCGTGGTT